>JABLXX010000001.1:600000-900000 GCA_013177825.1 Syntrophaceae bacterium
GCGGTTCATCCCCACGCCCGTGGGGAACACTCCCCCGGGAGTATTGCGAACCCGTCATGAGACGGTTCATCCCCACGCCCGTGGGGAACACTCCACCTTCCTATTTAGGATCATCCCCACGGCCGGTTCATCCCCACGCCCGTGGGGAACACTCCACAAACGCCATGCTCGTAGATTGATAGTCCGGTTCATCCCCACGCCCGTGGGGAACACGCAAAAAATGCCCTTCGTGGAATGGTCCATGGCGGTTCATCCCCACGCCCGTGGGGAACACTTCGCCCCACTTAAGCATCCCGTTTCTCGCCGCGGTTCATCCCCACGCCCGTGGGGAACACTCCGGGCGGATCGGCACGGCGTTCTCTCCCTGCGGTTCATCCCCACGCCCGTGGGGAACACGTGGAAACCGATTAACCTGTGCGAGACCTGCGCGGTTCATCCCCACGCCCGTGGGGAACACTTCGGGAGCAGCCCGGGAAGAACGTTGCTCGTCGGTTCATCCCCACGCCCGTGGGGAACACGTAAATCTGCGGCCACACAACGCCCGCCTCCACGGTTCATCCCCACGCCCGTGGGGAACACGCCTCCATGAGCCATGGGCTGGCCGGTAGGATCGGTTCATCCCCACGCCCGTGGGGAACACATGGAAGAGGGGGGCTCGGGGGATTGTGAAGACGGTTCATCCCCACGCCCGTGGGGAACACATGATTGTATCAATGGCTGGTTTGAATTCTTCCGGTTCATCCCCACGCCCGTGGGGAACACGGCTGAGTGAAAATTATCTCACCAAAATGGTTCGGTTCATCCCCACGCCCGTGGGGAACACGCCTCCAGGGCGTTCTGGACAATCCAGAGGATCGGTTCATCCCCACGCCCGTGGGGAACACAAATTACATCCCTGGAGGCAAAAAGCCTTAGGCGGTTCATCCCCACGCCCGTGGGGAACACTTGGCGAGGGCCTTCAGGGCATCACGCGCCGCCGGTTCATCCCCACGCCCGTGGGGAACACCCGATGATATCTGTTGAATTTGGAAAAGGAGCCGGTTCATCCCCACGCCCGTGGGGAACACATCGCCGCTGTCGTGACCCCGATTCCCGCCCCCGGTTCATCCCCACGCCCGTGGGGAACACGGTCGGCGGGCGTCATGGCTAGGCTCCTATACCGGTTCATCCCCACGCCCGTGGGGAACACCTGATAGACCGCTGGCGGGACGAACTCCTGTCCGGTTCATCCCCACGCCCGTGGGGAACACCACGCCATAGTTCTGTTGCTCAACAGTGACGACGGTTCATCCCCACGCCCGTGGGGAACACCCCTTCCCTGTATCCCACTTTTTCCTTTAGCTCGGTTCATCCCCACGCCCGTGGGGAACACGCCCAAGATCGCACAGTCATGTCGTGAATGGTCGGTTCATCCCCACGCCCGTGGGGAACACTGCCTGTCGGATACTGCGTAGCCTCAAGAGAACGGTTCATCCCCACGCCCGTGGGGAACACTCGTCCATGCAATTGTGGACGGTGGCGATGGCCGGTTCATCCCCACGCCCGTGGGGAACACGAATCAGAAGGTAGTCGCAAAGTTTTTTGATCCGGTTCATCCCCACGCCCGTGGGGAACACGGGTCATGGTGCTACCTCCCATTCCGTTTCAACGGTTCATCCCCACGCCCGTGGGGAACACCGCCCTGGCCGCGATGGCTGTCGGCGGGCTCGCGGTTCATCCCCACGCCCGTGGGGAACACGCGAAAGAGGGGCCAAGAGCGTCGACGCTCCCCGGTTCATCCCCACGCCCGTGGGGAACACGGAAAAGGGCATCGGAAAGGCCATTCTGGAGGCGGTTCATCCCCACGCCCGTGGGGAACACTGTTGTGCCGTTGCGGTCTGCATATCTTCTGCCGGTTCATCCCCACGCCCGTGGGGAACACCAATCAGGATAGAGCCCGTGCCGCAAATCGTTCGGTTCATCCCCACGCCCGTGGGGAACACTTCAATGAAACATTGCCGCCCCAATCCGCGATCGGTTCATCCCCACGCCCGTGGGGAACACAGGGGATGAATAAGTGGGACGAAATGAGGACGGGGTTCATCCCCACGCCCGTGGGGAACACGCCCGTCGTGACCGAGGGCGGACCGTCCGTGGCGGTTCATCCCCACGCCCGTGGGGAACACTTCCGCTGCAATGAGACTCTAACGCGATGCAACGGTTCATCCCCACGCCCGTGGGGAACACAGGCTACCGGCGGCGTCGTTTCCTGCATGGATCGGTTCATCCCCACGCCCGTGGGGAACACTACCTGCCTCGTCACGGCCCCCTGATCCCCGACGGTTCATCCCCACGCCCGTGGGGAACACTTCAAAGGAAGCTCAATACACGGTCAATAGACCGGTTCATCCCCACGCCCGTGGGGAACACACCGCCGTCCACGGGAGCGGCCATTTCAACCCCGGTTCATCCCCACGCCCGTGGGGAACACCGGACTATCCTTCCGCGCCGTCCGAGCCGAGCCGGTTCATCCCCACGCCCGTGGGGAACACGACTTTTCCCACGTTCCGCCGGATCGCCTGATCGGTTCATCCCCACGCCCGTGGGGAACACCCTCCTCCTTCCTCATCCCAACCGTATTGCAGCGGTTCATCCCCACGCCCGTGGGGAACACATGAGCCGTTTGATTCCATTCATTCTTTGGCTCGGTTCATCCCCACGCCCGTGGGGAACACACTTCTTCTATCCCATTAAAACCATATTGAATTTTCAAAGAACCTTTTTCTACCGACAAATTCCCTGTCCAAAGTCACTGCCTTTATTATTGCTTGACGATGTCCTTTCTCGATTCCTCCGGCAGGAATGAAACGAGCTTGATGCCGTCCATTTCGACGGGAATCCGCCGATTGGCTCCAAGGGTCATGAAATCAAAACCTGATTCCGTATTGGTGCTCCAGGCCATGACGGCATTTCCATCCGCCACCCCTTTTTCGATTTGACTCCAGATCATTTCCCGGATCCGGCGGGATGCTTTTCCAACGTATATTCCCGCCCGAACTTCCAGAAGCCAGATGGCGAGTCTCCCCCGCAGCCGTGGAGGGACATTTTCAACCACGATGACCAGCATCGCCGAGTCCCTCCTTATTGGGTATTGCTGGTTCGATGGATTCAGGCGCCGGCTCCGGCATTTTCAACTCGCCGGAAGCGAGGACTTCCTCAATGGTCGGGATGATTCGATGCAGAATCCTGGATTGGCGGAAAGCATCGCGACAGGCGAGGCGGACCTCCCGTTCGGGATCCCGGGGGGATCGGGCAGCAATCCTGAAAGCCACGGGAACAACCGTATCGAACTTGAAAATATCTGCGATATCGTAGACGAAAGACTGCGGTTTCCCTGTATGGATGAAACCTACAGCCGGCGCATAGCCCGCGGCCAAGATCGCCGCTTCGCAGATACCATACAGGCAAGACGTCGCCGCGGACAGGCAGCGATTCGGAACATCGCCGCTGCCCCATTCATCGTGATTGTAATTCCGACTCTTCCAGGTAACACCGTGTTGCCTGGCCAGCAGTTCATACATCTTGCGGACCCTGACTCCCTCGATCCCTCGAAGCTGCTCCACACTGCGCCTTTCAGGCGGTTCTTCCTTGAAGCGGAGGGTGTACATCTTGCGGACTACCTTGAGCCGGGCTGTATCGTCCAGAGCCAGCCTGGCCTGGTAAAGAAGACGATCCGCCCGGGCACCACCAGGCTGGCCGGAGGCATAGAGCCGCACGCCTCCCTCCCCGGTCCAGACAAGGAGACAGCCTGTCCGTGATGCCAGGGTCACCGCTGCGTGAGACACCCTGATTCCGGGTTCCATCATCAGACAGGCAACGCCGCCGACAGGAATGTGGGTTCGGATTCCGTTCTTGTCCACGAGAACGAATGCGCCATCCAGGACATCGAGGTTCCCCTTCTCGACGAACAGGACTGAAACACGATCTTTGATCGGGATTGGCTTCAGGGGCGGGAGGAGAGGTTGCATGGTCGCGACTCCTTTGTTCTCAAGGTAATCAGGATTTCTTGCCGCATTCTTTTTTCGATCCAGTTGTTGGAATAACCCTTAGCCTTGTAAAGCGCTCGCGTCCGTTTTGTTGCCAGTTCGGGATCTTCGATCTCCTGTAACCATTCATAACCGACCCGTGCCAGCCATCGCTTGAACGGCTCCGCCTTGGGGGAGGGGATAGACTGGATGATGCGGAAAATGCCCTCGGTGTTGGCGCAGTTGGCTTTTTGCTTTCCACCCGGCGTTTCAATCCAAAGGGGGGTGGCAATTTGCCCCCACCCTTTGGATAACTCAGCGTCACGACGACGAATATCTTTTACATAACCGGCAGGATCGATAGAATCTGTCAATACGGCAACAATATCGACAATTGCGAACCACCATTCACTGTTGTGAAGTGTTCGTCTGATTTCCCTGCCCTTGTGAAAGGACCATTCTGGTTTCCATGTTTAGATCCTTGCGAGAGAGAGAAGCCCACATCCGAAGGCCTTGGCTGGGCCGATTCCCTTGATTATCTGGTTCCTGAATTCATCTTGATTGAGGACCTGTAATATCCCTTGGAAAACGACAGGTTGTATCTTTCCGATTCGCTTTTCTCTAATCTTGTGGAAATTCAGAACAGGCCGTTTTTCCACTTCAGCAATTTCAACCACAGCAAAACCGTTTAGTTTTCTGGTTAACCAAGTCTGTCGGTCTTCGTCACGCAATAATGGGACACGGCATTTTTTCTCCTGGCCATCCCCCTTTAATCGTCCATGCTCGTCAGCAATCGTTTTCACCGGGTTGGCAACCAGCAAAAAACGCAACCGCTGTCCTGCACGCAATAACAGAGGATATTCCTTGCAGGCGACGAGACGGACCTCTTTTGATGGCGATGGCAATGGTTCACGAATGGATTGAAGCAATACTTCGGCACTTTGCTGTCCGGAATGCTCTACACGAAACAAAAAATCCCGTTGCGCATCGGCATCTTCCGGGAACAGTCTCCATAACGCGCGATGAATTTCGTAAGGATTCCGGCATGTCGAACCGCTAATCATTACTTTGCTCAAATGCATTCCTTCCTCCATAGATGTAAACATTGCGGCTGGCAAATTGACGAGGCTGATTCACAAGGGGGACATCGCGCATGCGGATTGTCCTTACAGCCCCTTGTTCTTCGCTGTAGATTGTGCCGCTATCTGAAGTCATGCTCCAAAGTGCTGTTTGTGCGTTCTCTGCCACAACTCGTGTTTCAAATAGCGGACGAGACAGGGGGCAACAGCGACGTCCCAGATATGGTGTGAACAGGGGTTTTTTGACCGCCTGCTCAAGTTCATTGAGTGAAATGAAAGCTGGCTCTATGTTCCAGACTGCGACAGTGTAAAATGCATCGAAGAGATACTCTCGCCATGTTTGAATGGTCTCATGGGTCTTGAGGCCAGTATAGTCCTTCCTTGCTTCTTTTACGGTGTGATAATCAACAAGTTTAACCGTCTGTAACGCGTACTTCTTCCCGCTGTGCCTTATCAGGAAACGATCTTCCTTACATACTGCGAAACAGATACTTTGGGCCAATTGTTGCTGGCGTTCTCGATCATTGCGTTTTATTCCTAGGCAAGCGCCGAGTAGTCCAAGCAGAGCGCTCCTGGAAGGGAGGTTTGCCGACGGGCGATATCCCTCGAACGTATGCTCTCCCCAGGCTTGCATCGGCCCATACAGCTTCAGGATCAGATAGTCCCCCATCATTACACCTCGCCGTCTCCGCGAACCCATTCTTTCAGATTATCGAGCGTTGATTTGCGGTCGATTCCTTGTGGTGTCTCGAATTGGCCGAGTACAAACGAACCGCAGCGCTCTTCCAGTCCATATCCGCTATGGATCTGTTGCCAGTAGTTCAAGAGCGCCCTGATGGATACCGCACGAAAACCGTTTCCATTGGAGCGGACCGGTTCTTCGAAGGCATTGGCCAGCGAGACCGGAATGTCGGAAAAAGAAACGAGAACGAGGTCAGCCAAATTGTGAGCGGCAAAGCTGTGCTGCTTTGCCGAAGGGACGACCGTCGCCATCATGTGCAGCACGTGTGCGGCGATTTCCAGCGCCTTTTCTCTTGGTGCGTTTCCCAGATTGTCCTGTAACTGCTTCAGATTAAGGCTGGCATATCGGTAAAAGACACCGCTCGAAAATTCCTGCGTATCAAGGTGGCCCGACCCGAGTTCCTGCAGATCATCGACAGCCGTGAACCAATCGATATCGGCGTCGACGGCGTGAGTGGTCAATATATGGGCGACAGCCAGAGCTCCTTCAATGGTTGTCATCAAGCCTGAAGTAGCCATCCTGCCGGAGAGCGCTACATCTATTGCTGATCTCATGGCTTGTCGTAATGCTGTTCGGTTATCTTCTAATCTTTTTCTAATTTTCTTATCTAATGCATCATCGCGAAAATGATCGAGAGCCTTCTTCTTTTTCCCCTTCTGTTTTTCATAAAGTTGTTTCGCTTTTTCCGTTTCCTCGTCAGATAATCCTTCTGCCCTAATATCTTTAACTATCTGGCAAATTATCTTGAATTCTTCTTTCATCCATGGAGCTACTGCAAGTCTATTATCATCGGAATCATCCGGCACTCGTTCATCCAGATTTTCGTCTTGATTGCCACTTGGTTTAGTTTTTGCGAATCTTTCTATAGCATCATTGATGGTTGCTTCATCGAACTCATCTCTTAACAACGTATGGAACTGATCTTTCAGCAATGCGAGGTCGCGACTGCGAATGCTCGTTTCTCCTAGATGCTTTCCATAGTACTCGCTCTTGCGCATGGCACGCTTGAGACTCTGGCTTGAGATTCTTACCCGGCGGACACCACCGAAAACAGCCGATTTCTGCATGTTCATGTCATCGCGGTTGAGGCAGGAGGGACTGTGGGAGATCAACACGTGGAAATTGATAAAATTTTTCATGTTTGTCTTCTCCTTTGGTAAAAATGTTCAGTTTGTTTGATTAAGAAAGAACTGTTCGAGAAAATCACGTTTGCTTCGTTCGTTCCAGTACCAGAGAGTCATAGCTGTTTTTTGCCAGTTTACGGTTGGCTCAACCATGCGGAGTACCCGGCGTAACTGGATTATGTCGTTTGGAAAGTTGCTTCGGACAACTTGGAACAGCCTCTTTTCACTAACCACTGTACGGCCGCCCTTACGGATATCGGCCAGTGCAGCGCCCAGCGTGACCGGTCTGTCCGTATGCTCCTTGATACAGGGGAGGCAATAAATAAGCCTCTGATAGGCTTGCTTTTCCCATTCCGTTTTCCCCCTTCCACTGTACAATCGATAAAAAGCGGGGATTGCCAAGAGGTTTTCAGGGTGGCTGACGCGGCGTAGTTCGGCCTTCGGTCCGGATGTCAATCTCTGCCATGCCTGATACAACTCCATGAAGTCATGCGTTTGTCTCATCGTCACTCCTTCCATCATGTTGTGGTTTGAGTGCCTTCAGGTTCTTGTTCAGAATTTTCCTCGAAATGGCCATTGTCCGTACCAATTCGGGATCATTTAGATACGGATGTACCGATTCATTGAAAAGATTTGTGGTGATTCGATTCAACTTCTCACCCATTGCCAATAATTCCGATGAAGGATTTTCGAAATCAATGCAGCTTAAAGTGTGGAGCACCGCATCTTCACTGCGCCTGAAGAATTTCCCCTTAGCTATCTCGTGCAAATTGATTTTAATACCTTTGGCCCCCGTGAACTTCTTAGTCTTCTTGAGTCCTTTGATAAAAACGCCCAGTGCATTGAATAGTGAATTACCGTATCCCTTGGCGAGTTCAACGAGATCGTGAATGATGTTTGTATGATTACTCCATCCGTCATTGAGAAAAATCAGTTCGTGACGGCGCTCCTGGATGTCAGCAAGTTTACTTGGATTTCGATAACCTCCTATGTTCAATCGGAGTCCACGTACGAGACCTTGAGCTTGTCTAATAACTGCTGCCGGTTGTTGCCCTTCAGTCTTATCATCTGTCTGGAGTTGGACAACAAAACGGCTCAATTGAGTCCAAGCAGGAGCCAGTGTTGTAAAAGATATGAATCTTTCTTCAGGCACATTATTTTTGAATGTTGTTGTCCGCACACCATGAGGATGGGGCCAAAGACCTTGAATTGTGTATCTAAATTGGACCCTTTTAAATCCTCTAAAAACTTTCTGTCCGGAAAAGCCACAGCAACTACAAGAGTGTGGTCCATTCAGGGGAAGCAATTCGATGTGGGCGGGCTGCCAAAATAGTCCCCTTAATAGGCCAATGGTCTGTGCCGGAATGATTGATAATGCCTTGATAGGATCGACCCAAGTCGGCTTCTGTTTTTGTGTTTCCCGATGCCACGGTAAATCGGCAATCACTTTTTCTTTACTCAGGACATTGAACCAAACCGTTTGTCGAAGATCTTCTCCCTGCACCAAAGTTGTTACTGGAGAACCGCTAAATCCTCCTTTCCCATCCTTTCCTGGCCACCGTCCATCACGAAGATTTGACTTAAAACCGCCACCAAAGCTGGGTGCGCAAGAGGCTTGATTGAATAAGGCGATTGCAGCACACCCACCACAAAGGTGTGAACCAAGTCCGGGTTCGTTTACGAAGCAACTGTTGGTTGCTCCACTCAACCCCGCCATCAGCTTACCCATTGGGATGATTTCCTTGGCATCGGCTTCTCTTACCTGCATAAATGGATGTTCGGGGTGGTCAAGTTGAAACCAGTCATCATAGGGTGCGCATCCTTCATCGAATGTGCCCGTCTCCAAGGGTGATACAATTCGTTGTTTTAATTCCTGGATATCCTTCGGCAGGAAGAAGACCTGCGCTATGCAGATGAGCAACTGCAAGGCCGCCATCTCCATGTCATCACGCGGGAGAGAGAGTTCCCATCTGTCATCTTCGCACAATAGCTGTCGCAGAGTGATCTTTACCGGGTTCCCAGCAGGTAAAGGCCGTACGGGTATCCACTGATCCGTAAGAAGATTCATCTTTCCATCTCCAATCCGGTATCCCTATGATACCTGAAAACAATATTGTTCCATTCGCTCACGAAATTCCCCCCTTTCTCCGTCATTGCAAGCCAGCAACCTTTGTCATCAACCTCCCTGCATGCATTCTTGAGCCATCCTCTCCAACCATGGGGCACGCTTACACTATTGAGGGCAAGTTCTTCTGCTTGCCGGTAATCATCCAAGTCGTCGATCAACTCGCCATCAAGCAGTCGCTTGCCGTCCGGCGATTCCAAATACGGGATTACCGTCAGGTTCATCTCCCCGTCACGAGTGACGGCGGCCACGACTTCATCCGTATCGCCAAAAGGGTTCGCTGCGGAATGAATCATCACACGAGCCTTGCTTCTGGAAACGAAAAGGTCATTTGCAAACTGCTCGTATGCTTTTGTGATCTCATTCGGTTCTTTCTCCCATGCTGTCTCCTGATAAACCGGTTCAATCCAATTGCGATAAGCGCTAGGGAACATGACCTTTTCGTCAGTTGTGTTGATGAGTAATTGTTCGGTTCTCCAAAGGACGCGCGTGTTCGAGTAAACCTTCCCGGTTAGTCCATAATCACTATCTCGTGGCAACAGAACTGTGCAGACAGGCTTTTCAAAGTTTGGCGGACGCTTGCTATGTTCATGCCGATGTAGCCGGCCCATCCGCTGAAAAAGGAGGTCAACCGGGCAGAGTTGGGTCACGATCCAGTCAAAATCAAGGTCGAGCGACTGTTCGACAACCTGCGTGGCCACTAGGATCCGGCCTTGATCCCGGTTGCCTTTGGGGCCAAATTGTTGAATGATATTGTTCTCTTTTGTCTGTCTATCCTTGAAACGGTAACGAGCATGAAAGAGATCTACGGGCGCCGACGAAAAATTTTTAAGTCTACGAGCTACACCTTGAGCAGTAGCAACGAGATTACATATTATCGCTACCTGTGCGCCTTCATCGGCAGCCATGACTGCGCGTTGTAGTATGCTGTCATCTGGCTCCATTTTATCAGTCCGGAGACATTCAGCTTTGACTTCCTGCGACTTGGGTTGATCTTGTTGCGTGAGTGATAACTGCCCCGATTCATTCTCGCCAACCCAGGTGATTAGAGGATAAGGTGCCTGTCCTGTCATGTTTCTACTGCCGGTCTGCCATGTTGCGCAAAGTTGTCTTTTCTGGTTTGCCGGCAGGGTTGCCGACATCAGGATGACTGATGCTCCGGCTGCGTGCTGTTGGCGTAAAACCTCTTCGAGCAGACCGTACATGTACGCATCATAGGCATGAACCTCGTCTACGATGAGTATGCTTCGTCCGATTCCAAAACTACGCACGAAACGATGTTTGACCGGCAAGACGGAGATCAGCACTTGGTCAATTGTGCAAATTCCGATCTGACCGAGGAAAACCCGCTTTCGGCTTTCCGCGAGCCACTGTCCACATTGCACCCATCCGTCCGGCTCCCCGTCAGCATAGATCCCCTTGCGTTTCAGACCCGCAAATTTGTCATTGAATCTTGCTGAACCGTGCGCAAGCAGCAAGTTTGGCGAGTTATTGAATAGTTTCGTTGCGACTGTCTCCAATCGCCCCAACATGGCGTTTGCCGTTGCCTGGGTCGGCAGAGCGAAAATGATCGAATCGACTAAGTCAGCGGCCAATAGTCGCCATGCATAGGCGAGGGCTGCTTCCGTTTTTCCTGAACCGGTGGGGGCCTCAATAATCGTCAATGCAGAGTGCAGAGGCAGATCATTAACCATGGTCTGGAGAGGATGGGGTGAGGTGCAGACCGGCAACAATTGTTGTATGCCGCCGTAATCTTTTGGGGAACCGTTAATTCCTGAGAAAGAAAAAATTCGGGGTGCATCATCCGAAAGCTTTCTTTCAAAATATGAGGAAAGCGGCTCCTTTTGATTCTGAAAGGTAAAGTTCACCTCATCGCAACGGGATGCAAGCCAATCGGCCACAGAACAGAGTCCCGCGAGAAGGGGTGATGGAGGCGGCGGGCTGTCATTCAAAGAAAGGCCTACTGGTTGCAAAAAGAATTGGCAAAGTGTTTCCAGCCACGAGATGCGTACCGTGCGATCTAACTCTGCAGGCCCCTGGTCAGATAGTGAAGACAGAGCAGTTTCTCGAATATAAGAAACGTCCTTCACATGGCCGTGATGCCCGGTTGTCGCCTCAATCCAGGGTTTCCACTGCAACCAATGAGCCGGGTCATCTTCGTCAACGAACATGGAATTGCTCTGGCTGCATCCGAAACATCGGAAGAAGTCTTGCTTGAACCATGACAGTCCGTTTTCGCCATGCATGTACTCCCTGCATTCATATTCAGAGGGTAGGCGGCGACTTTCATCGGAGAGAGGGTAAAGTGCTTTCCATGCAGGTTTGACTTTTAGTTGGAAACGAATGTCGTACTTTCCGTAATCGTGGAGGGCTGTAAACATCAAGAGCCATGCACGTATCTGCGTCTCGGTCACAGCGGAATATTGACAAAAGCTCCTTCGAATCGTTGCACTGGCATCCCACCACGTGGCAATGACCGCCGCCACATCCAGGCAGTGATAAGGCAAAAGATGGTAGCTCGCTCCTTCCCTATCCGCTTTTCCCCAATACCGGTAATAGGCGGGCTGTATGCTCATCTCCCCTCCATCTTCATCCAGATTTGAGCTACCATGCGGGCATCGGCCAAGGCGCGATGGTTCTGGCCGCAATTTTCAGCCTGGCCGCACAGGTGGCGATGGACGGTTTCCAGGCGGTGGTTCGGAAGATGTGGGCAGCGGCGGCGGCTCATTTCCAAGGTGCAAACGTGGGGATGTGTGAGGTTCATTCGGAGACGCTGGAATTCGTAACGAAGAAAACGGAGGTCAAACGGTGCATTGTGGGCGACGAGCAGGCTGTCACGAATAAAGTCCTGGAAGCGCGGGATGATTTCTTCCGGCGCGGGCTGGCCGTGAAGCATGTTCTGTGTAATGCCGTGAACCTTTGCTGCACTTTTGGAAATCGGTACCCCTGGATTAACAAGGCTGTGAAATTCGGAGACGGTTGATCCATGGCGGGAAACGGCTATCGCTCCGATCTCGATGATCCGGTGTCCATGGGTGGGAGAAAGCCCCGTGGTCTCCACGTCGAAGAAGACTATGGATTTGCTGTACGGATGCTTTGGCATGAATCCACCGTTGGCAGAGGACGTCGGCAATCTGTTTCTTGGATTCCTTTTTGATCGATGATTTGTTTTTCGATGCTTTCCGGGGAACGTCGTCGAAGGTGAGGAAGGGAAGCTGCTCACGAGTTCAATTCGGCGTCCGGCCGGTTCCGTCGTGCTATCAACATCCGGGTTGATGCTATAGCGCATCGTTCCATCTGGTTCCAGAGATTATTGCTATTCAATAATAGTATTCACATGGTGTGCATGTTTGGTCAGAACGATGCTGTGGTATCATGGTGAAGAAAACAAGGCTCAAACGACGAGGGAGTGTCGCATTTCTTTGGAGTGAAAAAAGAAAAGAAGGAAAATCAGGATAGGGAGCAGTTCTACCGACTGCTTCTCACCTCCCCAGCCGCCCCATCCACCCGTCGATGTAGGCGGCGACTTCCTGCCAGCCCGGTTCGGCGATGATGAAATGGTCGCGGCCGGGGAATTCGCGGTACATGGAGACGGCCCCGTACTTCTGGTGGATCTTCTTGACGATGGAGGGGGGCAGGAGGCGGTCCTCCCCGGCGGCGACGGTCAGGACGGGGCAGGTCACCTTCGATTCGTCCACCTCCGTCGCCTTGCTGCGGTCGAGGAACCAGAAGCTGATCTCCAGGGCCGCCTTCGGGGACTCGTAGGTCAGTTTTTCGAACACCCGCTTTCGCTGATCTTCCGGCATGCGGTGGAAGGAGGAGTACACGGCCCCCTCGAAGGTCGGGCGGATCGGCTCTTTCCAGGAACCCCAGCGCCCCATGTTCATCCAGGCGCTCTTGAAGCCGGTCCAGGACAGGGGGTTGACGCCCCGGGGAAAGGCCGGCGCCACGAGGACCGCCGCCTTCGCCAGGCCCCGGCTGGCCAGGATCTGGGCGATGAGGCCGCCCATGGAGTGGCCGATGATGACCGGTTTCGTTGGGAGGGCCCGGATCTCCTTCTCCACGTCCGCCGCATAATCCAGGATGCCCGTTTCCGTGAGGCGGGGATCCGGCGGGGAACTAAGGGGGATGTTGTGATACCGGAGGGTCGGGGTGACGACTTTGTAGCCCCGGGCCTCGAAGTAGCTCCGGAAGGAATCCCAGCACCAGGGACCGACGAACATGCCGTGGATCATGACGAGGATCGGTTTCTCCCCCTGGGGAGGGGGCACGGCGTCCGCGGCCGGCGCCGGGGCTGCCAAGGCCAGCAGGGCGATCAGGATTGCAAGGGCATGGTTCACAGCGCGTTTCATGTCTTCCTCCCGGTGAGGTCCCGTGGGATTCCATGTCCCGCGGTTCAGGGAATATGAAGGATCAGCCGGCGGTCCAGGCGTACATCAGGATCGCTGCCGCTTGCGGCAGGCTGAGCGATTCGGCGTCGCCTTTCCCGGGGATCGTCCAACGCTCGTCCGCCAGGGCCAGGAGATCCTCCGGCAGGCCGTGGCTCTCGCTTCCCAGGAGGATCGCCGAAGCACCGCCCGCGTGCGGGGGCATGCCGCCCGCGGCGACGGCCGCCGCCACCGGCCCGTGCTTCTTCAGGACCGGGATCGCCTCCCGGAGATCCACGTCTTCCAGGATATTCAGGTGGAAAAGGCTCCCCATGGAGGCCCGCACCGCCTTCGGGTTCGTCGGGCTGACCGTTCCCGGGTCGAGCAGGATCGTCCCGATCCCGAACCAGTGGGCCGTCCGGATGAGGGCGCCCAGGTTGTTCGGATTGTTCACCTCGTGGAGGCAGAGGACGGGTCCGGTCTTCCGCGACAGGACCACCGCCGGCTCCTCCCGCTCGGCAACTGGTACGACGGCGATGATCCCCTCGGGCTGGACGTCCTGGCTCAGTCCCTTCCAGTCTTCCTCCCTCACCGCATAGACGGGGGCTCTTTCAGCCAGGGAGTCCATCAGGGACGGCCAGGATTCCCCGCGATCTCTCCGGACGAGGACCGCCGAGACGGACCGGGCGCTTCGTTCGAGCTCCCGGACCACCTTCACCCCCTCCGCCAGGAACAGGCCTTCCCGCCGTCGGTATTTCTCCAGGCGGAGCTTCCGCCAGGACTGGATCTCGGATCGGGAGGGGGCGGGGTAGGGATCGATCAAGACAGGATCCTCCGTTCAGGCCGGCGGGTGCCCGCCGTCCAGGGATACGCCGGTGTCTCCCTCCTCGATCGGCTTGGGCCACAGGACGGAGGCCAGGATGGACAGGGCCAGGACGCCGACGATCACTCCGAGGGAGACGAAGACGGGGATCATCACCAGGTGGGACAGGAGCATCTTGACGCCCACGAAGGACAGGATGACCACCAGGCCCCAGTGGAGGTAGTGGAAAATCCGCATCAGGCCGGAGAGGGCGAAGAAGAGGGACCGGAGCCCCAGGATGGCGAAGACGTTGGACGTGTAGACGATGAAGGGGTCCGTCGTGATGGCCAGGACCGCCGGGATGGAGTCGACGGCGAAGAGGATGTCCGTCGTCTCCAGGGCCAGGACGACGGCGAACAGCGGTGTGGCATGGCGGATGCCGTCTTTGACCAGGAAAAAGCGGCCTCCGTCGAAGGAGTGGTCCACCGGCATGATCCTGCGGAGCCCCTTCAGGACGGGGTTCTTCTCCGGGTGGACCTCCCGGTCCGTGCTCACGGCCATCTTGGCCGCCGTGAAGATCAGGAACAGGCCGAAGACATAGATGATCCACTCGAACCGCTCGATGAGGGCGACGCCGGCGAAGATGAAGACGGCCCGGATGACGAGGGCGCCGAGAATCCCCCAGAACAGGGCCTTGTGCTCGTACTGGGGGGGCACCTGGAAATAGCCGAAGATCATCAGGAAGACGAAGAGGTTGTCGACGCTCAGCGAATACTCGATCAGGTAGCCCGCCAGGAACTCCAGGGCCTTGTGGTGCCCCTCGAACCAGTAGACGCCGCCGCAGAACAGCATGGCCAGGGCGACCCAGAAGCCGGTCCACAGGAGGGCCTCCCTGACATGGACCACGTGGGCCTTCCGGTTGAAGACCCCCAGGTCCAGGGCCAGGAAGACGAGAATGAGAATGGCGAAAACGGTCCAGCCGACGATGGTGACGGTCATTTCCTCCTACCTTGGTCTTGATTCCGGAAAACCGGCACGAACTGCATGCCCTGCGAACTGGGAGAGGTTGTGGATGATGCCCTTCTCCCGGCGGAAGCCGAGGCCGCAGGGCTCCCAGGAGAAGAAGACCCCCGCCTGGTAGAGGCGGCCTTCGCTGTCGGTCGGGAGGTCCGCGAACTCCTGGTAAATGGAGCGGTACGATACATAATCCCCGTCCCTTCTGTCCAGTTCATTTCCCGATTGGTCGAGGATGCGCACGTTGTCCCCCTCCCGGCTGAAGGTCTTTTTCTCCACGCAGGTGGTTCCGCGGAGCGGCTCGAAGGATGTTTCCAGGAGGAGCGGATGGCCCGGGAAGAGGTCCCAGAGGACCTTCAAAATGCCCTTCGACTGGAAGAGGAGCGAATAGGGCGGATTCAGAAGGACGACCCTGTCCCGCCGGAGAAGGTCCGTCAGGAGCTCCGCCAGCTCCGGCTCCTCCATGCCGATGTACTCGTAGGGCAGGAGCTTGTACCAGAAATCAAAACGGTCGCCCGCGGGATTGGAGATCCCCTCCTCGTCGAAGCACACGTCATGGGCGTACTCGAAGCCGGTTATGAATCCTGCCTCGTAGGCCATTTCCTCCAGGAGGCGGGTCGTATTCTCGTCCTCTACGCCCAGGTCGAGGCAGGAGAAAAGGATGCACGGGATGGGGGCATCGGCGCCGGCGAAGGCCGGATGGAGGCTGCGCATCCGGATGAAGGACTCCTGCAGGGTTTCGTAGAGGCGGTTGAACTGCAACTCTTCTTCCAGGCCGTTGTGGCGGAGGACCATCCACTGGATAAGGGCCGTCTCGAAGATCATCGAGGGCGTGTCGGCGTTGAATTCGATGAGCTTGATGGGCTTCCCGTCCAACCCGCCGGCCAGGTCGAAGCGCCCCAGGAGGTGGAAGTGGCGGTCGTCCTCCCAACTGAGCCGGATCATCTCCACCAGGTTGTCCGGGATGTCCAGGAGGTCGAACAGCCCGTGATCGATGACGTGCTGGGCTGCCTGAACATAGAGGCCGTAGAGCTCTTCCGCCGCCCGGTAGAATGCCTCCCCCTCCTCTTCCGTCACCTGGACCAGTTCGTTCGCCACATAGTCCAGATCGCCGGAGGAGTCGTACCAGTAAAACCCGACCTGTTCGAAAATGGAGGGGGGGATGGGGTTCACCCTGAGGATTTGCACGGCTTTCAGCCCGAGAAGCTTCGGAAACTGCTGGTCATCCGGGAGAAGAACCCGCTCTTCCGGGCGCCCGGCGAGGTCGATGTGTATTGGCGGTTTCCGTAGCTGTATCCGTAGTAGCGGCTTCCATACCAGTAGCTTCTCGTGGGATTGCCTGCCCGCTGCTCCTCTTCCTTGAGGCGCTCTTCCAGGGGGAGGCGGCTGGCCAGGCTCTGCCGGTAGACGGCCTCGTTGCCGTAGACGAAGGGATTCGGGGCTGTGTTCTTGCCCATCATGTAACCCAGGAGACCCGCCGACAGGACGGTCCCCAGGCCCAGCATGCTCCGCTCCTGGCCCGCTCCGTCCATGAGGCTGCGGACCTTGTCCTCCGGGAGGGTCTCGCTGGTTCCGTCCCGCCTCTTTACGACAACTCCCGTCGTGCTGCTGGGGTATTCGTTCACGATCTTGTAATCCCCCGGCGCCGTTTCCTCGATCTGGGTCATGACGCCGGCTTTCCGCTCCTGCATGACGTTCCCGTCCCCGCCGCCGGTCGTCGTGACCGGCGCCTCGTCACATCCCGTGAGCAAGGTGTGGGCCAGGAAAAAGACGCCCCCGGCGATCATTCGGCTTTTTCGTCCCGGTTGTTTCATGGCTCCCTCCGGTTTTCGATCAAACGATCATGCGGCTGATGACGACGGCGAGGGCGATGACGAGCCCCTGCACCAGGAGGGCCGCGGCGCTGTTTCCCGCCTGGATCTGGTCTCCCAGTTTCGTCTTCGGGAGAAAGATCCAGTCGGAGATCTTCTCGAAAATCAGGAGAAACAGCATTCCCGAAGCAGCGCTGATGAGGAACCAGCCCAGGCTCTCGGCCCAGCCGACAAAATCGCCGGCGATGCTGGACCGCAGGATGATGCTGTAGGCCACGAGCAGTCCCGCCACGGTGATCCCGGCGCTGAGGTTGCCCTCCTGCAGGCAGGCCGCCGTACGGAAACGGTAGATCCGCTGGTGCAGGAAGACCGCCAGATACAGGAAGATCTGGGCCAGGGCGAAGAAGGCCACGGCCGAAAGCAGGCTCCCGGTTTCGCCGGCGAAGGCACCGTTCAGCAGGATGCCCGTGGCGATGAAGCTGCCGGCCTCCACGATCCCCGTCGGCACATTTCCCGCCTTGATCAGGTCATTGTTGCGTACACCCGGGACGAGGATGCGGTCGTTCAGGAGGTGGGCGGCGAAAAAGAGAACCGTCGTGATGGCCCCGTCGGTTAGAAAAACCACGAGGTCCGCCCTCCGGAGCCCCCCCTGGAAAACCCCCGCCAGGGCGGTGCAGATCCCCACGTAAAGCCCGAACCGGCGCAGCGCAACGGCGGTGTTTCCCTCCTTTTCCACGGCGAGGTCGTCGTCGAACTTCGTGAGGACGTCGGCGATCCGCTTCGAAATGTAGAGGAATGCCAGGATGAGCGCCACGTACACCACAATCATGCCGTATCGTTCCATCGTTCACTCCTTGTCGTCAGGTCATTCCGCCGGTATCGGCGCAATCCGGGTTCGCGGATTGTTCAAAGTTTCCGGAGCAGCCCCTGGGCGGCGATGTGGATCGGGTCCCAGGCGCCGCCGAAGGGCGGAGAGTAGGCCAGGTCAAGGTACGCCACGTCCTCCAGGGACATCCTCGCCCAGAGAGCCGCCGACAGGGTGTTGACACGGCTCACCGCTCCCGCCTCGCCGACCGCCTGGACTCCCAGGAGCTTTCCCGTACCCCGGTCCGCTGTGAGCTTCAGGCCCACTCTCCTTGCCGTGGGCATGGATCGGGCCGCACTGTTTCCCCAGAGGATGGTGCTGACGGGATGGAAGCCCGCGGCGGTCGCCTCCCGCTCGCTCAATCCCGCGGCGGCGGCTTCCAGGCCGAAGACCTTGAAGGACTGGGCTCCCACGATGCCGGGAAAGGTCATGGGGTCTCCGCCGATGTTGCTGCCGGCCACGCGGCCCTGCTTGTTGGCGATGTCGCCGAGGGGAATGTTGACCCAGCGGCCGCTCACCCGGTGGTAGGACTCGCAGCAGTCTCCCGCTGCGTAGACGTTTTCCGCACAGGTGCGCTGGGCGAAGTTGACGGCGATGGCCCCCGACGGTCCGAGGGTGATGCCTGACTCCCGGGCCAGGTCGACGTCCGGTCGGACCCCCAGGGCAAGGAGGATGATGTCCGCTTCCAGGGGGCCGGCGCTTGTGTTGAGGCGGTTTCGGCATTCCGATCCGGGTTCGATGGACGTGACAAGCGTGTTCGGCAGGAAGGCCACGCCATGGCGCTCCATTTCCTCCAGGATCGGACGCGACAGCTCGGGATCCCAGCGGGCCGCCGGCAGGGCGCCGCGGTGGACCATGGTCGTTTCGATGCCCGCCTCGCGGAAGGCCTCAGACATCTCCAGGCCGATGAAGCCGGCGCCGATGATGACGGCCCTCCGGCAGGGGGTGTCCTGAAGAAGCTGCTTGATGCGGATGGCGTCGCTCAGGCCCTTGAGGACAAAGACGCCCTCGCGGTCCTCTCCGGGTATCCCCGGCGTGAAGGCCCTGGTTCCGGTGCCGAAGACGAGGAAATCGAAAGGCAGCTTTTTCCCGTCTTCCGTGAGCACCGCCTGCTCCTTGATGTCCACGGTTCCCACCCGGGTTTCCGTGAAGACTTCAATTCCCGTCTCCCGGAACTGCTCCGGGGTCCGGGCCACCAGCTTCCGATTGTCCTTGATTACATCGCCGATGTAATAGGGCATCGGTCAGGCGGCGGTGGATGTGTGGGGCGTCCGCTCGATCATCGTAACGGTCAATCCCGGGTCCTTCCGCCGGGCCTCCGCTGCCGCAGAGGCGCCTCCGGCGCCGGCGCCGATCACGATCAGGTTCTTGCTCATGCCGGATCCTCCTTTGCGATTATCGATTCCGCTCCGCGGCGGTTTTACGCATCATGAAGACCGCCAGTCCCGCCCCGATCATCAGCAGGCAGAGGAGCTGGCCCATGCTGAGGGAAAACAAGAGAAGCCCGAGCTGGGCATCGGGTTCCCTGAAGAACTCGATGACAAACCGGATAAGGCCGTAGCCGATCAGATACATGGAGAGCAGGAACCCGTCAAAGGGACTTTTCCGGCGGATCGCCCAGAGGATTGCAAAGAGGACGACGCCTTCGAAAAGGGCCTCGTAGAGTTGGGAGGGGTGGCGAAGCAGGCCCGTGGGGTCGAGTGGAAAGTACATCCCCCAGGGCATCGTCGTGGCGCGCCCCCAGAGTTCGCCGTTCAGGAAATTCCCGAGCCGGCCGAAGGTGTAGCCCAGTGGAACGGTTGGGCAGATCAGGTCCGCCATGTTCCAGAAGGCGATGCCGTTGCGCCGGCAGAACCAGACGGCCGCCAGGACCACTCCCACGAGCCCGCCGTGGAACGACATGCCGCTGATGCCGACGAAGCGCATACCGCCGCCGCTGAATTCGAACGGCAGAAGGATCTCCAGGGGATGTCCGAGGTAGTAATCCAGGTTGTAAAACAGAACGTACCCGAGGCGGCCGCCCAGGATCAGGCCGAAAATGATCCAGATGAAGAGATCCTGGATCGTCTCAGGCGTGTAGGGGAACTTTTCCTGGCGGATCCGGCGGACCACCAGGAAGTAGGTGAGTCCGAAGGCCGCCAGGTACATCAGGCTGTACCAGCGAAGCTGGAAGGATCCGAACTGGAAGAGGAAGGGGCTGATGTGGCTGGGGAGGCTCGCCCAGCCGGTCGGATTGTCCATGAAGTCTGCTTTCTCCCGCCCTGAATTCCTGCGATGCAG
This sequence comes from Syntrophaceae bacterium, assembly GCA_013177825.1. Classification (NCBI taxonomy): domain Bacteria; kingdom Pseudomonadati; phylum Thermodesulfobacteriota; class Syntrophia; order Syntrophales; family Syntrophaceae; species Syntrophaceae bacterium. The sequence goes on from JABLXX010000001.1 coordinate 620,214, forward strand.
CGGGGATCGAAGAAGTGGAGGTTCCTGCCGGGCGGCCCTTCCGACAACCCGGCCGGCCCCGTTCGCGGTGTACACCGGCAGTCTCTTACCACAGCGGGCGGCCGATGCGCAACGGAAGTCCGTGAAACCGGGGTGTATTGACAGGGGGTGGCGCCTTCTGTATCGTTGCTGCGGTCCGGACGGGCCGCGGTCGTGTCAGTTGATGCGCGTTTCACCCGGAGCGTCCCTTCCCGAGACGGCACTGCAAACGGAGGCGTTATGAATTGGGGCGTCCTGATTTTCCCGAACGTGGAGGAGCTGGATTTCGCGGGTCCCTGGGAAATCCTCGGCATGTGGAGCAAGTTCGCCGGGGGGCCGGATACCCGGCTGATCATTGCCGAGACATCCGGGCCGGTCGCCTGCGCCAAGGGCCTGATCGTCCTTCCGCATGTTACTTTCGCGGATTGCCCGCCGCTGGATTATCTTCTGGTCCCCGGGGGCGAGGGGACGCGCCGGGAGGTCGACAATCCGGCCCTGATCGATTTCATCGCCGGGCAGGCGAAATCGTGCCGGGCCGTGCTTTCGGTCTGCACCGGCTCCTTCCTGCTGCACCGCGCCGGGCTCCTGAACGGACGGAAGGCGACGACCCACTGGGGTTCCCTGAATCGGCTCCGTGAACTTGGAGACGTGAACGTCGAGGAAGACCGGTTCACCCGCGACGGGCCCGTCTGGACGGCCGCCGGCGTGTCCGCCGGGATCGACATGATGCTCGCCTTCATCGCCGAGACGGCGGGGGAACAGGCCGCGGGCATCGCCCAGTTTTCCGCTGAGTATTACCCCGCCACCCGATCTTACGGCGGATTCGAAAAGAGCAGCAATGCCCCGGCATATCTGAAGAGGGGGGGCTGAGAAGCCCGGGCGGGGTCGTCTGCGAAACCGTTTTTGGGGGAGTGCATGAAGAATTGGATTTTTCTCGCGATCGCAATCGTCAGCGAGGTGATAGCCACCTCGGCGCTCAAGAGCAGTGCAGGTTTCACGAGGCTCCTGCCTTCGCTTCTCGTCGTTGCGGGCTACGGCGCAGCTTTCTATCTCCTGTCCCTGACGCTCCGCACCATTCCGGTGGGGGTTGCGTACGCCGTCTGGTCGGGAGTCGGCATGGCGCTCATTTCCGTGGTAGCCTGGATTTTCCTGGACCAGAAACTCGATGCGCCGGCGATCATGGGAATCGTCCTGATTGCGGCGGGGGTTGTTGTGATGAATGTTTTCTCAAGGACACTCGTACATTAGACGGCAGAAAAGGAGAAAGGGGACAGATATTTATAAGTCCCCCCGCCACTTGTTCTTGCCGATCGGAGGCTCGCGGACCTGATGGAAAATCGTTTCCGGGATTACAATCTGGCCCTCTTCTCCGGGGGGCGGCGGGTCTTCTCGTCGCAGGGGAAGGGGCTCCGGCCGCTGGTGGAGTGCCTGGACGCCTGCCGGGACTTCCGGGACTGCGTGCTCCACGACAAGATCATGGGCCTGGCGGCGGCGAGGCTTGCGGCGGACTCGGGGATCGTGCGGGAAATCGCGGCGCGGACGGCCTCGGAGCCGGCGGCGCGGTTCCTTGGTGCAAGAGGCATTCCCCTGGAAGCGGAGGGAACCGTTCCCGCCATCCTGACGCAGGACGGTGGCGCCGTCTGTCCGGGGGAGCGGATCGCCCTGGCCGTGGAAGATCCGGGTCGGTTTGAGAAGGAAATCCGGGCGATGATCGCCTCCGGTGCGGCAGGGCAACCCACCGGTCAGTAAGCCGTGCCCTTGAGGTCCTCCACGTAGAGCTGGGCCGAGTAAGCCGCAACGGCTCCATCACCGCAGGCGGTGATGACCTGCCGCAGGGGGGTGACCGTGCAGTCCCCGCAGGCGAAAATGCCCGGTGCCGAAGTCCGCATCGCCCGATCCACCCGGACGGCCCCGTCGGGTTCGCAATCGGCAAGGTCCCGGACAAGGTCCGTATTGGGGATCAGCCCCACGAACAGGAACACGCCCTCCGTCGGGACTTCCCTTTCCTCCCCCGTCTTGACGTCCCGGAGACGCACGGCCTCCACCGTCTCTTTCCCGAGGATTTCCTGCACGACGGAGTTCCACGCGAAGGCGATCTTTTCGTTGGCGAAGGCCCTGTCCTGGAGAATCCCCACGGCGCGAAGGCGGTCCCGCCGGTGGACCACGGTCACCTTTCCGGCGAAGTGGGTCAGGAACAGGGCTTCCTGGATGGCCGTGTTGCCGCCCCCGACGACGACGACCTCGCGGTTCCGGTAAAAGGGCCCGTCGCAGGTGGCGCAGAAGGAGACCCCCCGGCCGATGAACGCTTCCTCACCCGGGACGCCGAGCCTCCTCCAGGAGGCCCCTGTAGCCAGGACTACCGACAGGGCGTCGATCGTTTTCCCGCCCGCGCTGATCCGCCAGACCGGAAGGTCTCCCCGGCGGCCGGCTTCCAGGGACGTCGTGTCCTCGGACAGGATTTCCAGGCCGAACTGCGCCGCCTGCTTCTTCAGGCGCTCCACCAGGTCGAATCCGTTGATGCCCTCCGGAAACCCCGGATAGTTCTCGATCATGTCGGTGATGGTGATCTGGGAGACGGTGGAGGCCCCCTGGACCAGGATCGTCCGGAGGTTGGCCCGGGCGGCGTAGATGCCTGCCGTCAGGCCCGCCGGACCTCCGCCGATGATGGCCACGTCCCAGGGTTGGTCCGGATGCGCCGCTTCTGCCATGGAAAGCCTCCTGTCCGCCGGTTGCGGAATCGTTTTACACCCTTTAGACAATCGGGGCGGACCTGTCAACGGACGGCCTTTTTTGCCTTGGCAAGCAGGAGTGGGTATGCTATGAAACGGCGAATAAATCAGAATATTTATGGAACTTAACCCGTTCCGTTTCCAAGGAGAAATCCCTTATGTCCGGCCATTCCAAATGGAGCACCATCAAGCGGAAAAAAGGCGCCATCGACGCGAAGCGCGGCAAGATCTTCACGAAACTCGCCAAGGAAATCAGCCTGGCCGCCAGGCTGGGCGGCGGCGATCCCGAAGCGAACGCGCGTCTCCGTCAGGCGGTCATCGCCGCCCGGGATGAAAACATGCCCAAGGACAACATCGAGCGGGCCATCAAGAAGGGAGCGGGTGAGCTGGGTTCGGTGAGTTACGAGGAAGTCACCTATGAAGGATACGGTCCCGGCGGCGTGGCGCTGATGGTGGAAATCATGACGGACAACAAGAACCGGACGGTGGCCGAGATCCGCCACATCCTCTCCAAGCACGGGGGGAACCTGGGGGAAAACGGCTGCGTATCCTGGATCTTCTCGAAACACGGCAGCATTCTCATCGACAAGAAGCAGATCGGCGAGGACGAACTCATGGAGCTTGCCCTGGAGGCCGGGGCGGAGGACGTCCGGGAGGAGGAGAACGAATTCGAGGTCCTCACCGATCCGCTGTCCTTCGAAGGCGTCCGGAAGGTCTTGCAGGAGAAGGGCCTGAAGTTCCTCGAGGCGAAGGTGACCATGATCCCCCAGAACCTCGTCAAGCTGGACGGGAACAAGGCGGAGCAGATGCTCAAGATGATGGAGAAGCTCGAGGACAACGACGACGTCCAGAACGTCTACGCGAATTTCGACATCGCCGACGACGTGATGGAAAAGTTGAGCTGACCGGCTTTTCGCGCGTCTCCTGCGGCATGCGAGCGGATAACCCCTTTCGAATTCTCGGCATCGACCCCGGCAGCCACGTGACGGGGTACGGCGTGGTGGAAAAGCGGAGGGCTGGCCTCACCTGCATGACCTATGGGGAGATCCGCCCGCCCCGGGGGGCCTCGCTTACCGTTGCCCTGTCCACGGTATACAAAGGGATCGAGGATCTGATCCGCGAGTCCGCCCCGGATGTCATGGCCATCGAGGACATCTTTTTCGGAAAAAACGTCCGGAGCCTGATCCGCCAGGGCCAGTTGAGGGGCGTCGCCATCCTCGCCGGAAACCACGGCGGCCTGCCGGTTTTTGAATACACCCCCCTGGAGATCAAGAAAGCTGTCGTCGGGTACGGACGGGCGGAGAAAACCCAGGTGCAGAGTATGGTCAAGGCAATTCTGCGGCTTCCCGGGGAGGCGCCGGCGGATGCCTCGGATGCCTTGGCGGTGGCCATTTGCCACGCCCATTTCGGAAAGGACAAAACGGTCTGATGATCGCCCGGATTCAGGGCATTCTTCTCGAAAAGTCGCTCAGCTCCGTCACCCTGGACGTCGGTGGCGTGGGGTACCGCGTTTTCGTTCCCCTAACCGCCATCTACGATCTCCCGGAGGCGGGCGAGAATCTGGTCCTGCACATCCATACGCATGTGCGCGAGGACGCCATCCAGCTCTTCGGCTTCCCCGATCCGGCCCAGCGGGGACTCTTCCAGATGATGATCGCCGTCACTGGAATCGGCCCCCGGCTGGCCATGAACATCCTGTCGGGAATCACCCCGGAGGAACTGGCGGCGGCCATTACCCGGGGAGACCTGGCTCGCCTGGTGAGGATTCCCGGCGTGGGCCGCAAAATGGCCGAGCGGATGGTCCTGGAACTGAAGGACCGGATCCTGAAGGCCGGATTAACGCCCGCGGCGGGACCCGGCGAGACGCCACAGGGGGTTGCCGTCATGGAAGAGGATGTTCTCTCGGCGCTCCTGAACCTGGGTTACAAGGAAACGTCGGCAAAGAGCGCGCTGGACAAGGCGGCCCGCGAAATCCCGGCCCCGACGACGCTCGACGGACTGTTGAAGGGTGCTCTCAAGATCCTTTCAGGCAGTTGAAAAGCGGCCGTCTGCAGCGTTGCCCTTGTCCTTCGCCATTCGACGTACTATAAAGTAAGCCTCATGGCTCACGACTTCGGGCGCCTTGCATCCAACCCTTTTTGATCAGCCTGTGAATGCATAAGCGAACGGGCTGAGGTTTGACCGAGAACGGACGGCTGTGGTCCCGCCGAGGACGGAATCCCCGGATCCGGGACCGGAAAGGAAAGTCCGGGTGACAAACAAGCGAAAACAGGAAGCCCCGGAAGAGAGAAACCCGCTGGTCCATCCGGCGGTCATCGAGGAAGATACCGGCCTGGATGTGTCGCTTCGTCCCCGGAGTCTGGACGAATATATCGGCCAGCCGAAGATCAAGGGAAACCTGTCCCTGTTCATCCAGGCGGCCCGGGAGCGCGGCGAGGCCCTGGACCATGTGCTTCTCTACGGCCCCCCCGGCCTCGGCAAGACGACCCTGGCCTATATCGTGGCCCGGGAGATGGGGGTGGACATCAAGGTGACCTCCGGCCCCGTCATCGAGCGGCCCGGGGACCTGGCGGCGATCCTCACGAACCTCCATGACCAGGACGTTCTCTTCATCGACGAGATCCACCGCCTCTCCCACGTCGTCGAGGAAATCCTCTACCCGGCCATGGAGGATTACCACATCGACATCCTCATCGGCCAGGGACCGTCCGCCCGCTCCATGAAGCTGGGCATCCCCCGGTTCACCCTGATCGGCGCCACCACGAAGGCGGGACTCCTGACGTCTCCGCTCCGGGACCGATTCGGCATGAGCTTCCGCTTCGATTTCTACGATCCCGAGGAACTGGCCGTGATCATCCGGCGTTCCGCCGGCATCCTGTCCATCGCCGTCGACGACGAAGGGGCGGTGGAGCTGGCCCGCCGCTGCCGGGGCACGCCCCGGATCGCCAACCGGCTTCTCCGGCGCGTCCGCGATTATGCCCAGGTGAAGGCCCGGGGAAAGGTCGACCGCGAGGTGGTCGTCCGGGCCCTGGAACTCTTCGAGGTGGACGGCCGGGGGTTCGATCACATGGACCGGCGGATCCTCCTGACCCTGATTGAAAAATTCGGCGGCGGGCCCGTGGGAATCGACAGCCTGTCGTCGGCCATCGGGGAGGAGCGAACTACGCTGGAAGACGTTTACGAGCCTTTCCTGGTTCAGGAGGGCTACATTCAGCGGACCGCCCGGGGGCGGCTGGCGACGAAGGCGGCTTACGACCACTTCGGCCTGGCCTGGCCCGGCGCCCGCCAGGGGGAGTTGTTATGAACGTTCTGCTTCACATCTGCTGCGCCCCGTGCGCCATCGTCCCGGTGGGTGAACTCCGGGACGAGGGCCATGAAATCACGGGCATGTTTTTCAACCCCAACATCCATCCTTTCCAGGAACACCAGCGGCGCCTGGAGACGCTCCGGGAGTACGCGGAGATGGCCCCCTTCCCGGTCATCTGGCCCGAGGACTATCCCCTGGAGGAGTACCTTCAGGCCGTCCTGCCCCTGGGGCCCGACCGATGCACTCAGTGTTACCGGCTCCGTCTGGATCGGGCGGCCGAGGCCGCCAAGGCCGGAGGCTTCGACGCCTTCACCACGACCCTTCTCTACAGCCGTTACCAGCGGCACGATCAGATCCGGGAAGTCGCAACGGAGATCAGCCGGCGGCACGACATTCCCTTTCTTTACCGGGATTTCCGGGAGGGATGGCAGGAGGGGCTCCGCCTGTCCCGCCACATGGGTCTCTATCGGCAGCCCTATTGCGGCTGCGTCTTCAGCGAGAAGGAGCGGTTTTATCGTCCGCACCGAACGGTGAAGCAGGCGGCCGAGAAGGAACCGGCCGGCGCCAGGATGCCTCCCGGATGCGGATGACGGCAACGCCGGGCCATGTCCCGGCGTCTAATTTCGAACCGACAGATGTCGTGTGTTCTTTTCGACACACCCGGGAAAGATCCTGGATCGGGCAGGCCGCAAAATCTTGCCGTTAAACGTTCAATATGAGGGGTCATTCCAAGATTCAACCCTGTTTCTCGCTCCGGCCGGGCAACATGGTGTGGATCTTGCTTTTTAAGACTCCATCACATTTACAGCCGTGGGTACTATGCATTTACAAAGAACGCTCAAGAAAGAAATCAACTGTCACAGCACAGGGTTGCACTCGGGACGGAAGGTCTCCATGACGATCCGGCCCGCCGGGGTGGACGAGGGGATTGTGTTCATCCGCAGGGATATCCCCTCAGGATATCGAATCCAGGCGGATTATAACAATGTGGCGGATACGACCCTTGCCACCACCATCGGCACGAACGGCGCCAGCATCTCCACGGTGGAGCATCTCCTCTCGGCCTTCTGGGGCATGGGGATCGACAATGCCATCGTGGAAGTGGACGCCCCTGAAGTTCCCATCATGGACGGCAGCGCCCGGCCCTTCGTCGAGATGCTCAAGGGCGTGGGGACCCTGACCCAGGGCAAACACAAGAAAGTGCTGGTGGTTCGCCGGGAAGTATCGGTTTCGGACGGAACGGGGACGGCCATGTTCCTGCCGGCGCAGGAATTCAAAATTACCTATAAAATCGACTTCAAGCACCCCATCATCGGCCAGCAGTCCTATTCCATGACCTTCACCGACGAGCGTTACGAGCGGGAGATCTGTTCCGCCCGTACGTTCGGCTTTCTCCGGGACGTCGAATACCTGCAGGCCCGGGGACTCGCTCTGGGCGGCTCCCTGGGGAACGCCGTCGTTCTGGACGACGAGCGGGTTCTCAACAAGGAGGGCCTCCGGTTTCCCGATGAGTTCGTGAAGCACAAGATCCTGGATGCCGTCGGCGACCTTGCCCTTCTGGGGATGCCCATCATCGGCCATTTTGTGGCCTACAAGTCCGGGCATAAAATGAATAACCTCCTCCTGAAGGCGCTGATGTCCCAGGAGGAAAACCGGGAGATCATCGACCATCCCGTTGGAGAGGCCGTCCCGGAGCAGTTCCGGGCGCTGCGCATTCCGGAGTTCCGCATCCTCGATGCCGCCCGGGCCTGATCCTCTGGAAAATATTAATCTTCCCGCCTTGTTGTAGCGTCCAAGGTCCACATCTGGAGCTTGCAATTTCCGTGACAGTTCCTTAAGATCCAAGCTTGCCTTCCGGCGGACGGAGTCGGGCGAGTCCCGAAAACCCCTTCCGTCCGGGGAGGAACGTTTTTGCCAAGGAATGACATCCATGAAAAAAATCAGCTTGTTGACGACTGTCGCCCTGATTCTGATGACGGCCGTCCTCGCAACGGCAGCGGCAACGGCGAAACCGCTCATCCGGGACATTCTCGTCACGACCAAGGGAGAGCAGGTTCTCCTGTACGGCAAGATATCCGACGGCTTCACCCCGGACATGAGTGCGGCCGTGATGGCCGGGTTCCCCGTCCAGTTCACCTTTTACGCCGGTATCTACCAGGAGCGTTCCTTCTGGTTTGACCGCCGGATCTCGGATATCGAGATCAACCGGACGCTCAAGTACGATAACCTGAAAAAGACCTTTCAGGTTTCCTCCGACGGCGGATCCGAGCCTGCGGTGTTTCAGACCCTCGGCGATGCGAAGGTCGCCATGTCGGATCTGAACGGCTTTCCCGTCGCTTCGGTGAAGGCGCTTTCGAAAAACACGGAATACTACATGAAAGTGATGGCCAAGCTGGACCGGGTGCGTCTCCCCCTCAGGCTGGAATATGTCTTTCTGTTCGTCTCCCTGTGGGATCTGGAGACGCCCTGGCACACATACAGGTTCATCTATCGCGAATGAAACCGAAACGGAAGAATCCGGCGATCGACGAGAAGGAGGCCCGAAAAAGGCGGCGTGAGCGCCTCATCATCCTTTTGACGGTGGCGCTGATCATCCTGCTGGCTTATGTGGAGAGCAACGTTTCCTGGCGGGGCCATGTTCTGCCCATATCGGACAACGTCCTGATCTTCGGCTTCATCAACATCAACATCATCCTGATCATCCTCCTCATCTTCCTGATTGTCCGCAACGTGGTGAAGCTCGTGTTCGAGCGGCGGCGCGGCGTCATCGGGTCGAGATGGCGCGCCAAGCTGGTGGCGGCCTTTGTGAGCCTGTCCCTGATCCCCACGGCCCTCCTGTTTGTCGTGTCCATCAATTTTCTCTCCTCCAGCATCGAGAACTGGTTCAACGTGCGTCTTGGAGATGCCCTGAACACGACCCTGGAGGTGGCTCAGTACTACTATCAGCAGGGGACCGAGTACGCCCGGTACCATGCCCGCGGCATCAGCGGGGAGATCACCGACAACCGTCTTTATGAGCCGGACAAGCATTCGTATCTGAAGGCCCTCATGGAGCGGCGGCAGGCCAGCCTCAACCTTGGGGTCCTGGAGGTGCACTTCGACAGCAAGCGGGAGGAGATGATCGTCCGCAGTACCGCCAGTGAAACCATTCCCCCGTCCGTCCTGACGGCCGCGCAACTCGAGAAGGTCTATGCGGGACAGGAAGTGGCGGAGATCGAGTCCTCCACTGCCGCCGGGGAGATCATCCGGGGGATTGCTCCGGTTTACACGTCGCTGGTCCCCAAGGAGGTCATCGGATACGTAACGGTCAGTTACGTCATGCCCAAGACCATGGTGGACAAGATGGCCGTCATCTCCGCCGCCTCGGAGCAATACCGGCAGTTGAAGATCCTGAAGAACCCGGTCAAGTTCACCTACGTGATCACCCTGTCGGTGGTGACGCTCCTGATCCTTTTTTCCGCCACCTGGTTCGGCCTGTTCCTGGCGAAGGGCATCAACGAGCCCATTGCCGATCTGGCGGAGGCCACCCGGAGGATCGCCGCCGGCGACCTGGACCACCAGATCAACTCCGCGGGGGATGATGAGATAGGAGTTTTAGGGCAGTCCTTCAATGCCATGACCCGGGAACTCAAGAAGTCGAACCAGCGCCTGGAGGAAGCGAACGAGGACCTGGAAGAACGCCGGAAATACATGGAAACGGTCCTGGGCAACGTCTCGGCGGGCGTGATCGCCGTCGACCGGGACGGCAGCATAACCGCCGTCAACCGGGCGGCGGAGCGGATGCTCCATCTCCAGACGGAGCGGATTCTCTGGAAGTCTTACCGCGAGTTCCTGACGGCGGAACAGCTTACGATGGTCCGGGAGCTGCTTCAGGAAATGAAGGAGAGTCCCGAGGGTTCCATCCAGAAGCAGATGGAGATCGTCGTGGAGGGCCGGGCCATCACAATCCTCATGACCGCGACCGACATCCGGGACGACGAGGGGCGCGACATGGGGGTCGTGGTCGTCTTCGAGGACCTGACGGAGATGCAGAAGGCCGAACGGGCCGCGGCCTGGCGGGAAGTGGCGCGGCGCATGGCCCACGAGATCAAAAACCCCTTGACGCCGATTCAGCTTTCTGCCCAGAGACTGCAGCGCAGATACGGAGACCGCCTCGGGGAGGACGGAAATGTCTTCCAGGAATGCACAAAGACCATCATCGCCCAGGTGGATGTCCTCAAGAACCTGGTCAACGCCTTCTCCCAATACGCGCGGATGCCTGTGACGAATCCGTCGCCCAACGACCTCAACGCGGTCATCACCGATCCGGTGGTCCTGTTCCAGGACGCCCATAAGGACCTCCAGTTCGATCTCGATCTAGACCCGGAGATTCCCCGGCTTCTCATCGACGCCGAGCAGATCAAGCGGGTCATGGTCAATCTCCTGGACAACGCCGTGGCGGCGGTCCAGAACACCGCGGGGCACATTGCCGTCCGTTCCGCCTACGACCGGCAGAACTCCCTGGTGACAGTGGCTGTGGCGGATAACGGCTGCGGGGTGCCGCCGCGCTACAAGATGAAGATCTTCGAACCCTATTTCTCGACGAAGGTATCCGGAACCGGCCTCGGCCTGGCCATCGTCAGCTCCATCATCTCCGACCACTTGGGCGAGGTCCGGGTGGCGGACAACGCACCCTGTGGAACCGTCGTCTCCTTCATGCTTCCTGTGACGGAAGGCGACGGGAGCGCAGCGATGAAGCAACCCACCCTGGAAGCGGAACATGCATAAGAATATCCTCATTGTCGACGACGAAAAAAGCATCTGCCAGTCCCTCGAGGGAATCCTCAGTGACGAGGGCTACGAAGTCCATACGGCGGCAAGTGCCGAAGACGCCCTCCGAATGATGGAGGAGGAGGCTCCCCACCTGGTGCTCCTGGATATCTGGCTCCCAGGAATGGACGGCATCGAAGCCCTCAAGATCATCAAGACCGAATACCCCCAGACCCGGGTGGTCATGATGTCCGGGCACGGCACCATCGAGACGGCCGTCAAGGCGACCAAGCTGGGTGCTTTCGATTTCATCGAGAAGCCCCTTTCCCTGGAGAAGATCATTCTGGTGATCAACCACGCGGTGGACATGATGCGTCTGGAGGAGGAGAACGTCCTCCTGAAGCAGAAGCTCACCCAGAGCTTCGAGCTGACGGGCAAGAGCGCCGCCATTATGGATCTCAAGGAGTCGATCTCCATTGTGGCCCCCACCAACGCCTGGATACTCATCATGGGGGAAAACGGGACCGGGAAGGAACTGGTGGCCCGCTCCATTCACCGCCGGAGCCGTCGGAACCAGAAACCCTTCGTGGAGGTCAACTGTGCGGCCATCCCGGAGGAGCTGATCGAGAGCGAGCTTTTCGGCCACGAAAAGGGCGCCTTCACGGGAGCCACTTCGAAGAAGCGGGGCAAGTTCGACCTGGCCAACGAGGGGACCATCTTCCTCGACGAAGTGGCCGACATGAGCCAGAAGGCCCAGGCGAAGATCCTCCGGATTCTCCAGGAGAAGACCTTCGAACGGGTGGGGGGCAACCGGCTCATCTCCACGGACGTCAGGGTCCTGGCAGCCACCAACAAGGACCTGGAGCGGGAAATGGAGGAAGGGCGGTTCCGCCAGGACCTCTATTACCGTCTGAACGTCATCCCCCTCCATGTGCCGCCCCTGCGGGACCGGCGGGAGGACATTCCGCTGTTGGTAACCCGTTTCATCCACGATTTTTCGCTCAAGGAAGGGGAGGTGGAAAAAACCATGAGCGACGAGGCCCTGGAGACGCTCATGCGGCACGACTGGCCGGGGAACGTGCGGGAGCTGAAGAACATCGTCGAACGCCTCGTCATCATGACGCCCGGCAGAGTTATCGGCGCGGCCGACATCCCCCTGCTGCAGAAGACGGAGAACGGCCATCGGCCGGAGGTCCCCGACGTTTCCCCGGAGGCGGACTCCCTCCGGGAGGCCCGGCAGGACTTTGAAAAGCAGTTCATTATGAAAAAGCTGAAGGAATTCGAAGGAAACATCTCCCGGACGGCGGAGGCCATCGGGCTGGAGCGGAGCAACCTCCACCGGAAAATCAAGTCCTTCGGGCTGGAATCCAAACCCGAAGACCGTGACTCCCAGCCTTCCTGATCAGGGCTTTCCCCCGCCGTTCATCTGCTGCTGCAGGTCTGCCAGGGAGAACCGCATGAAGGGCAGGAACGGAAGCCCCATGATTACGATGAACAGTACGGAAAGGAAGTGATAGACCACGGCGAAGGGCAGTGCTTCCGCCTTGGGAATGCCGAACAACCCAAGACCCAGGATGCATGCGTAGTGCCAGTTCCCGATGAACCCGGGGGCTGTGGGGATGGCGATTCCGATCAGGAGGACGACCATCAGGATCAGGGCAGCCGTCATGGACAGGGGAATGGAGAAGGCGGCGAACATGGCGTAGATGATCGCCACGTCCACGATCCAGATCAGGATCGACATCGCCCCCACCTGGACAAGAAGGCGCACGTCGCGGACAATCCGGAACCCGTCGATGAAATGATGGATCATTCCCCGGACACGGACGGCAATGCGGTCCGGGAAACGGCGAATGACGAACTCCGCCGCCTGAATCGAGTTTTCCCTCCGGAATGACAGGAAGATCATGAGGAAGATCAATCCCAGCATGGCCGTTCCGAACAGGATGCCGGAGCGGACGAGCCAGGGGGGAAAGGGCGTCCACTGCAGGGCGATCATAGCCAGGAAAAGCACGGTCGCCCCGTCCATGACCCGTTCCACGAGGATTGTGCCCAGGGCGGCGGTCATCCGGATGCCGCTCTTCCGGGCGATGAGGTAGGGCCGGACCAGTTCACCCAGGCGGGCCGGCAGGGCCGTGATGGCCATGAATCCGACATTGGAAACTTCAAAAACGGTCCATGGACGGACCGATTCCAGTGGTTTCAGGATCAGTCCCCAGCGCCAGGATCGGAGGATCTGCATGATCAGCATGCCCGCGAGCGCCGGAACGACAAAACCGTAGCGGATCGACCGGAATCCCTCCGCAACGTCCCCGAAACGGATGCCCCGCACGGAGAGCCAGACCAGGAACGCGCTCAACAGGATTCCAAGGATCAGTTTCTTCTTCATGGGCATTCCCGGCCGACGATGGCGCTCGATCCGTCGTTTCCCCCAAAGGGCGCCGGGATTCCTCGTCTGTTCGTCATTTTCCCCGGATCCGGTCGTGGATGAACTGCGGGAAGACCTGGTTGTCGAAAAGGGTCCACCCGGATGCAGGATTTCGTTAAGGACCGGTCCTCATGATGCGGACCCTTGGCTGCATTCCCTCCGCGACGGGCGGCCTTGCCTGTTACCCTACCGATTTGCCGGTGCGGGGCTGCTGCCCGCCGGCGAGGGATTGCCGATCGGTGCCGGCCCGTTTCCCAGCCCTTCGTGTTCGCTTTTTGTAATGTTATCCCGAATCCGGTCCTGAATGAGCTGTGAGGACAACTTGTTGCCGAACAGCCCCACCCGGACGGAGACGGTCGTGACGGCCTTGTCCTTGTATCTGAGTCCGATCACCACATCCTCCCCGTCGATGACGGCCTTGATCGTCCCCTCGCCGATCTTGCGCTCCGGAACCACCTCCCGACCCTTCATGTCGGCCACGGTCTTCTCGCAGGCCAGCCAGGTCTTGTCCATCGTATAGTAGTAATCGGTTTTCAGTTCCCCGTTGACGTATGCATAAGTGCCGCCGCCGGCTCCCACTGCGGCGAGCCCTCCGACGACCAGGGCCGTTTCCACGCCGCATCCTGCGAGCATCAGGGCCCCGAACAGCACCGCCAGCGCTTTTTTCCACTTGTCTGTCATAGCACCTCCTTTTTTAGTCTGGAGTTGGTGGCCGCCGGTGCGGGATGGACGGGCAAGCCGTCACCACCGGGGATGTCGGTCTCTTAGCACATTTTCGCGGCGCCGTCACGAACGAGCGCGGCGGGAAGGAAAGGAGAATCCGTCATTCTCCCCCGAGGCGTTCGAATTCCCGGAGGAGTTCTTCCTGTTTCCGGTTCAGCGAGGTCGGGATGGTAACCACGGTTTCGATGATCTGATCGCCCCGGCCGTGGCTTCGGAGGCGGGCGATCCCTCTGCCCTTCAGACGGAAGGTCTTGCCGCCCTGGGTGCCTCGCGGGATCTTAAGCTTTTCCGTTCCTTCCAGCGTCGGCACCTCGATGCTGGCGCCGAGAGCGGCCTGAACGAAGGAGATCGGGATGCGGCAATAGATGTCGTCTCCGCTGCGCTCGAAGAATTCGTGCGCCTCCACGTGGATGAAAATGTAGAGATCGCCGCTGGGGCCTCCGTGCTCTCCCCTTTCACCTTCTCCCCGGAGGCGCAGGCGGGAACCTGTTTCCACGCCGGCGGGGATTTTCAGCGACACGGTTTTCTGAACGCGTTCCCGACCGGTTCCTCGGCAGGCTTTGCAGGGTTTCGTGATGACCGATCCCTGTCCCCGGCAGGAGGGGCAGGTTGAGCTGATGCTGAAAAAACCGCTCGTCTGGGTGACCTGACCGCGGCCCCGGCAGCGGCTGCAGATTTCCGGAGCCGTTCCGGGGGCCGATCCGGAGCCTTCGCACTCCCGGCACTGTTCGAGTTTCTCGAGGTCGATGTCCTTGGCGACGCCCGTTACGGCCTCCATGAAGGAGAGGGAAAGATCATAGCGCAGGTCGGATCCGGCGCGCGCCGCCGTTCGGGAACGGCCGCCGCGAAAGCCGAAAATGTCTTCGAAGACACTGCCGAAGCTGGAAAAGATGTCCTCGAACCCGGAAAATCCGCGGAAGCCGCTGCTCGTAAGCCCTTCGTGGCCGTAACGGTCATAAATCTCGCGCTTCTGAGGATCGCTCAGGACCTCATAGGCCTCCGCGGCTTCCTTGAATTTATCCTCCGCTTCCCGGTCCCCGGGATTCCTGTCCGGGTGATACTGCATCGCCAGCCGGCGGTAGCTCTTCTTCAGTTCTTCTTCGGTGGAAGTCCGCTGCACTTCCAGGACTTCATAGTAACAGCGCTTGCTCATGAAACACCTCCGCCGTCCGCGATCGCCCTGACGGCCTCGTGGACCAGCCGGAGACCTTCGGCGTTGCCGCTCTTTTCAAAGGCATGGCGGGCAAAGGTGAGGCGGCCCCTCCGGAGGGCCTGTTCGCCAAGCCGGTTCCACTCCTCTCCCGTCGCTTCCCGGCCCAGCGCCTTGACGGCCTGGAGAAAGAACTGGACGTCCCCCTCTTCCTCGGCACGGGCCAGGATGGCGCGGAGCCTGTCCGCGTCATTTCCCCGGCCGAAGCACTCGACGGCGTCGGCGATCCGCCCGGCGGCAAGGTATCGGTCTCCCAGGGCGGAGAGCGCGGCTGGATCTGTCCTGTCGAGATGGAGAATCCGCTGCTTTTCCTTGTAGTCGGGAAGTTCTTGGCGTTTCATGAGGAATTACTGGACCACCCTGTCCGGTCGGTGCGTGTCGAGACGATACCGGATCCGTTTATTCAACGGCTAAAGCTAATCACGGGGGATGGGTCTGTCAAGGCGGTCGCCCATTATCCCGTCAGCCGCTGCAGGGCCTCTTCATAGCGGCTCAGGGTTTTTTGGACGATGTCCACGGGAAGGACCGGCGCCGGCGGTTTCTGGTTCCAGTTCAGCGAAAGGAGATAATCACGGAGGAACTGCTTGTCGAAGCTCATCTGGGAGCGCCCCTCCTCGTAGGAGTCGGCTGGCCAGAAGCGCGAGGAATCGGGAGTCAGCAGCTCGTCGATCAGGATCAGCTCGCCGTCCAGAAGACCGAATTCCATTTTCGTGTCGGCGATGATGATTCCCGCCTTGAGGGCCCGGTCGGCGGCCCGCCGATAGACGGCGATACTGAGTTCGATGACCCGTTCCGTCAGGTCCGTCCCGATCGTGTTCTCCATTTCTTTCCGGGTCATGGGCATGTCGTGCTGCCCGATTTCCGCCTTGGTGGTCGGCGTGAACAGGGGCTCCGGAAGCCGGGACGACTCCGTCAGCCCTTCCGGAAGGGGGATGCTGCAGATGGAACGGCTCTTCCGGTATTCCTGCCAGCCGGAGCCGCTCAGGTAGCCGCGAACGATGCATTCCACGGGCAGGGGGCGGGCCTTTTTCACCATCATGGAGCGTCCGTCCAGAACCTCCCGGTGGGGTGCGCAGGATGCGGGGAAATCGGCCGGATCGACGGAAACCAGGTGGTTTTGAACGAGATCCTCCGTCTTTTTGAACCAGAACACCGACATGCCGGTCAGAATCCGGCCCTTGCCGGGGATTGGATCCTGCATGACCACGTCGAAGGCGGAGATGCGGTCCGTCGTCACGATGAGAAGGTGGTTCCCCAGGTCGTAGATGTCGCGGACCTTCCCGCGTCCCGCCAGCTGCAGTCCGCTCAGGTTCGTTTCCATCAGGCCTTTCGATTCTTTCATGGCTGATTGCGCCTCCGTTCGAGTCGTTTTCTCCTGCCCGGGGGGCCGGTTATCGCAGGAAGGGATTGAATTTCTTTTCGTGGCCGATCGTGGAGGTGGGGCGGCGACCATAGTTGTGGCCCGGCAGGACCACCGTGTCGTCGGGGAGCGTGAGCAGCCGCTCCCGGATGGATCGGCTCATGACCTGCCAGGATCCGCCGGGAAGATCGGTCCGGCCCACCGCCTCGACGAAGAGCGTGTCTCCCGTGAAGACGTAGCCTTCCGTGTAGAGGGCCATCCCCCCGGGCGTATGGCCGGGGGTGTGAAGGACTTTCAGGGACACGCCGCCGACGGTGATCGTATCGCCGTCCCGGACGGTGAGATCCGCCGCAGGCGATTTCTGGGCCCGGAACATGGCAAGCATCATGGCCGGCGTGGACGTCAGCATGTCCGCATCAGCCTCATGGATGACAATTTGGGCGCCCGTCTTCTTCTTCATCTCCTGGTTGCCTGATATGTGATCCACGTGGCCGTGGGTGTTCACGATATACTTGATATGGAGGCCCGCCTTGCCGACTTCCTCGAGAATGCCGGCGGTGTTCGCCGCCGGATCGATGACCAGCCCTTCCCCCGTCTGGGGATCGCCGACGATGTAGGCGAAAATGGCCATCATTCCTACGTGCATCTGTTTCAGAAACATGGTTTTCTCCTGATGCGGACAATTCGGGGCAGGCCTATCACTTTTCCTTTTTCCCCGTCAACGGAATTTGACCGGGCAACCGCCGGCGTATTGTTTTGACACAACGGCCGTCGATGCCTTATGGTGCGGCCGGTTCATCACGGGAAGCGGAACGGAGAGGCGAGACCCATGATCCGGGAGAAATCGGACCGTCACGACTGCGTCGGCTGCGGATACTGCTGCATCCGCCATACCTGCACCTTCGGACTGCACCGCCATCCCGGAAAGCGCGACCGCCGCTGCCCGGAGCTGCACTGGAACGGCTCGCGCTACGTCTGCCGCCTCATGGTCGAGCCCGGGGGCATGTCCGGTTTCATCCGGGAGCAGCTTCAGGCTGGACTCGGCTGCCGGTCCTATCACAATCCCTGGCGTTCCGAGGTGCGGGAGCGGACGGAAGCGGAAGAAAAGGCTCTCTTCAACCGCTGATTCCGGGACGGCGGGCGGCTTTATCCCGGGAAGACCGGGTCAGAGCAGCGATCGTTCGTGGAGGATCCGAAGGAGTTCCCGCGCCTTCTCCTCCGTTGTCCCCTCCAGGAAGCGGCAGGATGCGGGCGGTGGGGCCGAGACCTGCCGCGGGCGCTCCCGGATTTCCGGAGCCGGCAGGGCGCCCGCCGGGACTTCCGTGAGACCCTGCGAGCGGGCGCGGAGCACATGCGACAGGGCCGGGTAACGCGGGCGGTTGATGCCTGTCTGGACCGCTACGACTGCCGGGAGGCGGATCATCAGGATCTCCCTCCTTCCCCCTTCCATTTCCCTCTCCACGCCGATGGAGGGGCCTTCCACGCCGGCCTGCCCCTCCGGGTGGACGTCCAGGCGGATTGCCGAGGTGGCCCACGGCCAGTCCAGGTATGCCGCCAGCATGGGGCCCGTCTGGCCGTGCATGTCGTCTTCCGAAAGGGTTCCCGCCAGGATCAGGTCGTAGCCCCTGCCGCCGGCCCAGGCAGCCAGAAGGGCCGAGATTTCCGAAGGCATCGGGCTCCGGTCTTCCCCGATGAGGATGTGGATCCCCTCGTCGGCGCCCGTCTCCAGGGCACGGCGCAGGGTGGTACGGACCCGCGGGGGCCCTGCGGAGACGGCGTCGATCCGCGTGCCCGGGATCGCCTCCCGGATCCGCAGGGCCTCCTCCAGGGCGTGTTCGTCATAGCGGTTGATCCGCCAGTCCGCCCCCTCGGCCGCCCTCCAGCGGGTTCCGCTTTCGTCCGGCGCCACCGGGGCGTCGTCGTCGGGGACCTGCTTGATGCACACGAGGACCTTCATGGTTCTGCCTACATCAGCCCGTACTGTTTCAGCTTCTTGTGGAGGGTGCGGCGCGTGATGCCGAGCCGGCGGGCAGCCTCGCTCTTGTTCCCTCCGGCTCCCTCCAGGGTCTTCAGGATGGCGGCCCGTTCCAGCTCGTCGAGGGACGTTCCCTCCACGGTCAGGCCCGTCTCCTCCGACGGCTCCGGTGAGACGGGCGAAGTACCGTCAGGGAGCGTCAGGGCCAGGTCCTCCTCCCCGAGCCATTCCGATCTGGCCATGACCACGCCCCGCTCGACGGCGTTCATGAGTTCGCGGACGTTTCCCGGCCATTCATGCCGGAGGAGGCCGTCCATCGCCCGGGGCGTGAAGCCCTTTATGCCCTTCCTGTTCTTTTCCGCAAACTGGGCCAGGAAATGCTGGGCCAACAGCGGGATATCCTCCCGGCGCTCCCGGAGGGGGGGCACAACGAGATTGACGACATTGAGACGATAGAAGAGGTCGTCCCGGAAGCGCCCCTGGCCGATTTCCTGGCGGAGATCCTTGTTCGTGGCTGCGATGATGCGCACGTCCACTTTCAGAACGTCGCTCCCGCCCACCCGCGTTATCTCCCGTTCCTGGAGCACCCGGAGGAGCTTCACCTGCATCCCCAGGGACATCTCGCTCACCTCGTCGAGAAAGAGGGTTCCCCCGTCGGCCTGGCGGAATTTTCCCTCCTTGCGCCGGTCGGCCCCGGTGAAGGCCCCCTTCTCGTGGCCGAAGAGCTCCGACTCCAGGAGGCTTTCCGTCAGGGCGGCGCAGTTGATCTTGACGAAAGGGCCGTCTTTCCGGAGGCTCCCGTAATGGATCGCCCCGGCGATCAGTTCCTTGCCCGTACCCGATTCGCCGGTGACGAGGACCGTCGCCTCCGTGGGGGCGATCTGGGAGACCGTCTCCAGGAGCCGGGTCATCGCGGCGGAGTGTCCCAGGAGGTTCATGCGGCTGTACCGGTCCTCCATGTTTTCCCGGAGGAGCCGGTTCTCCTCCGCCAGGCGGAGATGCTCCATGGCCCGCCGGATTGTCAGCTTCAACTCGTCGAAATCAAGGGGTTTCGTGAGGTAATCGTAGGCGCCCTTCTTGAGGGCCTCCACCGCGGTTTCCACCGAGGCGTAGGCCGTCATGAGGATGACCGGGATGGCGGGATTGAAGGCCTTGATCTCCGTCAGGGCCTCGATTCCCGAGACATGGATCATCCGGATGTCCATCAGGATCAGGTCGAACGGTCCCTCCCGGACCGCGGCCACGGCGGCGGAGCCGTCGTCCGCCTCGGTGACGGCGTATCCCCAGCCGCCCAGGAGGGTCTTCAACATGGTCCGGTGCGCCCGGTCGTCGTCTACGACGAGAATGTGCTCGTTTTTTTTCATGTTTCTTTCCTGCCGGGGATCCGGAACGTCACGGTGGTCCCTCTGCCCGGCTCGCTCTCCAGGCGGATGTCGCCGCCGTGGGCCTCGACGATCTTGTGGACGATGGCCAGCCCCAGGCCCGTTCCGGATGGTTTGGTCGTGTAATAGGGGTCGAAGACGCGCAACAGGTCTTCCACCGGGATGCCCGCCCCCGTGTCCGCAATCCGCACCCGGACGGCACCTTCCGGATCGGCCGCCGCTGCCGTGGTCAGAATCCCGCCGGGCTTCATGGCGGCCAGGGCGTTCAGGTACAGGTTGAGAAAAACCTGATGCAGCCGGTCCGGATCCGCGGTGACTGCCGGCAGATCGGAAGGGATCCGGATCTCGACGGCGATGTTCTTTTCCCGGATCTCCCCCGCGATGACCCGGAGCGCCCGCTCGGCCGCTTCGCCGATGGAAACGGGGACCCGCTGGAGCGTCATGGGACGGGCGAACTCCAGGAGCTGGGTGATGACCCGGTTGAGCCGGTCGACCTCCTGGATCAGGATGTCCGCGGTGCCGCGATCTTCCGGAACGTCCCGGTAGCGCTCCCGGAAGTACGTGGCGAATCCCTTGATGGAGCTCAGAGGGTTGCGGATTTCATGGGCCACGCCGGCGGCCAGGCTGCCCAGGGACGCCAGGCGCTGGCTCCGGACGACTTCTTCCTTGAGCTGACGCATTTCCGCGATGTCCCGGAACAAAAGAATGGATCCGAGCGGCGTGCCTTCTTCCGATTCCAGGGTTGTGGCCAGGGCCTCCAGGGGAAGGGTGCGGCCGTCCTCCATCTGGCATTCCAGTTCCTTCTCGAGGGTTTTCCCGCTTTCCCGCAACTCCGTCAGCAGATCCCGCAGGCACTGGGGGAGGATTTCCCGGGCCGGTCGGCCGTCCACCCCGCCTGGGGCGAGGCCGAGGATGTCCTCGGCCGATCGGTTGCAGGCGGCGATGAGGCCGTCGTTTCCAACGGCGATGAGACCGATGGGCATGTGCTCCACGAGCCGGTCCGAGAAGGCTTTGATCCGGGATAACGACTGCCGTGTCGTCCGCCATTCCTGCACGATGAAGAGGATCAGAAATCCGGCGCATCCGATCAGGAGGAAAAGAGCGCCCTGGGCGATCGACTGGTTTCTCTGCCGTTTCCGGATATCCTCGAGAGGCGTCGTGTCCAGACCGACAAAAACGATCAGCTGCCGGATCGTCTCCGGGCTCACCGGAGGAGAAATCCGTCCCCCCGGCCCGAAGGGAGGGCGGCCGGCGGCCGGCGAAAACCCGCGGTAGACCTCGAAGCTGTCTTCGCCGCCGGGATTCGGGACCCGTCGCCAGCGGACCTGCCTGGAGCGGGCGATCTCCTTGAGATCCAGGTCGGTTCCATAGGGACGGCCCACCGACGAGGGGTCGCTGTCCGCCAGGATCGTACCTTCGCCGTCCACGACGACCATATAGTCGACCCCTTTCTGCTGGGCCGTTTCGATGAGCAGCTTCTGCAGCTCCAGGTAGCCCCAGCTGTGCAGGCCCAGGCCCGTTCGTGCTCCCGCCTCGTAGGAGCGGATCAGGGCTTCTCCCTTCTCCATGAGGAGCTGGTTCATGAATGCCTCATGGCGGGTCATGCTTGTCAGGGCCATCCAGCTGTACAGGGGGGCAAGAATGGCGGCGGCGCCGAGGATGACCCAGGGCGAGAAACCGGCCCAGGAAAATTTTCCGAAGGAGAAGCGAGCGGGTTTTGTCTGTTTCGTCCGGACCTTCATGAGCAAACGCCATCATGGGGTGGATAGTTAGTATCCAAGCGGATACCACAGGCGGTTATTCTGTATCCACCTTTTTTCTCGTTCGTGCGCCGGGCAGGGGAATGGAGGACCTTTGTTTTTTAGAAGCATAATGGAATCGAGTAATTGTGTTGCACGTGCGGGGTTGGCACAGCCGTTGCTCTTAATCCCCACAAAAGGGAAACAACACGACACGGCAAAGAATTCAAATTCGGAAAGAGCAATACAGAAAGGAGATCCAAAAATGAAAGGCAAGACATGGATGACAACGGTGGCAATTCTGGCTGTTGTCCTGATGGCGACCACGACCTGGGCCTATGGCCCGGGCGGAGGAAGAGGCTGGGGGAGAGGCCCCTGTTACAACGCCGCTGACGTCGGCGGTCCGGTTGGCCTGAACCTGACGGCGGATCAGAACGAGAAGGTCCGGGCCCTGCGGGTGGCCCACCAGAAGGAAGTCCAGCCCCTCCAGGCGGCGATGTTCGAGAAGCGGGGAGAACTCCGGAACCTCTGGCTCGAGACGACCCCGAACGAGGAGAAGATCCTGAAAGTGAACAGAGATATCGATTCCATCAAGGCCCAGTTGAATGAAAAGGCCACGAAACACCGCCTCCAGATGCTGAATGTCCTGACACCCGAACAGAAGGCCCAAATCCAGTCGCGCGGTCCCGGATTCGTCCGCGGATTCGGCCCGGGAGCGGGAGCCGGATGTGACGGCTGGGGCCCCGACCGCGGCCAGGGACGGGGAATGGGTCCCCGGGGCTGGTAAGCCCCCAACCGGCGCATAGCGCCTGACATAGAGAGACGGGACCGGAGCGGTTTCACCCTCGCCCTCCGGTCCCTCTCCCGTTTGATGGGGAGGGGGCCATCTTCAGCAAACGGTACCTTCCAGAACCCAACTCGCATAAAACATCCTGGTCTTGACAAGCTGAAAGGCATTTTTTGGCATTTTCTGGACCGCTTGGTTGTGATCCTTATCCCTCTGGTTAAACCGGAATTCACATTCCTTCAGTTGCATGAAAAAGTCGATGGGAGGATGCCATGGAATTCCATGAGCCGCCTTTCGCAAAGGACCAGAAGGAATCCATCCTGTTAATAAGTCTCTTCCCACTGGCTAATTCGTTGGTTCCATTTACCAGATTCGATCTGTTCAGCCGGCCAAAACCCTTAAGGAAATGTCGGGAAAGGCAGGCTTGTCGGATTGATTACGTCTGCAAGTCCTTGACAGGTCCATTGATAGGACATGCTCATTTCATATCCTGCTCATTACAGAATTTTAATAATATCACACGGACAATTTTCATAATTTTCAGATATGGGTTAAGTCAAGTTAAGTGTGCATAGAAAAAATTATTTTTCAAACGAATGATTCGAGAAGGAAAGACAATGCATAAAAATTCAGGATAATCCAGGCTTATACCGTGATGTTTCTATGGGGATCAATGAAGAGAGCCATGTTTTAACAAAGAGCAGATATTGCTGAGGATCGTATCATGAATAAGTGCCTTTTGTCTTTAGACACAAGAAGCACAATTAGTTGTATAAATTTACAACTTATGCGAGCAGTTAGAATTTGGTTTCGATAAACGATTAGTTGTTGGTGTTTTAACATGTTCTTAGGGGTGAATATATAGATGAATATAGGTTTACTTATAAAATAAAGTAAAAAGAGCAAATGTAATAAAAGATGCGTCATAAACATGCAATTTAAAAAAATACTTGTTTCGGTCTCAGATTGTTCTTTGTTCTTGTGTGATTCATGCTGACCTCCGGAATTTACTCAAAATGGTCTTCGGCGGGGAGGCGCGCCCTGTGCGCCCCCTCCGCATTTTTCGCCTTCTTTTCAGGAAGCCTGTTTTTAATTTATCTCCTTGCGGCTTCATTAACCTCGTTCAGCCGTTTCTTTATGGATGTTTCCGGCATCGATCTCCTTGTGTTTGCCGGCAGCGGATCCAACATCGGTCCGAACAAGCTCCTTCTCCTGCGCATCCTGATGAACGGCTGTCTTGTCGTTACCGCCTGCATGTTTCTTCTGCTGATCGCCAGGCGGGGAATCATCCGGCGGATTTTCATCCTTGCCGTGCTCCTGCCTGCCTACATCGGAGCATACTCTTTTCTGCATTATCCGGTACAATATGGTGAACTGCTGGAACAGATCGAGATCGCAGAACTGCCGGTGGTGGACCCCGCTCTTTTCAGCAAATCGTCACTTTCCATCGAATGGATCCATAACGAGGACGAACTGTATCAAGCCTGCCGTGCGAGATTCGAAAAAGCTCGAAAATCCTTGAAAGAACAATGGGGAATCGAAGACGGCCGGAAGCTGGAAGCGCTGTATCTGATGAACACCGTTTCGGCCTTCTGGGGCTACGGGAATCGTGTTCTGCAGGATAGGGTAGGCTGTGTAAGCATGAATGAGAAAACGGCCTTCCGGCTGGACGCCCCGGACGAAATAGGTGACTATCTGCGGAGCGAGATCGGCTGCTGCAGCGATTTTGCCTACATACTCAAACTGCTGCTCGATCGCGCGGGCATTCCCAATCGCAGAGTCATCATTGCCCACGGGCATGCGATGAACGAAGTATATTTACCCTGCGGCTGGATGACGCTGGATGCAACCACCAATATGGCTTTCGATGGGGACTGGACGTCCATCCAGAAACGGCATGGCCGGAACAGAAACTCCGTTCACGTCTTCGTTTTCCCTCATTCAAACCAATTTGCGGGGGGAAACCCGCTCTACAGGCCGGGAATCGGCCACCTTCGCTTCGCTCTCCTGCTGGATGCCGTCAACAAGTCCGCCTGTCCTGTTGCCTATCCCGACGGTTACGAGACGATCCGTCCCGCTCCTCCGATTCAACTGGTTTCCAGCAACAGCCGATAAAGTATCATTGTTCCGTTCTTTCCTTGCGGTTTCCGGCCGTTCTGTACGGGCCTGACTGTCACGGAGAAATGGAATCCCCCCCTCCTCTATCGCGATTCGGTAAAGGATTGTTGCAGTACAGCCCTCAGCCGGATTCTGCTCCGCAAGAAGGTGGTTGAGGAATGGTGCCGGATGACGTAATAGTTCCGCCTGTTGTTTCCTGGGAGTGAAAGTGAATGGTTATGGTCGGATATGGAAAAGCCGGCTCTGGCACGGTGCCTTGGCAGACGGCTCTCTTCGGACAGGAATCCGGATCCGGATGGACCTTGATCCGGCTGTTCTGTCTTCTTCTGGCGTTCCTGTTCGTTTCCGTTCCGGCTGAGGCGGCGGAGCGCACCTACCGGCATATCGTAGTCCTGGGGGATCCCCATTTCCCGGGGCAGTATATGGAGGCGAAGGAGCAGGTTCTCCGGACCGTGAATTCATGGCCGGATGTCGATCTGGTCGTTGCCGCGGGGGATCTCTGCGAGGACCGCGGGACCGTCGAGGAGTACCGGACGGTGAAGCGATTCTTCGGCGGACTCGCGAAACCGTTTCTGCCGGTTCCGGGCAACCACGACGTCGTTTACCGGGACGAGCTGAACGCAAACGGAAGGAGGGTTCGGGGCGACGACGCCACGCGGGAGGAGAAGCGGCGCCGTTTCCGGGAGGCCTTCAGCCTGCGGGCCGACTACCACAGCAGAAAAGAGGGCGGCTACCTCCTCGTTTTCCTCTCGCCGGAGCGGCCCGAGCATCTCGCAGAGATGTCGTACCGGCAGGTGGACTGGCTCAGGTCGGAACTGAAAAAGCACCGCCGGCTCCCGACCATTGTGTTTTTCCACGCCCCCCTTCGGGGCACGCTTCCGGATTACAATTTCCGCGTCAACACGCCGAACTACATCGCCCAGCCGGCCGACCGGATCCATGACGTCCTGATGGAGAACCCCCAGGTCTTCCTCTGGGTCTCCGGCCACACCCACACGGTTCCGACGCATGAGGGATTCGCCTCGGCGGTCAACGTCTATGAGCGGCGCGTCACGAACATCCACAATCCCGACATGAACCGGGCCGGTATCTGGACAAATTCCCTTTACCTTTTCCCCGACCGGGTTGTCGTCCGGACCTACGATCACGGAAAGGGGGCCTGGCTTCCGGAACTCGAGCGGATCATCCGGCCGGAGGATCCGCGGAAAGCGGCAGGTCGGAGCCGCGCCGGCGTTCCGCCCTGACGGCGGCTTGTTTCGGAACGTTCGGGTTGATTAACGGGCGAAGATATTATAGAAAGAACGCCACCCGGCATTTGTGGAGCGAATCCAAATGGGCCTCACCATCACCGAAAAAATCCTTCTCCGGCACACCGATCTCACGGACATCCGTCCGGGGATGCTCATCAACGCCCGTGTGGACGTGGCCCTGGGGCACGACATCACGGCGCCCATCGCCATCGACGAGTTTCGCAAGGCCGGAGGCGGGAAGGTCTTCGATCCGGAAAAGGTTGTCCTGGTGGCGGACCATTTCACCCCCAACAAGGACATCCTCTCGGCGGGACAGGTGAAGATCCTCCGGGAATTCGCCCGGGAGCAGGGCCTGACCCACTATTACGAAGGCGGAAGGTGCGGCGTCGAGCACGTCCTGCTCCACGAGAAGGGGATTGTCGTCCCCGGTGACGTGGTCATCGGAGCCGACAGCCACACCTGCACGTACGGTGCCCTGGGGGCCTTCTCCACCGGCGTCGGAAGCACCGATCTCGCGGCGGTCATGATGACCGGCGAAGTCTGGCTCCGCGTTCCCGAGAGCATGGAGATCGTTCTCCGCGGCCGTCCGGGGCGCTGGGTGACCGGAAAGGACGTTATCCTCCACGTCATCGGACGGATCGGCGTCGACGGCGCCCTGTACAAGGCCATGGAGTTCAAGGGCGACGGCGTCTCCGCCCTGTCCCTGGCGGACCGGTTCACCATGGCCAACATGGTCATCGAGGCGGGCGCCAAAAACGGGATCTTCGCCCCCGACGCAATCACGGAGGCCTACGTGAAGGAGCGGGCCGGTCGCACCGGCAGCCTTCTTGCCTCCGATCCGGACGCCCGGTACGCCGAGCGCCTGGAGGTGGACCTGGCCGCCCTGGAACCCCAGGTGGCCTTTCCCCACCTGCCCTCCAACACCCGGGGGATCCGCGACGTGGGGAACGTCCCCATCGACCAGGTCTACATCGGCTCCTGCACGAACGGCCGGATCGAAGACCTGCGGATCGCCGCCGCGCTGCTCAAGGGCAGGAAGGCGGCGCCGGGACTCCGCCTGATCGTTGTCCCCACCACGCCGGAGGTGTACGGTATGGCCCTGCGGGAAGGGCTCCTGGAAATTTTCCTGGCCGCCGACGCCGTCATCGGCCCCCCCACGTGCGGCGCCTGTCTGGGCGGGCATATGGGGATCCTGGCGGAGGGCGAGCGGGCCGTGGCGACGACGAACCGGAACTTCGTGGGCCGCATGGGGCACACGAAAAGCGAAGTCTACCTGGCCAACCCCGCCGTGGCGGCGGCGTCGGCCGTCCTGGGCCGGATCGCCGGACCCGACGAACTGTAGGGGGTGCCCGATGAAATTCCGGGGCCGCGTTTGGAAATTCGGGGACAACGTCGACACCGACGTCATCTATCCCGCCCGGTACATGAACATCCACGATCCGAAGCAGATGGCCGCTCACTGCATGGAGGACGCCGACCCGGATTTTATGAAGAAAATCCGCCCCGGCGACGTCATCGTCGCGGGGGAGAACTTCGGCTGCGGCTCCTCGCGGGAGCACGCCCCCATCGCCATCCGTGAGGCGGGTCTCTCGTGCGTCGTGGCCCGAAGCTTTGCCCGCATCTTCTACCGCAACGCCTTCAACATGGGACTCCCCATCTTCGAGTCGGCGGAGCTGTGGGACCGGGCGGCGGAAGGGGCCGAAATCGAGGTGGACGGTGCCGCCGGGACGATCCGCATCCTCGGCGGGGAGGGGGAGACCCTGTCCATCCAGCCCATCCCTCCGTTCATGCAGGAGCTGCTCATGGACGGCGGTCTCATGAAGCACCTGGCGAAGAAACGGTCTGTCGGGGAGGGACACGCATGAGCGGGAAGCGTTTCCGGATCGCCGTATTCCCCGGCGACGGCATCGGGCCGGAGGTCGTCCGGGAGGCCCTGCGGGTCCTTGCAGCCCTGTCGGAGGAGGCAGGCCTGTCCCTGGATATCCGGGAAGGCCTCGTAGGCGGTGCTGCCTACGACCGGTTCGGAGAGCCCCTGCCGGAGACAAGCCTTTCCCTGGCGATGGAGTCCGACGCCGTTCTCCTGGGCGCCGTGGGCGGTACCAAATGGGAGGCCCTCGATTATGCCCTCCGGCCGGAGCGGGCCCTCCTGGGGCTCCGGGAGCGGCTGGGCCTGTTCGCCAATCTCCGCCCCGTCCACGTCTTCGAGGACCTGCTGGACGCCTCCCCGCTGAAGCGCTCCGTCGTCGAGGGGACCGACGTCCTGATCGTCCGGGAGCTGACGGGAGACCTCTACTTCGGGACCCCCCGGGGCGTTCATGTCGAGGACGGGCAGCGAGTGGGCATCAACACCCTCGTGTACACGGAAGGGGAGATCCGCCGTATCGCGAAAACGGGCTTCGAGGCGGCCCGGGTGCGGAGAAAGAAACTGCTCTCCGTGGACAAGGCGAATGTCCTGGAGAGCACCCAGCTCTGGCGGGACGTGGTGACGGAGGTCGCCCGGGACTACCCCGACGTGGAGCTCGGCCACATGTACGTGGACAACTGCGCCATGCAGCTGGTCCGCAACCCGCGCCAGTTCGACGTCATCGTCACGACGAACATGTTCGGCGACATCCTGAGCGACGAGGCCGCCATGATCACCGGCTCCATCGGCATGCTGCCGTCGGCGAGCCTCGGGGACGGCCGGGGGATGTACGAGCCCATCCACGGGTCGGCGCCGGACATCGCCGGGATGGATGCGGCCAACCCCCTGGGGACGATCCTCTCCGTCGCCATGATGCTCCGCCATTCCTTCGGCCTCGAGCAGGAGGCCCGGAGGATCGAGGACGCCGTCCGGGCGGTCCTCCGGGACGGGCTCCGGACTCGCGACATCGCCGGGGACGGGACGGGGCCGGCCCCCGTCGGCACCGCCGCCATGGGTGACGCCGTCGTCCGGAAGATCCGGGGCGGGTCCTGACGGTTTCTCCAGGGAAGCACCGCCGGCGAACCGATCCGGCCGCCCCGAAGGGAGCGAAGATGCAGGACGCACCCGGCCGGCCTTGGCCGGTCACCGTTTTCGATGCCATTCCCCTCCGAACGCCTGTCCGGGAGATTTACCGCCGCCTGGGCTGGCGGTCGGGACGGACGGAGCTTCCGGACGACCGGCGGCAGGAGGTGGACCGGCAGATCCGGGAGGCCGAGTCCCTGATCCGTCTCCGGGGAGCGGCACGGAGAATCCCGCTCCTCCGCCTGGAGTCGGGGCGTACCGTCCTGGCCGGAGGGGAAGCGCTGGAGAGCACGAAGCTGTCCCGTCTTCTCACGGGATGCCCGGAGATCCTCCTGATGGCTGCCACGGCGGGAGGGGATATCGTGGCGGAGGCCTCCCGGGACACGGCGACTGGAAGCGCCACGCGCGGGGTGGTCCTGGACGCCGCGGCCAGCGAGATCACCGACGCCGCCTTGGACTGGATTGCAGCCTGGTTCAACGGCACGCTCCTCCGGGAGGGGCGGAGGCTGCTCAAAAGACGGTATTCTCCCGGTTACGGGGACCTGGCCCTGGAGAGCCAGCGGATTCTCTTCGATCTCCTGGAGCTCGACCGGATCGGCATCTCCCTGACGGACCACAGCCTCCTTGTGCCGGAGAAGTCCGTCATCGCCCTGACGGGAATCCTGCCGGGGACGGAGCCGGACCATGATCGCTGACCATACGTTTCTGCTTGCGGAAGGCCTCTGGATCGCCCGCGGATACTATATCGATTCCATCGTGGTCCCTTACCCGGTGAGCGGCGAATCCCGGATCACCCACGAAGGGGACCGCTGGATCAACGATTCGTGGATGCGCATCCCGGCGGACCCGCCCGTGGAATACCGGAACCGGTACGTGGTCACGCCCTTCGAGGAAGGAACCGACTGCACCGCCTGGATTTCCGAAAATCCGGCGCTGGGCCGCCTCCGGGGGACGTTCATCCTGGTGGACGACGCGATCCTGTCCGTCTACGGGACTGAGGACGGCCGTCTCCGGGGCAGCGAGGCGCTCCTCAGGGTTTCGAGCATTCTTTACCGGGGGCGGGGTTGCCTGATGGAGGGGGAGAAAAAGGTTTCCTCCTGGTCGGTGGAACTGAAGCGGCAGGAAAGCGGGACGAGATGAAGAGAAGCAGAGCAGCGGTAAAACGGGCGATTCGGGAAATCCTGAACGAGCGAATCCTGATCCTTGACGGCGCCACGGGAACGGAACTGCAGATGCGGGGGATGCCCGCCGGGGTCTGTCCCGAGGTCTGGTGCCTCGATCATCCGAGGGTCACCGGGGAGATCCACCGGGCCTACGCTAAGGCGGGAGCGGATATCATTTTCACCTGCACCTTCGGCGCCAACCGCCTCAAGCTGGAAACCTACGGCGTCGCGGGTTTGCGGGAGATCAACCGGGACCTGGCCCGCCTGGCGCGGGAGGCCGCCGGCCCCGGCGTGTTCGTCTTCGGGGACATCGGCTCCACGGGCCGGTTCGTGGAGCCCTTCGGCCCTCTAGGGTTCGAGGAGGCCGTGGCGATTTTCCGGGAGCAGGTGCGGGGTCTCCTGGAAGGCGGCGCCGACGGGTTCGCCGTCGAGACCATGATCGACATCCAGGAGGCCCGGGCGGCCCTCCTGGCGATCCGCGAAGAATCCAATGCCTTTGCAATCGTGACCATGACCTATGAAGCCGACGGGCGGACCCTCGGCGGGACGGACCCGCTGACGGCCCTGGCGACCCTCCAGGGCCTCGGGGCCGACGCCGTGGGCTTCAACTGCTCCGTAGGACCCGAGGCGATGGCGGAGATGGTCCGGGCCGTAAAGCCCTATGCGAAGGTTCCCCTCGTTGCCAAGCCGAATGCGGGCCTGCCCCGTCTCATCGACGGCCGGACCGTCTTCGACATGATGCCCGATGCCTTCGCCCGTGCGGCCGTCACGATGGTTGAGGCGGGGGGAAACCTCCTGGGCGGCTGTTGCGGAACGACGCCGGATCATATCCGGGCTCTCGCCCTTGCGGTCCGGGACCGGAAACCCGCGGCTCCGCTCCGCCGGCCCCCGGCCGTGCTGAGCAGTGCCCGGGGCTGCCGTGTTCTCGAAGACGGCCCCCTGATGATCGTGGGCGAGCGGATCAATCCCACCGGCAAGAAGGCCCTCCAGGAGGAACTGCGGGAAGGACGGATGGAGACGGTCCGCCGGATGGCCCGGGAACAGGAGGAGGCCGGGGCGGATCTCCTGGACGTCAACGTCGGCGTCCCCGGCATCGACGAAGCGAAGACCGTCCGGGAGGTGATCGGCAGCGTCATTCATGTCACCGCCCTTCCCCTGGTGATCGACTCCTCGCGGGTGGAGACCATCGAGGCGGCCCTTCGGCTTTACCCCGGCCGGGCCCTGATCAATTCCATCTCGGGGGAGCGGGACAAGCTGGAGCGCCTGCTGCCGGTAGCCGCCCGCTACGGCGCCATGTTCATCCTCCTTCCCCTGAAGGGCCGCGAGGTTCCGGAGACCTTCGAGGAGCGGCGGGAGATCGTCCGGGAGGTCCTGAAGGAAGCGAAACGATACGGACTGACGAAGGAAGACGCCGTCGTGGACGCCCTGGTGATGACCGCCGCCTCCCGGCCGGCGGCGCCGCGGGAGACCCTGCGGACCGTGGAATGGTGCACCCGCAGCCTGCACTGCCGGACGATCGTCGGGCTCTCCAACGTGTCCTTCGGGCTTCCGGAGCGGCGGTGGATCAACGGTGCCTTCCTGGCCATGGCCCAGGCGCTGGGCCTGACGATGGCCATCGCCAACCCGGGGCAGGAAGAGCTGATGAGCCTGAAGATGGCCGGTGATGTCCTCCTGGCAAAGGACCGGAACGCCGCCGCCTATGTTCGCCGCTTCTCGGCGGTCCGGAAAGAGCCGGAGCCGGCGGCCGCGGCCGATCCCTGCCGGCGGGTGGCCGACGCCATCCTGGAAGGGGACCGGGACGCCGTGGTCGCCCGCGTCGAGGAGGCCCTGTCCGCCGGCATCGGTGTCGGGCAGCTGGTAGAGGGCACGATGATCCCGGCGGTCGTCCGGGTGGGGGACCTCTACGAGCAGAAGCGCTACTTTCTGCCCCAGCTCATCGCCGGGGCGGAGGCCATGCAGCGGGCCATGGAGCACCTGGAGCCCCGCCTCCGGGGAGATGCGGCGCGGGCCCCCAGGGGATCCGTCGTCCTGGCCACGGTGGAGGGGGACATCCACGACATCGGGAAAAACATCGTCTCCCTGATGCTCCGCAACGCCGGCTGGCGGGTGGTGGACCTGGGGAAAGACGTGAGCGCCGCCCGGATCGTCTCGGCCATGGAAGAGGTGAAGCCCCGGGCGGTGGGCCTGTCGGCCCTGATGACCACGACCATGGTCCACATGAAACAGGCGATCGACCTGGCCCGGGAAAAAGGGTTCCGGACGCCGTTCCTCGTCGGCGGCGCGGTGGTCACCCGGGAGTACGCCGATTCGATCGGGGCCGCCTACGGGAAGGACGGCGTGGAGGCTGTCCAGGTCCTGGAGGCCCTGCCCCCGCCGGAGGATTCCTGAAGCCATGACGAACATCCGCCTTCCCTCCCGGCAGAGGAACATCCGGATTCCCCTCCTGATGTCGGCGGCCCTCCATATCGCCGTCGCGGCGACGCTCTTGCTGGCCGCCGCCGAGTCCAGCCTGCCGAGGCTCCTGAAGGCGGAGGGGCCGAACCTGAGCGTTTCCTGGATTTCCGTGGTACCGGCGATCAAAGAGGCCGCCACGGCTCCGGCGGGCAGGGCGGCTCCGCGCGTTTCCGCGCCGGCGGTTTCGGTTCCGGAAACGGAGGCACCGTCCAGGCCGAAGGAGAATAACGCGGCGCCCGAGGCCGTGGCGGCCGAGCGGATGACATATGTCCCGGCCGCCCTGACGGCGACAGGGGAGAGCAGGGCTGCGGGGATTTCCGGCCTTCCGGCGTCCGCACCGTCCGGGCGCGGGACCTCCGGGGCGGTTCCGACCGCGGCGCTTCCGCGCTACCGGAACAATGCCCGGCCCTCCTACCCGCTGGCGGCCCGACTCCGCGGATACGAGGGGATGGTGCTGCTGTCCGTGGAGGTGTCCGCCGACGGCCGGGTGGACGACCTCATGGTGAAGCGGTCGTCGGGTTACGAAGTCCTGGACCGGTCCGCCCTGGATGCCGTCAGGACCTGGACGTTCGAGCCGGCCCGGCGGATGGGCCAGCCGGTCCGGATGCGCGTGGACATCCCCGTGAAGTTCGTGCTCCATGGGCAGGAATCCCTGTCCTGAAATTTCTGATGGAGGAAATCGACCTTATGGAACTGTCTCAAAGCCGGGATCGCCTGGCGGAGCTGATCCTCCGCCGATCCTTTCAATACCGGGAGGACCCGCCGTTCACCCTGGCCTCCGGGAAAACAAGTTTCTTCTACTTCAACTGCAAGCCGGTGACTCTCGATCCCGAGGGAATGAACCTGATCGGCCGCGTCCTCTTCGGGATGATCCGAGGTACCGGCGTCACCGCCGCCGGGGGCCTGACCCTGGGAGCGGATCCCCTGGCCAACGCCCTGTCGGTGATCTCTTTCCAGGAAGGGGAGCCCGTCAAGTCGTTCATCGTCCGGAAGGACGTGAAGGCCCACGGGACAAAGAGCGCCGTCGAGGGGAATGTGGCGAAGGGGGAGCATGTGGTTGTCCTCGACGACGTCATCACGACGGGGGGATCCACCATCACGGCCATCGAGAAGGCCCGCGAGGCGGGCCTCATCGTGGATCGGGTCATCGCCCTCATCGACCGGGAAGAGGGGGGGCGCGAAAACATCCTGGCCCTGGCGGGCCGCGTCGACGCCGTCTTTACCCGGACCGAGATCATGGAGCGGTACAAAAAAAGCTGAGACCCGCTGCTTTCAGGGGAGCGGGTCCATCGCGGGCTCCAATGCCGAAAGCAATGAAGAAATCAGCGAAAAAAGGGAAGACCGATTCGAAGATCCGTCCGATCGAGCAGCGTTACCGGCGGATCTTTGAAGCGCTCAGCAAATCGGAGCAGGAGAAGTCGGTCATCCTCGACGCCATGACGGAGCTTGTCCTGTATCTCGACACGGACATGAAGGTCATCTGGGCCAACAAGGCCATGCATGACGCCTTCCGCCTGGTGCCGGGCCAATTGACCGGGAAACACTGTTATCGGGCGCTTCACAACAGAAGCAAGCCCTGCAGCATATGTCCGGCGGAAAAAACGCTCGAATCCGGCGAGCCCCAGGAAGTCGTGGATTTTTCATCCTACGAGAAAAACTGGGTGCTGCGCAGCTATCCCGTCCGGAATGAAAAAGGCGCTCTCACCGGCATCGTCGAAATCGTCACGGACACCACGGAGCGAATACGCGCCGAGGAGGCGATGCGGCAGTCGGAGCAGAAGTACCGGGAGCTTTTTGAAAACGCGAGCGACATCATTTTCATTCTGGATCTGGACGGCAGGATCCTCTCCTGCAATGCCTCCGTCTCCAGGACATACGGTTACGAGAAAGAGCAGCTGCTGGGGCGGAATCTCGAGGCCCTGCTGGACCGGAACTACCTCCCCGTTGTCCGGGAACTCATCCGGAAGAAGCGGGACGGTCTGCAGGTCCCGAATCCCCTGGAATTTCTCACCTACACGAAGGACGGCAAGGCGGTCTGGCTGGAGGTGAACGCCCAGATCGTAAAGGAAAACGGCAGGCAGGTATCGATTCACGGCATCGCCCGCAACATCACCGAACGCAAGATGATGGAGGAGGCCCTGAAAAGGAGGGAGCGGGAGCTGGAGGAACAATCCCGCAACCTGGAGGATGCCAATACGGCCCTGAAGGTTCTGCTCAAGCGCCGGGAAGAGGACAAGGCGGAACTGGAGGAGAAGGTCACCTTCAACATGAGGGCGCTGATCCTGCCGTACATCGAGAACCTGAAGATCACCCATCTGGACAGCCACCAGCGTAACCAGCTGAAGATCCTGGAGAGAAACACGAACGAGATCGTGTCGCCCTTCCTGCGCACCCTCTCGTCGAAGTACCCCAATCTCACCCCGATGGAAATCAAGGTGATCAATTTCATCAAGGAAGGGCGCACGACGAAGGAAATGGCGGTGCTGCTCCATGCGTCCGCCCGAACCGTAGAAGTCCATCGCGACAACATCCGGAAAAAAATCGGTCTGAAAAACCGGAAAGCCAACTTGCGGTCTCACCTCCTGTCCCTGTAATCGGCGGCGATCCATGCCCGTGAATACGTATTTTAGCTACGTATAGAATACGTAATATTTCCGGATTGCCCTGTTCCTGAATCAATGATCTTGTACCCGCATGGGATTTCCCGGGATAGCCCCGGGCGAAATGTCGAGCAGGGTTTCTCCTTCTCCGGAGAGGCCCTGAATGCCGATCCATTTCATGAGGGGGGAAGATCGATGACGGGGGAAGAGAAGATCGAGGAAAGCCGTCAACAGTCCCGAAAGAATTTCTCTCTCGTATACAACTGTGCCGAATGCGTAACCGAGGCCGTCCTTTCCCTGGTCGATACGGGGCTGCCGGAGGAGGTGAAGAAGTGTGCAACCGGATTCGGCGGCGGGATCGGTCTGTTCGGCGATACCTGCGGGGCGCTTGCGGGGGCGGTGATGGCCGTCGGCGCCGTCCACGGCAGAAGCCGTCTTCCCGAAGGGGAAGGGAAGGAAGCGGTTAAAAAGGCAGCGGAACAGCTCTACGGGAAACCCGGTCTGTACCGATTGTTCAATATTATCCCCAATCGGTTTCATGACAAATACGGCATGACCCGGTGCCGGGATCTGACCGTCCCCTGGCAGCAGAGCTGGCTCTGCAGGGAGCATGCGCTCTTCTGCCGCGACTTCATCACCGATGCGGCCGGAATCGCTGCGGACCTGGTTGTTTCCGACAGAGAACAACTGGCCTCGGGAGACTTCGGCAGGAACGTCGAAAACCTGAAAGACTGACAGGAGATTTTCATGACGAGTCAAAGATTGGTGGTCATCGGTGGCGGGGCAGCGGGTCCTTCATCGGCGGCGGAAGCCAAGCGGAGGAACAGGTCACTCGACGTGACCATGATCGAAGGGGGTGATTTCGTTTCCTATGCCGCCTGTCCGATGCCTTATTATATCGGCGATGTAATCAAGGATTATAAAAGGCTGGTGATCCGGACGCCGGAAGAGTTCCAGAAGACCGGGATCAACGTGAAGACAAGAACCCGTGTCGAAGAGATCGATCCCGGGAAAGGCCTGGTCCGTCTCTCCGATGAATCCACGCTTCCCTACGATATCCTGGTCATGGGTACGGGATCGAGCGCCATCCGACTGGACATACCCGGAGCCGATCTCGAAGGGGTCTTCGTCCTGAAAAACCTTTCCGATGCACTCCGTATGAAAGCATATCTGAACGACACGAACTGCCGGAAGGCGGCCATTGTCGGCGGCGGTTACATAGCCATGGAGATGAGTGAAGCGCTGAGGAAGCTGGGCATCGAAACATCGGTGGTCGTCCGTCGCAACCGGCCGGTCGTTCGCTGGGACGAGGCGTTTACGGACCTGATCCTCGAAGAGTTAAGGAAGAACGATGTCTCCTTTCAGGCGGAAACAAGGCTTCAGTCCATCGAAAAAGGAACGTCGAGCCGTTTTCTTCTGAGGACGGACAAAGGGGATATGGACGCCGACATGGTTCTGCTGGGGCTGGGCGTATGCGCCAACGTGACGCTGGCGAAGTCCATGGGGCTGGAGATCGGCGCAACCGGTGCCATCAAGGTCGATTCGAGGCAACAGACGTCCCGGGAAGGAGTCTATGCCGTCGGCGACTGCTGTGAGGTCTTTCACCGGATCGCCCGGCAATGGGTGCACCTGCCTCTTGGAGACATTGCGAACAAGCAGGGGCGCGTGGCGGGCCAGAACATCGGGGGAAAACCGGCGGAGTTCCCCGGGGTCGTCGGGGCTCAGTCGTTCAAGGTTTTCGACCTGGAGGTCGGGACCACGGGCCTTACGGAGGACGAGGCCGTACAATACGGGTTCAATCCCGTCAGCACCCTGATCTGGGGATCGCCCGTCGCCCGCCCGATGGTTCAAGGTCAGAAAATCGGCGTCAAGCTGGTTGCCGACAAGGTCACGGGGAAGCTTCTGGGCGGCCAGTGCATCGGAGAAAAGGGTGCCATCCAGCGGACCTATGCCCTGTCTGTCGCCCTGTGGTCGGGACTGGGCATTGAAGAGGTGGGTTACCTGGATCTGCCCTACGCACCCCCGTTCGGCGGTGCCTGGGACGCCATCCACGTGGCGGCGCAGGAAATCGTCAAGAAAAGGTAACCGCAGGTGCGGACGAAGAGAGTAAAAGCCGGAATCCTCCGGCAAGACGAGTTGAGGAGGAACGGGAGTGCCATCCAAAGGAAAAGCATCGGGATTGGAAACCATCGCCGTGGAAATCGGCGGTGACATTTGCGGGACCTATCAGGGACTGGCGGGTACGTTTGCAGGCTTCGCGGATTGCTGTATCCGCAGACAGGAACTTCCCGGTTTCCAACAGAAGGACCTGCTTGTGGGAGCCGAACGGAAAGGACGGCGATTGGAGCTGCTGCTGTCCGGAAGACGCCCCGTTGAGGAACTGATCGAGATGATGGAGATATCGTTGCACAACGTGATGGCCTTTCCCGGCACCGGGGGAGAGGCGGAATGTGTCGTCGAAGTCAGATCCGAAAAATGAAAAAGGGGGAAGGAGGGGACGATGGCTCTAAAAACGGCAGAGGAGTATCTGGGTAGCATCGGAAAGATGAAGCCCCGTGTGTATTGCGG
Organism: Syntrophaceae bacterium; assembly: GCA_013177825.1. Classification (NCBI taxonomy): domain Bacteria; kingdom Pseudomonadati; phylum Thermodesulfobacteriota; class Syntrophia; order Syntrophales; family Syntrophaceae; species Syntrophaceae bacterium. The sequence continues at coordinate 657,760 of JABLXX010000001.1, forward strand.
GGGGAAATGGGTAACGAATCTGCTGGACAATCCCGTCACGAGATCCATGGTCATGGCCAACTCCGCAATATACGGCCTGGCCGAGGACGAGAAAAACAAGGAAGTCATGGTGGCGAAGTCCCACCTGACAGGGGAGCCGATCAACCGCAACCTCAATGTGGCACGGAATATTCACGATCTGGACATGCGGCAGGAGATGGCACTGCTCACCAGCCAGACGGTGGGGACCTGCAATTACCGCTGCGTCGGCTGCGACGCCCTTAACAGCGTGGCCGCTACGACCTGGGAAATGGACCGTGACCTGGGCACGAAATACGAGGAAAATTTCAACAAGTGGCTGGCCTTTGCCCAGGCCAACGACCTGGCCGTGTCGGGCGCCATCACCGACGCCAAGGGGGACCGGAAGAAACGTCCCTCCCAGCAGGATGATGTCGACACCTTTGTCCATCTCGTCGAGAAGCGGGACGACGGAATCGTGGTGCGGGGGATCAAGGTCAGCCAGAGCGGCGCCATCGGTTCCCATGAAACCCTGGTGCTTCCCGGCGGCGCCCTGAAGGAAGGGGAGGAAAAGTTCGCCCTGGCCTTTGCCGTCCAGAACAGTGTTCCGGGTCTGTCCTACATCTGCCAGTACAACGCCTATTCCGCGGAGCGGGAAATGTTCGGCGACGAGGAAGCGGAACTCGGGAACCCGATCTACGGTCAGCGGGAAACATCGACGATGGTGTTCGACAACGTCTTCATTCCCTGGGAGCGGGTCTTCCTCTGCGGCGAGACCAAGTATTGCGGGAAAATGGTCACCCGGTTCGCCAAGGCCCACCGCATGAACTGCGGCGGGGCCTGCAAGGTGGGATTCGCCGACCTGATCATCGGAGGCACCATGCTGGCCGCCGAATACATCGGCGTGGAAAAGGTCCCCCACATCCAGGAGAAGATCATCGACATGGTCCGTTTCAGCGAGACCTCCCATGCCTGCGCCATCGCGGCCGCCATGAGAGGCCGCGAGGAACCGAAAGGCTCCGGCGTCTTTCTGCCGGACGATCTCTTCGGCAATGCCGCCAAGCTGAACATCGCCCACGGATTCTGGGAAATCATCAAGAACGCAGGCGACATCGGCGGCGGCCTGGTGGTGACCATGCCGAGGCTGAAGGATCTGGAAGATCCGGAGGTCGGTCCCATGCTGAAGAAGGCCTTCGGGGCCGCGGCTCCGGCGGACAAGCGGATGAAGGTCGCCAAGTTCCTGCAGCACTGGTCGGCGGGCCTTCACGGGCCCGGGACCTGGCACGGCGCCGGCGCTCCCCAGACCCAGCGGTTCATGTTCACCGTTCTGACGGATTTCGACGCGAAGAAGAAAATGGCAAAGAAGATCATGGGGATGAAGGACTGATCCTCCATCGGCTCGAACGGAAGGGCAGGGCGCCGCGCCCTGCCCTTCTTTTTTTTAGGCAAAGGATCAACGGTGAGCGCCGCCGGGAAGACCATCGACGCGGTCCCCATTGCGGCATCCGCCGTTGCCGCCATCGAGTGGATGATATAATCGGCGACCATGGCATCAGGCCTGCGGCACGGAATCATGAACCGGGATACGACCCCGCAAAGCCTTATTGAGGATGCCGTTGTAAGAATCAGGAGCCACTACCGAACAATTGCCATATGATTTCCCTAAAATAATGATCGTATTCGTCCAGATAGAAATCCGGCAAGGGCAAATCCGGTATAGAAAGGGCTTGCAAACCCCCGGATGGCGAAGTATGATCGCCAACTGAAAAATTTAAGTGTCTAAGATTCTTGGGGAATCTCCGTTCTGGGTCCCGTCAGGCAACCTCCGGCCCGCTTCGCGGCTTGAGTTGTTCGGGGCAAACGTTTACAAAGGAAGGTAAAGACAATCCGCTGCCCCGGCCTTTTTGTTACGAATGCCGGGACAAGGCGGATCCCCGGAATCAATGAAGGTTGTTCCATGAACAGAAAGATATGGATTGTTCTCCCGGCAGCGCTGTTCCTCCTTGTGTCCGCCGCTGCGGCGTATGCCCTGCGCGGGGAGATCGTGGAGGTGGCCCTGTACCGGAGTGCAAAGATGGTCGAAGGTGTCCCGGCAGGCTGGAAGATCATGCGCCATTCCGGAACGCCGGTCATCCGGCTCGAGAAGTTCGGCGATGCCTACTATGTGCGCCTGGCAAGCGATTCCCGGTCTGGTTTCGGGATCGAAAAAGAGGTCAGCGTCGACCTCAAGGAATATCCATACCTGAACTGGACCTGGACGGCGACGAGGCTGCCCCGGGGCGGCGACGTCCGGAAATCAGCCACCGACGACCAGGCGCTCCAGATTTACGTTGTCCTGCCGTCGACGGGCTTCCCGGAGACATTGAACTACCCGATCCTGACCTACGTCTGGGACAATGAGGCGCCGAAGGGGCTGATCACCAAGAGCCCCAAGCCCCTCATGAAAAAGATCCGATACGTTGTCGTCCGCAACAAGACGGACCGCCTCGGGACCTGGTACACGGAAAAGCGAAATGTGTACGAAGATTTCCGGAAGGTATTCCGGGATGTCGACGGAGGCGAGCCCAGGGGCGCAACCCATGGACTGCGCTTCTATATCAATTCGCAGAACACCAAGAGCCAGGCGGAAGGATATATCGGCGAGGTTTACTTCAGCAAGTCCTGACGACCTCCAGTTCTGTGTTTCCTGACCTGCAAGACCATCGGGCCGGTTTTCCGCATGCGGATGCCGGCCCCTTGCTTTCCGTCAATCTCCCGCCTCCACACGAACCCGGTTCACCGTCCGGTGGGCCAGCCGGACAGGCTCCGGCAGACGGTAGCCCCGGCAGCAGTCCAGGACGACCCCGACGGCTTTTCCCAGGCTGACCCGGTGTCCCTGGGAGACATACACGGGCTTCACCCGGTCCCGGGTCCTGAGCGCGGCACCGACGATGGCGCCGTCCGCCAAAAGATCAGCCGTGCTTCCCTTCTCAGGGGCGACTTCGCCGTGTGCCCCGTAGAGCCGGGTTTTGGCACAGCCGATCGCCGGCAGGTCGAGAAAGAGCCCCAGGTGGGAGGCGAGGCCGATTCCCCGGGGATGGGCGATCCCCTGGCCGTCGAAGAGGACTGCATCGGGCGTACGACGGAGCCTCCCGAAGGCCTTCAGCACGACGGGGCCCTCCCGGAAACTGAGGAGGCCGGGAACATAGGGAAAAGCGGACCGGTCCTCGGCGGAGGCCTCTTCGAGCAATTCCAGGGACGGGTAGGCGAGAACGACGACCGCGGCAAAGAAGCGGTCGCTCCCCCGGGCGTAGGAGACGTCGGCCCCGGCAATCGTCTGCAGGGAAGAGGGAAAAGACCGGTCATCCAGGATCAGCCGTCCCCGCAGTTCTTTCTGCAGAAAGACGGCCTCCCGGCAGGGGAGGTCCCAGGGATGGAGGCTAAGGACCCTCATCGGGATTTTCCAGCCAGTCCGCCAGGATGCTCTCCGATTTGGCCACGTCGGCCCGGATCTGTGTTGCCAGCGCCTCGGGACCGCTGAACTTCATTTCCGGCCGAAGCCGGTCGATGAAGAGGATCTCCAGCGTTTCCCCATACAGGTCGCCCCGGAAATCGAGAATGAAGACCTCCACGGAAAGCTCCGCGTCTCCGAAGGTGGGATTGTAGCCGATGTTGAGGACCGACTTCATCGACCGCCCGTCCATCTTGGTGAAGGCGGCGTAAACGCCCCTGGCCGGCAGGAGCTCCTTTTCGGGCCGGACGTTCGCTGTCGGGAAGCCCAGGCCGGTCCCCCGGCGGTGGCCATGGACGACACGGCCTTCCACATTATAGGGGCGGCCGAGAAGATGGCGGGCCGTCCGGACGTCGCCGTCGAAAATGGCGTTCCGGATGCGGGTGCTGCTGATGACGTCCCCGCTCCCGGAAACGGCTCCGAGGGCCTCCACGGAGAAGCCCAGGGTCTTCCCCCAGCGGACCAGGAAGGCCTCGTTGCCCTCCTTGCCGCGACCGAATCGATAATCGTGACCGATGAAGAGCTTCCGGATGCGGAGCCGCTCCCAGAGGATGTCCCGGACGAAGGCCTCTGCGGACAGGGAGGCGAAGTCCAGGTTGAAGGGGATCATCAGGAGGGCGTCGACCCCGGTAGAGGCGATCTCCCGGATTTTCTCCTCCGGGGTCGTGATCAGGTAGAAGGGCCTTCGGTCGGTCCGCAGAACGCTTTTCGGATGCGGTTCGAAGGTGATGACCAGGACGGGCGCCCCGGCCGGTCCGGCCTCCTCGATGAGGTGGCGGAAAATGGCCCGATGGCCCCGGTGCACACCGTCAAAGTTGCCGATGGTTACAAAAGCCCCTTCCAGTTCCCGGGGAATTTCTTCCAGACTGCGGATGACCTCCATGTTTTCCCTTTCCGCTGGCCGATCCCTTCCGATGCAGTGTAAATCCGCCATTGACGCGGTCCGGGCGGATCATTTTTTCTTGACAGGGGATTGGCGATTCGTGTAGAAAAAAACGCTCTTTTGGAATGCACCAGCCTTTTTGCCGAAGTGGCGGAATTTGGTAGACGCGCTAGGTTCAGGGTCTAGTGGGCGTACGCCTGTCCGGGTTCAAATCCCGGCTTCGGCACCATATATACAGACGGGGGCGCTCTGTCAAGCAGGGCGCCCCCTCTGCGTTTCCGAACCGGGTTCGCTTTTGCTGCGGTGTTTTCACCCGTTGTTTTCTCTGTTCTCTGCTCACGGCCCTTCTGAACCATGGGAACAGCCCCGATGGCATGTCCGAAGTGCATCGGGCCCGGTTCCTGGCGCGCTTACCCCCAGAGGATCAGGCCCGTCTCCTGAAGCATCGCCAATTGCGGATGGAACGGCAGAACCCGGATGCCGTACGAGTAGGTTCCGTTCGCCCGGACGGTGTACTCGCCGGCAAATACCAGCAGGCCGTCCTTTTCCACGTCCGCGATCTTCAGGGGGACCCGCTCCGGTGGACTGGAGAAGCCGTGACTGTCCCTGGGACCGATCACCAGCTCCACGAGGATCTCCTCCGGCGCCACTTTTCCCGGGTCGATCCGAACCTGGACCGACAGGGGTTGGTCCACCACGATCGTGTCCCCGTGAATGCCCTCGACGGTCACTTCCTGGAGCTTCAGGGAGGAAAACCGCATGGGTACCTTCCGCTTCCAGTCGACGATCGTGCGGGTCAGGGCGAAGCCGTCGGCCGTCAGCTCCTGATCGCGCCGCGCCGCCGGGAGATACATCCCTTCATAGTACTCGGACAGCATCCGCTCCGTGTTGAATTTTGGAATCAGGGTCTGCATGGAGCGCTTGACGGCGGCGATCCAGCGCTCCGGAATTCCGGAAAGATCACGCTCGTAAAAAGCGGGGATGACGACTTCTTCCAGGAGTGTATAGAGGTCCCGGCCGTCCTCTTCGTCGGCATTGGGACGCTCGTCCGCGTGCTGCTGTACGACCGGCCCCACCGTCCATCCGTTTGTCCCGTCGAAGGCCTCGCTCCACCAGCCGTCGGAGACGCTCAGGTTCAGGACCCCGTTGGCGGCCACCTTCATCCCGCTCGTGCCGCTGGCCTCATAGGGGCGCCGGGGTGTGTTGAGCCAGAGATCGACCCCCCGGACCAGCATCCGCGCGCTGCCGAGGGAGTAGTCTTCGATGAAAAAGATGCGGCCCCGGAACCGGACGTCCCGGCAGACGTCGATGACCCGTTTCACGAGGTTCTTTCCCATGTCGTCGTTGGGATGGGCCTTGCCGGCGAAGATGACGTGCACCGGCCGGGTCGGATGATTGACGATCCGGTCCAGCCGGTCCAGGTCCGACAGAAGCAGGTCCGCCCGCTTGTACGGGGCGAAACGGCGGGCGAATCCGATCATGAGCGCAGACGGATTCAGCCGGGAAAACAGATCCTCCCGCCAGTTCTTCCAGGAAGGGAATTTCGTGTCCGCGGCGGCGGTGTAGTCGCGGAGATAGTCGAGCATCCGCTGTTTCAGTTCGGAGCGGATCCGCCACAGCTGAATGTCGGGGATGTCCTGGACGCGCTGCCAGCGCTCGGGGTCGGCGATGTGCTTTTCCCAGTCCATCCCCAGGTAGGTGTCGAAGCACTCCTTCATCCGGGGGGCGATGTAGGACATGACATGGACGCCGTTGGTGATCTGTCCGATGGGGATGTCCGAATCGTCGAATCCCTTCCAGACATCCCGCCACATGTGGCGTGCCACCTGCCCGTGAAGGCTGCTTACGGCATTGCTCCGGTGGGACATCTTGAGGGCCAGGATGGTCATGAAGAACGGCCGGTCGTCGCCCCGCTCCTTCCGGCCCAGGTCCCAGAACTGAGCCCAGGAAAGACCGAAGCGCTTCAGGTATCCGCCCAGGTGCGACTCGATCAGGTCCTTCGAGAAGCGTTCGTTTCCGGCCTCCACGGGGGTGTGGGTGGTGAAGACCGTGCTGCCCCGGACAATCTCCGCTGCCTCCTCGAAGGACAGCCCCTCCCCGCTCATCAGGTCGGCGATCCGCTCGAAAATCAGGAAGGCCGAGTGTCCCTCGTTGATGTGGTATACCCGGGGACGGATGCCGAGTTTCTTCAGGAGGCGGACGCCTCCCGCCCCCAGCAGGATCTCCTGCTCGATCCGCACCCGCGGATCGGCCCCGTAGAGGCGGGATGTGATGGAGCGGTCCTGGAGCGTGTTTCCCGGGACGTCCGTGTCCAGGAGATAGAGGGAAACCCGGCCGACCTTGATTTCCCAGATGTTCGCGTACAGGGTGCGCCCGGGCAGCTCCAGGGAGATCTTGACGTCCGTGCCCAGCTCATCGCGGACGATCTCCACGGGCAGGCTTGAGAAATCGTTCTCCGGATACTCGGCGATCTGGATCCCGTTCCGGTCGATGATCTGCCGGAAGTACCCGTTCTTGTAGAGCAGCCCGATCCCGACGAGGGGGATGTTCATGTCGCTGGCCGTCTTGAGATGGTCCCCCGAGAGGGTCCCCAGTCCGCCGGAATAGATGGGGAGGCACTCATGGAGCCCGTACTCGGTGGAGAAATAGGCGACCGGGCTGGACCAGCGGATGCCGTTCGAGGCATAGGGATTGCTGTCGGACGATTTTTCTTCCGTGTAATCGTCGAACTGGCTCATGATCTGGCCGTACAGGGCCATATAGCTTGGATTCCGGGCCGCCTCGGCGAGCCGCGAGGCGCTGACCGTTTCGAGCATCCGGACGGGATTGTTGCCCATTTCCAGCCAGAGTTTCGGGTCCAGGGTGGCGAACAGGTCCAGGGCCCGGGGATTCCAGACCCACCATAGGTTGTAGGCCAGTTCCCGGAGCCGGATGATCGCTTCCGGGAGGTTGGCGACAGCCGTGAAAACCCGGAAGTGAGGCTGGGTGGAGACGGTGCCGGCAAAGACGTGCTTCCGTTCCCCCGTATCTGTCGCCGCGATCTTGGCGGATCGTTCGAAGGCCTTTCCCAGAGCCCCGTCGTAGGCCGCCAGATATGCCCCGTAAAAGTCCCTCCAGTCTGCATGCAGGGCCAGGTGCCGGGCTCCCCGGCGCATCCGGAGAAGATCCTGCTCCGTCCAGGAGAAACTCTCCCGGAGCATTTCCTTCAGCTCTTCTTCGACGGCTGCCGGCTCCTGGTTCCGCCGGTCCAGGATCCGCACGCCGTCGTAGCCCCCGTTCATCTGGCGGACCCACTGCCCGAATCCGGCCAGGTCGGTGGAAACCGTCGGGACGGCGTAGGCAGCGCACTCCAGCGGCGTATATCCCCACGGCTCGTAATAGGAGGGGAAGACACCCATGTCGCATCCCTGGAGGGCCTCGAAATAGGGAAGATTGAGGAACCCGTCGTTTCCGTCCAGCGGAGCCGGAACGAAGATGATGCTGATCCGGTTCTCGGGCATGTTCCGGAGGCTCAGGCGCTTGCAGGTCTCCAGAACGGGATCCGAGGCACCGTAAGAGAGGCGGTGCGTGGCGATGGGCATGGGACCCGGTTCGGTCCGGGTGTAATGGGCCTTCAGAGAGGGTAGCAGGTCCATGTGGCCGCCCATGACGAAGAGGAAGGCCACGGCCGATCGTTCGGCCTCCAGTTCCCGTTCCAGGCGTCCCAGGGCTCCAAGGAACAGATCGATCCCCTTGTTGTGGAATTCGTAGCGGCCGGAGGTCATGAAAAGGCGGGTATCCGGCGGAAGCTCCCGCTGGAGGAATTTCCCCGCCGCCGCAAGGAGTGCGGCCCGGGATGCCGCCGCTGGCGCCCGGTCTTCCGTCAGGTCCGGGATGTTCTCCATGTCCAGCCCGTTGGGGGTGACGGCATCGGGGGCGCGGCCGAGGATGTTCCGGGCCTCCAGGGCGGTGATCTCGCTGACGGTGGTGAAGCAGTCGGCCTCCCGGGCTGTGACGTGCTCCATCGAAAATTTCGCGCTGATGTTGTGGGCTCCAGCCTCTTTCTGGGGCGAGAGGTGGTCCATCGATCCATACAGGTCCATGCCGGTTCCCGACAGGGTGCGGCCCAGAATGGTGGCGTGGGTTGTAAAGACGGTGGCGATCTCGGGAATCCGCCGCTTCAGATAGAGAAGGCCCGCTCCGGCCATCCATTCGTGGAAATGGGCAATGACCGGATTCCCTCCGGGACGCGCCAGAATGTGATACGCCGTCTCGATGACTTCCCCCGTGGCGTGGCTGAACATGACGGGCTCCACGTAGTCCCAGCCGCCGGTCATGGAATCGACGCCCCAGTTTTCCCAGATGCGGAACAGGAGTTGATCCTTGTCGTACCGCTGGGAGAATCCCACGAGGATGACTTTCGGCCGGCCCGGGATCCGCCAACGACCGAACCGGCAGGGGATCTCCTTGATGGCCGTCGCCTCCCGGATCCGGGTCCAGCATTCCTCGTCCGTTTCCTCGAACTCGGGATTGTTTTTGAGATCCGGACCGAGCAGGATGTAGCGGTCCCCGAATGTGTTCAGGGCCTCCCGCATCTTGCTGGTGAGGACGGTATGGATTCCGCCTACCTTGTTGCAGACCTCCCAGCTGACCTCGAACAGGTAGGTGTTCCGGTGTTCCGTCATGAATCGTGCTCCTTGCATGGGTGCTGATGCCAGTATGAATATGTGGGCGGATGGGCATGCCCGCCGGCCGTGGTTTCGCTTCCTTCATGATCCGTCCAGCGCAGGGACGGGCGGGGCTCATGACCCGCAATTTCCGGAGCCTGTTCGCAGGCGGATGCTTGAGTCGTCCGGGAAAAGGATTTCTTCAGCGTGGGGGAAATCCGGTTTCCAACTGTCGGTAGATTCCGTCGATTTTTTCCGCGGTGGCATCCCACCGGATTCCCGCTTCCTCCTCCCGCACCGCCTGTGCAAGCGAGGCGGCGAGATCCGGATGGGTCAGGAGGTCGATGATTTTCCTGGCCAGTTCCTCCGTATCCCAGAAATCGACCCGCCAGGCCGTCTTGAGCACCTCCGCCACGCCGGACTGGCGGGACAGAATGACCGGGACACCGCGCCGGGCCGCTTCCAGCGGCACGATTCCGAAGGGTTCCGAGGCGCTGCTCAGGACGTACAGATCGCTCACGGCAAAGACTTCCTCCAGGCGGTCTTCCTCCAGGAATCCCGTGAACCGGATCCGCGCGGCGATTCCGAGCTCCCCGGCGTAACGCCGCGCCTCATCCAGGCCGTCGCCGTCGCCGGCCATGATGAAATCCGTCTCCGGCAGATCCCGGAGGACCCGGGCTGCCGCGTCCAGAAAGTACCGGGGGCCCTTCTGGTGCGTGATTCTCCCCAGGAACAGGACGGTCTTCCCGCCGCCGTTCCGGGGAGGTGCCGGTCCGGCCGCCTCGAACGACTCGGCCGCGTTGTATGCGACGGTGACCTTCTCCGGGGGAATCCCGCAGCGGCTCACGATCATGTTCTTCAGAAAGGCGCTCACGGCAATGATGTGATCCGCCCGCTCCATTCCGTATCGCTCGATCTCGAAGATGTTCCGGTTGATGTCCTCGCCCCGGCGGTTGATTTCGAGGGAATGGACATGGAAAACCAGGGGTTTCCCGGAAGTTTCCCGGGCCCGGACCGCTGCGAACACCGTCATCCAGTCGTGGGCATGGATCACGTCGAAGGAAAGATCCCGGGCCAGCCACGAGGCCTCTTCTCCGAACCGGAGCACCTCCGACAGGAGATCGGGCCCGTATTCTCCTTCCGCTGCCGGATCGCCGGTCTCCGCTGCACGAAGCGGCGGAGGCCGGTAGGATGCCGGGGTCTGGTACGGCGTCAGGGGGGAGGAAACGGGGCGGGCGTTGATTTCCCGAGCCGCTGCCGCTTCCCGTTCATGGGTACGGATGTCCTCCGGCGGAGGATTCCCGCGCGGGAAGACCAGGATCACGTCGTGGCCGAGAACGGACAAAGCCCCTGTGATTCCCCGGCAGGCCGGGCCGAGGCCTCCGCTCAACCGGGCTGAGAAGTCCCAGCCGAACATCAGGACGCGCACGGGATCTCCCTCCGTTCCTCTCGCTTTTTCAAGAATTCTTCCATAGTTGATCCGGATTGTAAACGGAATTTCCGGCGCGGATCCGGCTGCCCGGAAGCATTTCAGGCCGCGGGATCCCCGTCCTCCTCCATTCCGGCCGTTCCGTCATGGAGCAGAGCCTGGAGATGGAGGACGGCGGCAACGCTCCAGGCCTGGGCGATGCAGCCGTCCGGGCGGTGGGGAGGATCGCCGTCGAAGATTTCCGAGATGGTGCCGAGTCCGGCCTCCGGGAGGTGTTCCCGGAGGAAGATGCGCAGGTATCCTTGAAGAAACGCCTCCGCCTCCCGCCGGTCCTTCGTTGCCTGGAGCAGGGCCATGCCGAAAGGCAGGAGAAGCCACGGCCAGACCGTTCCCTGATGATACGCCCGGTCCCGGGATTCCCCGTCTCCTTCGTATCGCCCGCAGTACCGGGAGTCCGACCGGGAGAGCGTCCGGAGCCCGCGCGGTGTCAGCAGGGTCCTGCGGACCGTTTCCACGACCGCCTCCCTCCGGGCGGGATCGAGGGGAGAGAAGGGGAGGGCGGCTGCGATGACCTGATTGGGCCGGACGGATGTGTCCAGGATTCCTCCCTGCAGAACGTCCCCCAGGCAATTTCCCTCTTCATTCCAGAAGGCATCCTGGAAGGACCGTCGTATGCGCGCCGGGAGGCCGCTCAGGGAAAAGTCCCGCTCCCCGAAATGCTCGGCCAGCGTGGCGGAGAAACAGACGGCATTGTACCACAGGGCGTTCACCTCCACGGCATAGCCGCCCCTCGGTGTTACGGGGACACCGCCTGCCCGGGCGTCCATCCAGGTCAGGTTCATCTCTTCCGATCCGGCGTGAAGAAGCCCCCTGCCGTCCATGAAGATGTCGAAGGAGGTCCCTTCGATCAGGTGGCGGACGATCCGCTTGAGGACCGGCCAGAACCGATTCCGGACAAGGCCCAGGTCCCCCGTCGAGGCCAGCATCTCCTGGACCGCCCAGAAAAACCACAGCGGAGCATCGACGGTGTTGTAGGCCCCGGGTTGCCCGTCGTCGGAAAAGAAATTCGGAAGGAGTCCTCCCCGCTCCTGTTCAGCCAGGCAGAGCAGGATTTCCGTTCCCGTTTTGGGCCTTCCGGACCGGAATGTGAGTCCGGGAAGGGAGATCAGTGCATCGCGACCCCAGTCGGTAAACCAGGGATAGCCGGCAATGACCGCCCGCCGGCCCGCGGGAGTGCGGATCAGGAACTGCCGGCCCGCCCGGAGCAGGGAATACAGGGCTGGACGGTCTACCGGGGGGCACCGCTCCAGGAAAGGTCCGTCCTCCGCCGCTTCCCGCTTCCGCCGGTCCGCTTCGGCTGTCCATAGGCCCGTCAGTTTCCGGCGGCAGGGAGTCAGCGAAACCGATACGACGACCGGTTTCCCCCTCTCCAGGGAGACCGTCAGCTCTCCCGGTGTGAACAGGTCTTCCCTCCATTCGTACCCCCGTTCCCGCTCGCGGATGTATTCAAAATTCAGGTACCAGTCCGGGGAGGGGGTGAACGTCGGCTGAAGGCTGGTCTGGAAGAAGATCGGGGGCATCCCCTCGTAGGGATTGAGCGAGAACCCGTCGCTCATCGTCTGCGGCCGGGTCTGGAGAAACCCGTTCCGGCGGGCCAGGGCATGAATCCCGCGATAGGCAAGGAAAGGCCGGATGGTCAGGCTTCCGCCCGGCGGCCCGTCCAGAAGCTCGTAACGGACGAGAACCTGATCTTCCTCGAAAACCAGGATGATTTCCTTGCGCAGGGAGAACGTGCCGTCGCCGTATTCGAACACCGGTCCCGGGTCCCAGCGAAAAGACCGCAGGGGCGGCATCTCCGCGGGGACGAAGCAGCCGGGGAAACGATCGCAGAAAAGGGGCGTTCCCCGGCCGTTGCAGTGAAACGCATCCTCCAGCTTCGAGAGCAGGACGAAGCAGCCCGCCGGCGTCTTCAGGTTTGCCGCCAGGAGCGCGTGGTATTTCCGCGTATGGCAGCTCAAGAGGGTGCTTGAGGCATACCCGCCCTGGCCGTTGGTCTCGAGCCACTCCAGGCCGAGAAGGGTGTCACGGGAAAGGGAGGTGATGTTTTCCAGCGACGGCGTTGCCATGGAAGTCCCCTGCGGTCTGCGGGATGGCGACTGCGATGGACGGCTGTTCCTTCCGGATCAGGCCGGATCAGGGAAGCTGGAGAACCTCGACCCCTTTCGGGGGTTTGAAGGAGAAGGTCCGGTCGGAAATCCGGACGTTTTCTTGCAGGTCCCGAAAGGCGACCCTGGTGAGGTTCCCGAAGGAGTCGGTAAATCGTACTTCGTGGACCTGGAGGTCCTCCCTGCCGACGGTCAGGTGTAAGCGTGAGATGCCCAGACCGGGATCCCGGGGGGTGAGGACCAGCAGGAGATTTCCTTCCCGATCGATCGCCTCGGGTTTGGCGTATTCGATCTGGAAGTCCTCCCTGAGTTTCCCCAGTCCGGTGAAAAAGCGGATGGTCAACCTGGATTTGAGAAGACTTTCGGCCCTCTGGACATAAACGGCCCGGTCTTCCGGTACATAGAGCCATGATGTCTTGGGCCCGATGATCAGCTTCTTCGCCTTCGGCTTCTCGTAATGCCAGGCCATGCGCCCGGGGTTTCGGAAATAGACCGTCCCTTCTTCCCGCTCGGCCTTTTTCGATCCCTTTACGGTGACTTCCTGTATGAATCGCCCCTTCAGGGATTCGGTTTTTTCATACCGCTCCTGCATGTCCGCCAGGAGCTTGTCCAGCGGTGGCGCCTCCGCCCGGATCGCCTCCGGCAGAATGAGAAACGCCAGGACCGGAAGCCACAGGACGGAAAGGAGTACGAAGAGCCGGCGGAGCCGTCTCCGCCGTGCGGATGACAAAACTGTTGAATGAGGAAGGGAATTCTGTCTCGCCGTAATAAACTTCATAAATGATCCTGCACCCTGCCTTCTCTGGCACATTTCTTTCTTTAGGTCTTGAAAAGGGGCTTGCGGAACGCGCTAACGTTCCGTAATTCTACCTTGCTTTGTAAGCACTTGAAATAAAATAAGATTTGCTCTGCCTACACCTTGTGCAAGGCGGTATAAAATCGTGACATTTGAAGCCTTAGAGTTTTTGTCCACAGAGTTGTCAACATGTTTGTCAACAGCTCTGTGGATTTCTCCGTTAACTCCCCGGATCAAGGGAAAGAACCCGCGAAATAGCAGTTACCCTGATATTCTCAGGCGCCATCCGAAGGGATCTTCCTTCTCGCCGTACTGGATCTGCAGGATTTCATTGTACAGCCGCTTCGTCAGGGCGCCTGTTTTCCCGCCGCCGATCTTGTGCTCCTTGCCGCGGAAGAACATCTGGCCGATGGGCGAGACGATGGCCGCAGTTCCGGAGGCGAAGGCCTCCTTGAGGAGACCGCGCTCCGAGGCAATGATCACCTCCTCCATGGTGACGGGGCGTTCCATCACGGGGATGCTCCAGCTGCGTGCGAGCTGGATCACCGAATCCCGCGTGATCCCCGGTAGAATCGTTCCACCCAGTGGCGGTGTGATCAGCTCATCGCCGATGAGGAAGAAGATGTTGCTTGTGCCCACTTCCTCCACGTATTTTTTATGGACGGCATCGAGCCAGAGAACCTGGGTATATCCCTGTTCCTGGGCCGCCTTGCTGGCGTAAAGGCTGGCGGCGTAATTCGCCGCGGCCTTGCAGTAGCCGATGCCCCCGGGGGCGGACCGGACGTAATGCTCCTCCACGAATATTTTCGTGGGGCTGAATCCCTCGGGGTAGTAGGCGCCGACGGGGCCCACGATGATGTAGAACAGGTATTCCGGGGAGGAGTGGACGCCCAGGGCCGGCTCCGTGGCAATCATGGTGGGCCGGATGTAGAGGGACGTGCCCAGGCCTTTGGGAATCCAGTCTTTCTCGATGATCACCAGCTCGCGGACAGCCTCCAGGAAAAGGTTCTCGTCGACGGCGGGCATGCAGAGGCGCCGCGCCGAATTGTTCATGCGACGGGCGTTTTCGAGGGGCCGGAACAGGTAGATCGCACCGTCCTTGCCCCGATAGGCCTTCAGGCCCTCGAAGATGAGCTGGGCGTAGTGAAGGCAGATGCAGGCGGGATCGAGGGAAAAATCCCTGTAGGGTACAATGGCGGGATCGAACCAGCCCTTGCCTTCCCGATACGGCATGGTGAACATGTGGTCCGTGAAGATCTTCCCGAACCCCAGCGTCGCTTCGTTCTTGTGTTTGGGTTTACGCTTTGCCGGTGCGGTCTTCGTGGTCTTGATCTTCATGATTTCCCCCCAGTATGATTTAACATCTGAAAAAAATTGGAGAACCTTATATCACGAAGAAACGAGACGATCAAGGCTTCTGTACTGGATCGCCTCGGCGACGTGGGAAAGTCCGATGGACCCCGAGTCCGCCAGATCGGCGATCGTGCGGGCGGTCTTGAGGATCCTCGTGTAGGCCCGGGCGCTGAGCCCCAGCTTTTCCATGGCCATTTCCAGGAGGCGGCGGGATTCCGCGTCGAGGGAACAGAACCGGCGGATCTGTTCGTTGTCCATCCGGGCGTTGGCCGCCGCGTCCTTTCCGCCGAAACGCTCCCTCTGAAGCCGGCGGGCGTTCCGGACGCGGCCGGCGATGGTTGAAGAGCTTTCTCCAGGGGGGCCTCCGGTCAACTCCCGATGGCGCACTGCCGGAACCTCGATATGGAGGTCGATCCGGTCCAGGAGCGGTCCGGAGATCCGCGACTGGTAGTTACGGACCGCCGTGGCGGAGCAGCGGCAGTGCCGGCGCGTCTCCCCGAGGAATCCGCAGGGGCAGGGATTCATCGCCGCCACGAGCATGAATCGGGCGGGAAAGGTCGTGCTCACGGCGGAGCGGCTGATGGTGATGACCCCGTCTTCCATGGGCTGGCGGAGGGCCTCCAGGACGTTCTTGCGGAATTCCGGAAGCTCGTCGAGAAAGAGAACGCCGTTGTGGGCGAGGCTGATCTCCCCGGGCCGGGGCTGCTGCCCCCCTCCCACCATTCCCGCGTCGGACACGGTGTGATGGGGCGAACGGAAGGGCCGCATGCCGACGAGGGAGCGGTTTCGTTCCAGGAGGCCGGCCACGGAAAAGATCTTCGTCGTTTCGATGGCTTCCGTCAGCGTCAGCTCCGGGAGGATGCCGGGGAGACGCTGGGCCAGCATGGTTTTCCCCGCCCCTGGGGGACCGATCATCAGGATGTTGTGTCCTCCCGCGGCGGCTACCTCCATGGCCCGCTTGGCCTGCTCCTGCCCCCGGATCTCACTGAAATCCGGGACCGGCTGCAGGTTCTGCCGGAACAGGGATTCCACGTCCACCCGGTGGGGAGCGATCGGTCTTGTTCCGGAAAACCCGTCCACCACATCCGACAGAACGTCCACCGGCAGAACGTCGATGCCCCCGACCATGGCCGCTTCGTCCGCATTTTCACGGGCAACGACAATTCCCTCCCTTCCGGACCGGTGTATTTCCTGGGCCACCGGCAGCACTCCCTGGACCCCCTTGATGGATCCGTTGAGCGAGAGCTCGCCCATGAATACGTAGCCCTGGATCGCTTCAGGCCGGACGATGTCCTGGGCCGCCAGGATGCCCAGGGCGATGGGCAGGTCGAATCCGGTTCCCTCTTTCCGGATGTCCGCGGGCGCCAGGTTGACGGTCACGTGGTGGCGGGGAAAGGGGTAGCCGGTGTT
Organism: Syntrophaceae bacterium; assembly: GCA_013177825.1. Taxonomy (NCBI): domain Bacteria; kingdom Pseudomonadati; phylum Thermodesulfobacteriota; class Syntrophia; order Syntrophales; family Syntrophaceae; species Syntrophaceae bacterium. The sequence goes on from JABLXX010000001.1 coordinate 673,929, forward strand.
CCGGATCGCGGCCCGGATACGGTCCTTGCTTTCCCGGACCGCGGCATCCGGCAGTCCGACCGTGGAAAAATGGGGAATGCCGTGGGCTACGTCCACTTCCACGTCCACAAGATGGCAGTCGATGCCGATGACCGTGGCACCGGAGGTCTTGACGATCACATTTCCCTCACAGATTGCTCGCAGTAAGATTGCAATGGTGGTTACTTCGGGATGGAAGGACTGCTCCCGGCAGGGGGTTTTCCTTTTATTGTAGAACGCCAATGAAAGCAAGGTCTTTCTGTCTCGCTTCAACCCTCGACGGAACCGGCTTGACGCCGCTGACTCCCTGTGTTAAGTTCCATCCGCTTTTGCTTATCCGTTCACTTTCCTGGAGTCAGCTAATCACAACAAGCGCCATGACCCGAATGTCCCATTTGGATGAACACGGCAAGGCCCGTATGGTTGACGTCACGCGGAAGAAAGAGACCATGCGCGTGGCAACGGCCAGTGGAGCGGTGCTCATGAAGCCGGAAACCCTCTCGAGAATCTCCCGGGGTGAGATGGCCAAGGGAGATGTCTTCGCCGTCGCCCGGATCGCCGGAATCATGGCGGCCAAGAACACGTCAGGATGGATTCCCCTGTGCCATCCCCTGGAACTGACGGGGATTGAAATCCGGTTTTCCGAGCGGGATGACCGTACGCTGGAAATCGAGGCGCAGGTGACCACCCGAGGAAGAACGGGCGTGGAGATGGAGGCCATGACGGCGGTCAGCGCGGCGGCCCTCACCATCTATGACATGTGCAAGGCCGTGGACCGGGCAATGGTTCTGACGGAGATCCGCCTGATCTCGAAAAAGGGAGGCAAGAGCGGATCCTTTGTCCGGGAGCAGTGATCCCTCAAAACCGGAAGAGTTCATGACGCAGACGAGATACCGGATTAAAACCTCCTTTTTGATTCCCCTGGGTCTGGACGCCCTCCTCCTGCTGGTACTTCTACTCCTGTCCGTCCTCGGTCCGGGGACTTTTACGGAGCACGTGGTTCTGGGCGTTTTCTTTATTCTGGCCCTGGCCGTCTTCGCCGAATCGGCTTCACGGAACGTAACCGCCGACGAGGACGGGATCGCCATCCGGAAGTTTTTCCGGGAAACCCGCCTTCTCTGGCCGGAAATCAATTACGCCGGAACCCTGATCATGCGCGGCAAGGCCTATATTCTCCTGACGACGACGAAGGGATATCATGTCCTGTCCAGCGCGTACGGGAACTATGAGAAGCTGGTCGCCGGCATGGTCCGGCACCTGGATGCGGAGAGGGTGGAGGAGACACTCCGCGCCCAGGTGGACCAGCCTGTCCGCGGCAAATCGGATGCAGCGGCGGCGTGGTTCGCAGCGGTCGTTATCATCGGCATTCTAGCCCTGAAGGTCCTGAAGATTTAACCCTTCCAATGGAGAAAGCCCCAAGACCATGAAGACAAAAAAATCCACAGCCGGAAGCCGGACGGAGAAAGCGAATGATCCCGTCCAGGTAGTGGAACGGATGATGGAGATGAAACTCGAGGATATTGCCACGGTACTCTGCACGTCGGGCAATGGGAAAAGCCGGCTCCACGAAAACGTGATGACGATGGTGGAGCGGAGCCTGTTCCGGATCGCCCTGAGCCGTTCCGGAAACGTGCGGAGCAAGGCTGCGGCATACCTGGGGGTTAACCGGAACACCTTCCAGAAAAAGCTGATCAGGCTTGGTCTGGACGGCGATCCGAAGGAGGAATGATGATGTCGGCAGGGAATCCGGGTCGGCCTTCCTTTGGAGAGATGCCGGAACATGGATGACGTCTTCCTGCCGGTCGCTATTCGGAGGCTCCTTGAAAAAGGCGTCCGGATTCCTCATCCCTGGTCTGTGGAAGTGGGGGAAGAGGTTTCCCCGGACCGGGTGTCCGCCCGGGGCGTCGTCCTCCATGGCGGGGTCAGGCTTCGAGGAGAACAAACGCTCCTCTGCGACGGGGTGAAACTGGGGGCGGAAGGTCCGGCCGTCGTGGAGAACTGCCTGATGGGGCCGGACGTGGAACTCAAGGGCGGCTTCTTTCGGGGCTCGGTTTTTCTGCACGGTGTGACGTTCGGTTCCGCCTCTCACGTCCGGGAGGGATGCCTTCTCGAAGAGGAATCCTCCGGAGCCCATGCCGTCGGACTCAAACAGACCATCCTGTTCCCCTTCGTGACCCTCGGCAGCCTGATCAACTTCTGCGACTGCCTCATGGGTGGAGGCACGAGCCGCCGGAATCACAGCGAGGTGGGAAGCTCCTTCATCCACTTCAACTACACTCCCCGTCAGGACAAGGCGACGGCGTCGCTCCTCGGTGATGTGCCGCGCGGCGTCATGCTGGACCAGCCCCCCATTTTTCTGGGCGGGCAGGGGGGGATCGTCGGGCCGGTCCGGATGGGGTTCGGCACGGTTCTTCCCGCGGGCGCGATCTGCCGCCGGGACATCCCGGAGGGGAACGCGACGGCGGTCAGCATCGGGGGAGCCGGAAACGACAGGTCCTTCCACCCGGATCGCCGTGGGGATGTCGGAAGAAAGATCCGGAACAACCTTCTGTACGTGGCCAGCCTTTTCGCCCTGCAGGACTGGTATGCCCATGTCCGGAGCCGTTTTTTCGCTGCCGGTACGCACGAAAGGGAGTTGCTGCCGGGTGCGCTGGCCGTTCTCGACGGAGCGGTATCGGAACGGATCCGGCGCTTGCGGGAATTTTCCGGGAAGATGCCGGCAGAGGATGAAGCGGTCGGGGAGACTGAGGCAGGGAACGCCCGCCGCCGCCAGCTCCGGGAGCGATGGCCGGAGGCGGAGTCGATGCTCGGGGATAGAGCCGGGTCATTCGGAGACCAGGCGCTCCGGGACCGGTTTCTGGCGGTGCTGGACCGGCGGATGAGCCGTCCGTCCGGCCCGGCGGACTATCTGCCGTTCATCCGTGTGCTGGATCCGTCGGAGCGACAGTTGGGAACGGCCTGGCTGGAGAGCGTCGTGAGCGATCGAATGGAGCGGGTCCTGGGCGTCCTGGCGGCCTTTCGGTCCGGGTCCGCAGAGACGGCATGACAGGATATTCATGATGATGAGATTCATACGGCATATCGGAAGATTCGGCGCAGGTGTCGTCCGGGCCCTGGCGGCCTGGGACGTATTCGTCGGGAAACGTCCGGAGGACGTCCGCGGTCCCGCCGTCATCCTGTTTCCCCTGCAGCTTGGACTTCTTGCCTGCGGCCTCGCCGGCATCGTCACCATCCGGCGGGCCGGTTCTCCGGGAGAGACGGCGGGCGTGGAGAGGCTTCGGCTGGTCCTCGGGCGGGTCCGGGAAAAGGGCATGAAGGCCCTCCGCATGGGAGCCCTCCAGCCGCCGGATTATCTGGAACCGGAAACCCTGCGGGAACTGGACGCCGGGGCATCCCGGCTCAAGGAAGACGGGCCTTACCAGGATCTCTTCTTTCGGGATGGCCAGGTCGCCGATCTCAGGCTCCTGTGTGCGGAACTGGAGGGCTTTGTCGGACAGGAAGAGAAGGAACTGGAGGAAGCTGCGACATCGTTCAGCACCGCAGACCTGGAAATCCTGGGAAGCCGGCAGATCCTGCTGAAGGACATCCTGTGGACCCTGGAAAAGGATGTGCTGGCGAATGTGGACCGGATCGCGGCCCTCGCCGGGGCTTCGTCGCCGCAGGATGTCGATCCGGCTGCGTTTGGAAAATACAGGAGAATGAACTTTCTCCTCAACTGCGTCGACCGCCTGGAAGTCCGTGGACGCGATTCGGCCGGCCTGGAACTGGCCGTGACATTCCCCGATGCAGAGCGCTTTCGCCGCCTGGAGGACGTTCTGCGGGAGGAAGGGCTATACGAGGACTATTCCCGGAGGTCCTGCGGGGGGGATCTTCTGAACGGAAGCATCCGGATCTCGGAGCGGGCGGCCGCCGGCGACCCCGGACGGCGGGACGTAACCGCCACCTTCGTCTATAAGACGTCTTCCATCATCGGCGAGCTCGGGAGGAACGTCCGGGAGCTCCGCGAGGCCGTTTCCAGGGACGCCGTCCTCCGGCTCTTTGCCCGGCAGGAGGCTCTCCTGGAGACCTCCATGACGCATACCCGCTGGGCTTCCGTCGGTTCGATCACGGAGGAGAACTGCCACCCCGTGAACAGCTTCACCCTGGCGGACCGGAAGGGTCGCAAGGCCTATCCCCGTTACGGCGAGGGGAACTGGACCATTCATGTCGTCCTCAACGGGGACATCGACAACTACCCGGCCCTGCGGAAAAACCTGGAGGTCGAGGGCGAGCTCATTGTACCGGAGTTGACCACCGACACGAAGATCATTCCCCTCCAGATCGAGCGCTACCTCCTGGAGGGGCACGACCTGACGGAATCCTTCCGGCTGGCGGTTAGCGATTTCGAAGGGTCCCATGCCATCGCCATGACGAGCGACCTGGAGCCGGGCAAGGCGTTCCTGGCCCTCAAGGGCAGCGGTCAGACGATCTACGTGGGCCTCGCTCCGGATCAATACATCTTTTCATCGGAACTGTACGGCCTCGTAGAGGGAACCCCCCGGTTCGTCAAGATGGACGGGGAGACACCGTCGCATCCGGATATGCCCGAATCGACGGGGCAGATTTTCGTCCTGCACCAGGAATCGGAAGGGGGGCTGGCGGGAATCCGTGCCTTTGCCTATGACGGATCGCCCATTACCCTCGGCGACGCTTCGATCAAACGGGCCGAGATGACCACCCGGGATATCGACCGGGGAACCCACGCCCATTTCTTCCTCAAGGAAATCAACGAATCCGCCCTTTCCATCCGGAAAACCCTCCGGGGGAAATACCGGATCCTCCGGAAAGCAGGCGAAGATCCGCAGGTCGCCTTCAATATCGGGGAAGATATTGTCCCGCTCTCCGTTCGATCCGACCTTCGGGAAGGAACCATCCGGCGCATCATGGTCATCGGCCACGGAACGGCCGCCGTGGCGGGCTCCGCCGTGGCCGACGCCATGGAGCGGCATCTCCGGGGAACCCGTATCCGGGTGGAAGGAAAGGTTGCCTCGGAACTCAGCGGCTTTTCCCTGGAAGATGATTTGAAGGATATGCTGGTAGTGCCCATCACCCAGTCGGGAACCACGACGGATACGAACCGGGCCGTGGCCATGGCCCATGAGCGGGGAGCCCGGGTGGTCGCCATCGTCAACCGGCGGCAGTCCGACATCACATCGAAGTCGGACGGAGTTTTCTATACCAGTGACGGACGGGACATCGAGATGTCCGTGGCGTCCACCAAGGCTTTCTATTCCCAGATCGTGGCCGGCCACATCCTGGCCCTGTTCATTGCCCAGCTGATGGGCTCCCTCTCCGATGAAGACATCGCCGAAGAGCTTTCCAGCCTTGAACAGGCCCCGGAGATGATGAAGCGGGTGTTGGCCCGGAAGGATCTTGTCCGGTATTCGGCGGAACTCCTGGCGAAACGGAAGCGCTACTGGGCCATCGTGGGCAGCGGGCCCAACAAGGCGGCGGCGGACGAGATCCGCATCAAGTTGAGCGAGTTGTGCTATCGGACGATTTCCTCGGACGTGACGGAGAACAAGAAGCACATCGACCTGTCGGCGGAGCCCCTGATCATTGTCTGCGCCGCCGGCAATCCGGAAACGGTCGTGGGCGACCTGGTGAAGGACGTGGCCATCTTCAAGGCCCACAAGGCCGCCGTGGTCGTGTTCGCCGACGAGGGCGAAGAGCGGTTCGATGCCCTGGCCGATTCGGTCATCCCCATCCCGCCGGCCCGCATGCCCCTTCCGGTGATCCTGAATACCCTTGCGGGCCACCTGTGGGGCTATTACGCCGCTTGCAGCATTCATCAGGATTCCCTGTTTCTGAGGGATTTCCGGAACCGGATCCAGCAGTCCATGGTGGATCCGACAGGCCGGGCGGTGACGTTCTACGAGCGGATGGCGGATCGGACGTTCCGCCGCATGATCCGCGATTTTTCCAACACCTTCCATAAACTCCGGGACGAGGGGGCCTTTTCCGCGACGAGCGTCAAGGCCGTTTCGGACATCATGCTCCTCTTGAAATACGCGATGGGCAAGCTTCCCCTGGAGGACTTCTGGTATGACTTCCGGGGCGACAACGGACCGGTCACACCGCTGGACCTCCTGGATATCACCCTTGCCCAGGCGGCGGAGGATCTCTCCCGTCCGGTCGACGCCATCCGCCACCAGGCGAAGACCGTCACCGTCGGAACGAGTCGCAAGGTAGTGCCTCTCCGGGGAATCTTCTTCGACCTGTTCCGGGATCTCGGTTTTACCGTGAAGGACCTGTCCTCCAGGGACATCATCGTTCTCCGCCGGATTCAGCCGGCGGTGGCCGCGATCAACGGGTACACCCTCTACGCGATCGACCGCCTGGACGATGACGGGAGACCCGTCGACCAGACCACAATCGCGATCCGCCAGCGGGGCGGCGTGTCCCTCGAAATGGCCTCCCGCACGGAGGGGACGAAAACGCTCATGGGGACGAAACGGACGATTGTCCGGACGGGCCGCGTCTATGTGGGGCGGGGAAAATCCGACGGGGCCTCCATCGTGATCGTTCCGCTGCTCAAGGGGGGAATGGTCCGGCATCTCCTCCTGATCCATGTCCGGTACAATGAAGCCCTGACCCTCCGCGAGAAAGTGGAGGTCATCGGTTATGCCTACAACGAGATCCGGAACCTGGTGAACGAATACAACCTGGCCTGGAAAGACCAATACCTGGAATCCTTCACCCTCGAAGTCCTCCTGAGCGAACCACCCGAGGTGATCGCCGGGAAAATCAAGCAGATGCTGGAGCAAGCATGAAAACGACCAAATACATCTTCGTTACGGGCGGGGTCCTTTCCTCCCTGGGGAAAGGGCTGGCGGCGGCGTCCATCGCGGCGCTTCTGGAATCGCGGGGACTCAGGGTCACGAACCAGAAACTGGATCCCTACATCAACGTCGACCCGGGAACCATGAGCCCCTTTCAGCACGGGGAAGTCTTCGTCACCGACGACGGCGCCGAGACGGACCTGGACCTGGGGCATTATGAACGGTTCACCAGCACGCGCATGGGCCGGTGCAACAACCTGACGACAGGGCAGGTCTACTATGCCGTCATCACCAAGGAGCGCCGGGGGGACTACCTGGGCAAGACGGTCCAGGTGATTCCACACATCACCAACGAGATCAAGGATTTCATCCGGAAAACCGCGGAAGGCTTCGATGTGACCATCGTGGAGATCGGCGGGACCGTGGGCGACATCGAGAGCCTGCCCTTCCTGGAGGCCATCCGCCAGTTCCGCAACGAGGTGGGACGGCAGAACGCCATCTTCATCCACCTGACCTGGGTGCCCTTCATCAAGACGGCGGGGGAGGTGAAGACCAAACCCACCCAGCACAGCGTGAAGGCCCTCCGGGAGATCGGCATCCAGCCGGATATTCTCCTCTGCCGGACGGAGGATTTCCTCACCGAGGACATCAAGGCGAAGATCGCCCTGTTCTGCAACGTCGAGGTGGCCTCCGTCTTTACCGCCAAGGACGCCAGCTGCATCTACCAGGTCCCGCTGAATTTCCACCGGGAGGGTCTGGACGGCAAGATCATCGACCTTCTCAACATGTGGACCGGCCAGCCCCACCTGGAGGCCTGGGAGACGGTAGTGGACCGGATGATCAGCCCCTCCGGCGAGGTCTGCATCGCCATCGTGGGGAAATACGTAAACCTGACCGACTCCTACAAGAGTCTCAACGAGGCCCTCGTCCACGGCGGCATTGCCAACGACTGCCGGGTGAACCTCCGGTTCGTCGATTCGGAGAAAATCGAGAAGGAGGGGTTGGGCCACCAGCTGGACGGAGCCGACGGAGTCCTGGTTCCCGGGGGCTTCGGAAACCGGGGCATCGAGGGCATGATTACGGCCATTCACCATGCCCGGAAGAAGGGGATACCCTTCTTCGGGATCTGCCTGGGCATGCAGATGGCCGTGGTGGAATTCGCCCGGTTTGTCTGCGGGATGGGACAGGCCAACAGCTCCGAATTCGACGAGGAGACGCCGTACCCGGTCATCGATCTCCTGCCGGAACAGAAGGTTGTGACGGAGAAGGGCGCAACGATGCGCCTGGGGGCCTATCCCTGCCTCCTCGAGGAGGGGTCCTTCGCCTTCGAGGCCTACGGCCACGGGGATATACAGGAGCGCCACCGTCACCGCTACGAGTTCAACAACGACTTCAAGGAGACCCTCACCGGAAAGGGGCTTCGGATTACCGGTACCTCTCCCGATGGCCGCCTGGCGGAAATCGTCGAGATCAAGGACCATCCCTGGTATCTGGGCTGCCAGTTCCACCCCGAGTTCAAGTCCCGGCCGACGAGTCCCCACCCCCTGTTCGCCCGGTTCATCGAGGCGGCCGGGAAGTTCAAGAGTGGAGGCGGGCGCTGAGGCCCCTGCACAGGGACGTTTTTCGAGGACATGGAACCCCTGCTGCTGCACCTGGAAAACAACGTCTATCTTGAAGGGGATCGCCTCGTCCTGGTGGACCGGCGACGGCTTCCCCGGGAGATCGTCCGGGTGTCATGCCCTGATCATGAAGCGGTGGCCCGGGCCATCGAGGACATGGTCGTCCAGGGGGCCGGAGACATCGCCGTTACCGCCGGATACGGGCTGTACCTGGCTGCCCGGGAGACGGAACGAAGGGGCGATCGGGACAGCAGGGCTTTTCTGGATAAGGCGGCGGCGCGGCTGAAGGCGACCCGGCCGACTGGCTATCACTTGGCGGCTCTGCTCGACCGGCTCCTGGGAAAGCTGGCGGAAAACCCGGACGGACCTCCTCCGGCGGAGAAAATCCTTTCATTTTTACAAAGTGTCCTGGACCGGCAGCGGCGGATCTCCGAAGACACGGGGCGTCACGCCGAGAAGCTCCTGGCCGACCGGGAGGCGATCCTGACCCACTGCTTTGCCGGGGGCGCCCTCCTTTACATGCTGCGGTTCGCCCGGGAAAAAGGGAAGGACATCCGGGTCCTCTGCACGGAGACCAGGCCCTACCTGCAGGGCGCGCGCCTGACTGCCTGGTCGATCAGCCAGATGGGCATCCCCGTCACGCTCATCACCGACAACATGGCGGCCCACTGCATGTCCCGGGGGATGGTGCAGAAGGTCTTCACCGCCGCCGACCGGGTGGCCCTCGACGGAACGGTGGCCAACAAGGTTGGGACCCTGCAGCTGGCCATCTGCGCGGATCGGTATTGTATTCCTTTCTGGGTGCTTGCCTACGGCGGGCCGGATCGCCGGACGGCCCGGGGGGAAGACATCCCCATCGAGGAGCGGGACCCCACCGAGGTTCTGACGTTCCGGGGGATTCCCATTACCGGGGAGGACGTAAACGGGTATTACCCGGCCTTCGACCTGACGCCGCGGGAACTGGTGACGGGCATTGTTACCAGCCGCGGGATCGAGACCTGGAAGGGGTGAGCCTACTGGAGCGTCCGTGGCGGAACGTCGTTGCGCTCCTCCATCTTCAGCATGGACCGGGGGATCAGAAAACTCCGCATCCGGGAAGGGACGTAAACAAGCATCCACAGGTCATCGGGAATCCTCAGACCTCTCCTGCCCACGATCTTCCCCTGGCAGCCGTTCAGGGGGTGACGGGGATCATCTACCAGGACCAGATCGCCAAGATCCATTCGAGTTCTCCTCTCCTGAAGCGAATCCGTCCGGCGGCGGGATCATGGGCGGGTAGCATGACGGAAGAGCGGACGGGCGGAATCACCCATGAATGCGGGGACGATAGCACAAAAGAAGGCGGACTGCATGATAAATCGGCCCCCGCGCCCCATCCCCGCCATGACATTTCATCCGGCATATGATAAGAAATTCCAACCTGACAGAGGAGGGAGAACCGATGAAAATCCGGATGCCCATCTCGTTTCACGGCAATTACCTGGTCCAGATCCGCCTGGGAGAAGAGGAGAGCCGGGAGCGGTGCCAGAAACTCACCGTCCGGGAACTGTCGGTGGAGGAAAAGACCCGGTCTTTCCCGGGCATGCCGGAAGACCGGATTCCGACTCACCAGATTACCTTCTACGATTTCGGCTGCAAGCGGATCATCGAGGGCAGGATCATGGCCAACGAGGAGGAGCGGGTCGCCTTTGCCGTCCAGGACAAGGAATACATCTTTTCTCCCTTCCGCCCCCGATCCGCTTGAAACCGGACCGGGAGGGCCGCGAGGGACGTTTCAGGCCAGCCGGCCCGGGAGCCGCCGTCTCATGAGCACAACACCGGGAAGGGGAGAAATCCCAATTCTGTCCATTGTCGGCAAGTCCAACACGGGCAAGACGACCCTCATCGAGCGGCTGATTCCGGAACTTGTACGGAGAGGCTGGCGAGTGGCGACGATCAAGCACAACCGCCACGGCTTCCAGATGGACCACGAGGGGAAGGACAGCTGGCGCCACCGGAACGCCGGCGCCTTCATGACCGTCGTGGCCTCCCCTCACCAGGTGGCCGTCGTGGCGGATGCCCCCCGGGATTACACAATGGCCGAGCTTCGGGACCTCTACGTCCGCGATGTGGATCTGGTCCTGGCGGAGGGATTCAAAAAGAATCCCCATCCCAAGATCGAGGTGTTCCGGCCGGAGGTCCATGCCGAGCGGCTCTGCGGTCCCGACGACCACTGTGTCGCCGTGGTTTCGGAATCTCCCCTGCCGCCTTCGGTTCCCCGGTTCGGGCCGGACGACATCCCTGCCCTCTGCGATTTTATCGAGCGGACCATCCTGAGAGGCGCCACACCGTGACGGACATTGCCACATGGGACATCCTCAAGTGGGTTCTGCTTGTGCTGCTGGCGGGATTCATCGGCCAGTTCGGCAAGAGTTTCGCCCAGGCGGTCATGGCCAGGATCCGGAAAAGGAAGTCGGAGCGTGCGGCTCCGCCCGCCCGGATCGAATCTGCCGGAACCACTGCGATGACAGGAGATCCGGAGACGCTGCCCGGTCCGGAAGGACCGGATGGCCCGGGACCGGGCAGGGGGGCGGAAGGACGCCCGTCCGTTCTCCCGTCTCCCGGGATGGAAACGCCGGCCGCCGCTTCCGGGGCGGACAAAAAAGCCCTGAAGACCCTGGCGAAACAGCGGAAGAAGGAAGAGAAGCTCCGCTCGAAGCTTTCGAAGTAGCCTCCCGAACAGGTCCGGGACCACCATGACGGAACCATCCCCCTCCCTGAAGAATATCGAGACCGTTGCCGTCGTCTGGCACAGCGGCGAAAGTCCCCTTCCGGGAACCTTCGAGACGATCTCGGCCGCCCGGCTCCTCTCCGCCGCTCCGGCGGCGGAGACCGCTGTCGTGACGTGCGGAGTTGAGCCGGAAGCTGCCGCCCGTATGATTGCAGCGGAAACGGGACTTCCCGTATTCGCCCTTCGGGGGGCGGCGCTCGATCCCGCCTGTGGGGAGGATGCCGTCCTGGCTCTGGCCTCGCTCCTCCGGGAGCTTGATCCCCTCCATGTCGTTCTGGCCCATGATGCGCGCGGAGCCGATCTGGCCCCCGCCCTGGCGATCCGACTGGGAGCCGCCTGCATCACCGCCGTGGAGGTGTTTGCCCTCCGGGACGGCCGGCGGACGTTCCTCCGTTCCGTCTGCCGGGGGCGGATGCGGATGGAAATCGCGCCGGAGACATCCTGCGCCGTCCTGACGGTTCTGCCCGGCGTGACGGGCGGAGATTTTGCGGGAGAAATGTGCGTCGGTACGGGGGGAGAAGCGGCGACGGATCTCGTCCGGATCCGCAAGGCGGTGCCGGGGCGGGGAAAAATCGTTTTATCCGGGGAGAAGCGGGGCGAGGAGGAAGGCGCGGACCTGGAGGAGGCGGATGTCATCGTCTCGGCGGGGAGGGGGATCGGACGGGAAGAGAACCTGGATCTGATCCGGCGCATGGCCGGCCTGTTCCGGAATGCCGCCGTGGGCGCTTCCCGCCCCGTCTGCGATCAGGGCTGGCTGGGATACCGGTACCAGGTCGGTCTCACGGGCCGGACGGTCACGCCGGATCTCTACGTGGCCTGCGGGATCTCCGGAACGTCCCAGCATCTGGCCGGGATGAAGGGATCCCGCTGCATCGTCGCCGTCAACCGGGATCCCGACGCTCCCATTTTCCGAGTCGCCCATTACGGAATCGTCGAGGACCTGACGGTCTTCCTCCCACTGTTCATCGAGGCGGCGAAGATTTGAGCCGCTCCAGTGCTTCTCATTCCCAACCCAGCGGCTCGTATCCCCTGTCCCGCAGGCACTTGTCGACGAACCGTTTGTAGAGCGGGGACGGCCGGGAGGCTTTGGCGACTCCCCTGACAAGGCCCGAAGCCGCGCCGACCGCGGCGCCCACGCCGATACCCCGACCCAGGCTGCCGGTGACGGCCCCGGCGGCTCCCCCGACAACGGCCCCGGCGGCCCCTCCCGCCGCAGTGCTCTTTGCCGTGTCCGCCCCCGGGTTCGTCCTGATGTATGCATCCGCCATGCTTTCACACTCCTCGATGTCCCTCTGCGCCTGCGCCTCCCCGACGGTCTGGAGATGAGGATTCGGATAGAGAACCGGACCCTGCCGGCCTGCGCACCCCCCCAGTGCCAGCAGGAGCCCCAGGAAGGCCGCCGCCAGGGAAAAACCGGCATTCGTTTTCTTTTGGGAAGTATTACAGGCGAATCGCCTGTCTCTGTATCTGTATCGAACCATGCCAGGTTATCTTTAAAAATGATATTTCAGACCCGCGCCGAGGGCGTTTGACGCTCCATGGACGCCGTTGAAGAGACCGTAAACCCCCGACCGGTGATGGATGCGCAGGACGAGGCTCCAGCGGGGCTGCTCCGGAAGGGAGAACGTCAGCTCGAAGAGCATGTAATCCAGAAGCTGGCTGGTCTTGTCGTGCTGGATCTCCTCGATCCGCGGCGTGCGGGTGGCGTAGGAAAGGCCGTTGCCGACGGCGAAGCTCGTGTCCAGGTAGGAGTCCCAGGGAAAGGTGAGCCAGCGGGCGATCAAAAGGGCATTGAACTCCATGTGGTTCTGGTCCCCGAAATGCTTCACCGCCTGCCCTTCCAGCTCCCAGTCGATATGGCGCGTCCACGACCACATCCGGCGGGAGACGGCGAAGGCCACGAAGTGATAGGCGCTGTCGAAATCGGGATTGGTGAATGTTCCCGTGAGATCGCTGTGGGTCTGGACGGCGCCGTATACGGTGGCAGCCCAATTCCCTTTTCCCTCTGCCGAGGCGGATGGCGGGACGGCAAAACCGGACAGGAAGAAAAGGAAGAGGGCGACCTGGACGACCATGACTCGTTTTGTTTGCATGATGAGGTTCCTCCCCGGGGATGGCCAATAAGGCCGTTCGTTCGAAACGTCCGAAAGTGACTTGCACAGGGCGGTCTTACCAAGCAGAGGTTACGGGCTCCTGCAATGCCGTTGTTCGGGATTATCCAGGAAATGACTTCTCTGGCGCGTCTCCGGCGACCGGTAGTAAAAAAACCGATAACGTCCGTCCGGAAGGGAGACGGCTCAACAAAACATGCCGAATACTATCATTTTTCACTCCATTTTGCCTGCAGAATCATCGGTGCCGGCGCGACCGGCCGGGCGGAACCTGATTTCAGAAAAACCTTCGACTTTGTTAAAGATTCGTTAACCGAAGAACGAACCGCCTTGAAACGGGTGGAAGGCATCCCGTCATTTTTTTCTTGACAGGAAAGGGCGGCATGGATAGGTACTAATCATTTGATGGAACCATCGGATGGAACATAGCGATGGAACAATGCGATGAAAACCGCCCTGCAAAAAAAGTCCGTGTACACCCAGAGCCCATCAGGGTGGAGTTTTCCGATGCCGATCATGGGCTCTCTGGACGGTTCAGGCAACACGGTTTCTGTGAGACAGCCGAACGAGCGATTCCCCGGGAGGTTGTCGTCCACGCCTCCGCGCCATACTGCTGCCGACGTGACGGGAAAGACCTGAATCCGGCGTCTGTTCCATCCATCAGGAAAAACCGGGGACAAAACCCGCCGGAACGGGAGATGGACATCCATTCCTGCAAGACTGGTTCACTCTGCGATGAAGCGCGCATCGACCCCTTGAAACGTCACTCGATCAATCAGCGATTTCCTGTGATCTCCAGGGGCGGCCACCGGTGGAAGGACCATCTCCCGGCCGTCGACCGCAGCATTCCGCATGTATTTTATGCCGCCCGGCAGCAAAGGGCTCCGTGGCGGCGGCATTTATCCATTTCGGATTCATCGGCATATCGCCAAGGAGACAGATCATGGACATTCTGAATTATACGGAAGAGCACGGGATCTTCCGCGACACGGCACGAAGGTTCGTTGCGAACGAACTGACACCTCACGCCGAAGAATGGGAAGATGCCGGCATCGTTCCCCGGAGCGTCTGGCTGAAGATGGGACAGCAGGGATTCCTGGGTACTTCCGTTCCCATGGAATACGGCGGACCGGGAGCGGATTTCCTCTACTCGATGATTGTGATCGAAGAGCTGGCCCGGGCGAACCTGTCGAGCTTCTCCACGTGGCTCCACAGCGACATCGTCGTCCCGTATATCGTGTCGTTCGCGACGGAAGATCAGAAGCAAAAGTATCTTCCCGGCTGTGTGAGCGGCGACATCATCACATCGGTGGCCATGACGGAGCCCAACGCGGGGAGCGATCTGGCGGCCATGAAGACAACGGCCGTGGAGGACGGCGACTTCGTCGTCATAAACGGCCAGAAGACGTTCATCTCGAACGGGATCAACTGCGACCTGTGCGTCCTGGCCGCCAAGGACCCGTCCGAGAAGAACCCCCACGCGTCGGTGGACCTGTATCTCGTGGAGGCGGACACGCCGGGCTTCGAGAAGGGCAGGAGGATCAAAAAGGCCGGCTGTCACAGCCAGGACACGGCGGAACTCTATTTTACGGACTGCCGGATTCCGAAGCAGAACCGGCTGGGGGAAAAGGGCACGGGCTTTTTAAAGCTGATGCAGAAGCTCCAGCAGGAGCGCCTGGTCTGCTCCGTCGTGGCCATCGCCGGAGCGGAATACATGCTCGACATCACCATCCCCTACTGCCGCGAGCGGACGGTATTCGGGAAGCCGATCTCCAAGTTCCAGCACAATCAGTTCGAGATCGTGGAGATGGCGACGGAAATCAAGCTGGGCAGGACCTTCATCGACAAGCTGGTGGCGGACCACATGGAGGGCCGCAACATCGTCATCGAGACGTCCATGGCCAAGTACTGGACGACGGACCTGGCCTTCAAGGTGGCCGACCGGTGCATGCAGCTTCACGGCGGCTACGGGTACTGCGATGAATATCCGATCTCGCGCGCCTGGCGGGACTGCCGGGCGGCCCGGATTTTCGCCGGCACCAACGAGATCATGAAGGTCATCATCGCGCGCTTCATGGGGCTGTAGGGAAGACAGCGGACCGCGGCCGCAGGTGTGACGGCGGCCTTTGAAAGAACCGGCATGGACCGGGGAAGGAGGAACGATGGCTGAAAAGGCTCCCTTCAGGGTGGAAAAGGAAGGACATGTGGCCTGGCTGATCCTCGATCGGCCGGAGAAGCGGAACTGCATGACGTTCGATTTTTTCTCCGGACTCACGGAGCATTTCGGGCGGTTCAACGACGATCCGGAGGTCCGGGTCGTTGTCGTCCGAGCCGAGGGGAAGACGTTCTGTGCCGGTCTGGACCTGGTCGAGGGGGCGGCGATCCTCGGGGACGGGTCCGCATCGGGGCGCGAGAAGACAAGATGGAAGATCCGGTGGCTCCAGGACTGCATCAGCGCCGTGGAGCGCTGCCGGAAGCCCGTCATAGCCGCCGTACACGGCCACTGCGTCGGCGGCGGCATCGACCTGACAAGCGCCTCCGACATCCGCCTGGCCTCCCAGGATGCCATTTTCTCGATCCGGGAGACGCGCATCGGGATCGTGGCCGATGTGGGCACTCTGCAGCGGTTCCCCACGATTGTCGGCCAGGGGCTGTTCCGGGAGCTGGCCCTGACGGGAAGGGATTTCACCGCCGAGGAGGCCTTGCGGATCGGTTACATCAACCGCCTTTATGAGAACCGCGAAGCCCTCCATCAGGGGGCACGAGCGCTGGCGGAGGAGATCGCCGCCAATCCTCCCATGACGGTGCAGGGCGTCAAGGAGTCCATCCTGTTCAACCGGGACAACGGTGTTTTCCCGGGGCTCGATTACATAGCGCAGATGAACTCTGCGATCCTGCCGAGCAAGGATTTGATGGAGGCCGTGGCGGCATTCATGGAGAAGCGGAAGCCCCATTTTGTCGGGGACTGATCCGGAGCATTGCCGGGTTGCAGTAAAGGAAGACGAATTCCCTCCGGTACGGGCCTGAGCGGCCGGAGCGGTTTATTTCTTTTTCAGGCGGGCCGGCCCGGTCCCGGGCGCCGCAGATACCGACCGGGAGGAACCGGGGAATATCGCCCATTCGCTGCTGATTGTAGAACTTCATTACGGAAGAACGGTTTGAAAAGGATTTTTCATTCGGCTTGTAAAGGAGGAATACATGTCAGGAAAAGCAACGGGAACGTTTACGATCGGTAACTATCCGAAGGTCGCCGCTGTACGCTACGGTGACCGGGAGGCGATCAGCTGCATGACGACGGGCCGTCGCCTCACCTTCCGGCAGGTCAACCAGCGGATCAACGGCCTGGCGAACGGGCTTCTGGGACTCGGCATCAAGAAAGGAGACAACACCGCTTTCCTTTCCTACAACCGCCACGAAATCGTGGAGACCTATCTTGCCCTGGGCAAGATAGGCAGCATCGGGCTGCCGCTCAACTATCGCCTGTCACCCCAGGAGATGGTCGAGCTGATGGTCTTCTGCGGTACGGAAAACCTGATTTTCGACGCTTCCTTCACAGCGCTTGTCGAGGGACTTCGCCCGCAGCTCCCGGCGATCAAGCGTTTCGTCTGTTTCGGGAATGAGATTCCGGATTTTGCCGTGTCTTATGAAGAACTCATCCTCAAGTCCTCGCCGGAGGAGCCGGACGTGGAGATCACCGAGGAGGATCCCCAGTACCTCAACCTGACCTCCGGGACCACGGGGCTGCCGAAGGCCTACATGCTCTCGCAGTACAACAACGCCGGCGGCGGCCCGACCATGATCTACATGCACGACGTGACGCCGAACGACGTGGTCATGACCGTGTTTCCGATTTACGGACGCGTCGGCTTTGCCTGGTCGGCCTGCGCGCTTTTTGCGGGGGCCCGCAACGTCATTCACCAGTTCGACCTGTCGAAGATTCTGGGGGTCATCGAGCAGGAGAAGGTGACCATCTCCAATTGGGTGCCCACCATGGCAAGCTTCGTTCTCGCCCTTCCGGACGTCGAAAAGTACGACCTTTCCTCGCTGCGCGCCCTCGTCTTCTGCTCCTCGCCGTTTTCCGTGGCGCTTCAGGAGCAGGTCAAGAAACGGCTGTGTCCAAACCTCTATGAGTTTTACGGGCTTCAGGAGACCGGCCTCCTGGTCAACATCGGGCCCAAGGACAAGGAGCGCAAGCCCGAGTCCGTCGGGACGCTTTATTTCGGGGCGGATGTGCGGATCGTGGACTTTCAGGGCAAAGACGTTCCCGTCGGTGAAGTGGGCGAGATCATCGGCCGGGGAGTTGCCGTCACAGCGGGTTATTACAAGAACGAGGAAAAGACGAAGGATATGTTCAAGGACGGCTGGTTCTACACCGGCGACCTGGGACGCTTCGACGAAGAGGGGTTTCTATACCTGGCCGGCCGGAAGAAGGACATGATCATCACGGGCGGCCAGAATGTGTATGCGATCGAGGTGGAGGAGATGCTGATGGGCCACCCGGCGGTCCTGCAGTGCGCCGTCATCGGCCTGCCCGACGACACCTGGGGCGAGATGGTGACGGCCGTCATCATCCCATTTCCCGGCCGCGAGGTGACGGAAGATGAACTCATCGCCTTCGGCCGCGAGCGGATCGCCCATTTCAAGGCCCCGAAAAAAATCATTTTCGTGGACAATCTTCCCATGACCCCGACGGGAAAAGTCCAGAAGTTTCTCCTCGTGGAGCAGTTTGCCTCTACGTGAGCGGAGGCTGTCTCTGAATGTTAACATTTTTTTAGGACGGATCGCGCAGGTTTCCCATGGCGTGAGCGTCCCACCGGCACTCTTGCGGAATCGGGACATCTGCAGTTCCCCGGAAATCCGGTGCGGCGCGGTCCGTGAAGGAGAGTGACATGGATGATGTATACGCGGCGAGGCCCTGGCTGCGCAACTATGACAGGGCGGTTCCAGAGAAACTCGAATATCCTTCCATATCTTACGCCGACGCATTGCGGAAGGCCTTCCAGGAGGTCCCCTCCCGGGTTGCCCTCCTTTACATGGGAACGGAGATTACGTACCGGGAACTGGACGAACTGTCCGACCGGTTCGCCCGGTTTCTGATTGAAACGGGGTGCCGGCCCGGCGACGTGGTCGGTTTCCACATGCCCAACATCCCCGCCAGCTATATCGGATCCGCCGGCACCCAGAAGGCGGGCTGCATCTTCACGGGGGTGAGCCCGCTGCTTACCGCCGAAGAGCTTGCCTACCAGTTGAACGATTCCGGAGCGAAGGTCCTGATCACGGCGGATCTGCTGTTCCCCGTCGTGAAGCAGGCCGTCGGCGAAACGGGCGTGAAGGTTGTCGTGGTGGCCTCCATCTTCGACTATATGCCCCAGGATGTCCCCGCTTCTCCAGTGACCCCGATCCCCGGGATCGAGACACTCGGCTTCAGGGAGGCCATCGGGTCCATGCCGGCCGATCCGATCGATGTGAAGGTCGATCCGGGCGCCGCCTGCCTCATGATGTACACGGGCGGGACGACGGGACCCCCGAAAGGGGCGCTCCTCACGAACGACAACATCGTCGGCCACATGACGCAGCTCAACGCCTGGCTGGGCTATCCGATGGGAGAACACGTCGCGATGTCCGCCTTCCCCATGTTCCACCAGGCGGGAAATTTTATGGTCATGTGGAACATGGCAATGGGATCCACGAACATCATCATTCCCAATCCGCGGGACCTCCAGTACTTCGTGAAGGCCATGGAGACCTATCGCCCGACGATGACCGTCAATGTGCCCACCATCTACCTGGAATTGTTGAAGCTGCCCGAGTTCCGGGCCCTCGATTTCTCCGGGGTTCGGTTCTTCGTCAGCGGCGCCGCGGCGTTCCCGGCCGAGAACATCCGGGAGTTCGAGGAAGTCGTCGGGAAGGGAAAGGTGATCGAGGTCTGCGGCATGACGGAGACCAGCCCGGTCATTGTCGCCCTGCCGCTGAAGGGGGTCAAGAAGGTCGGGTCCGTCGGCATGCCCGTCTGCGATACGGAGGTGAAGCTGGTGGATCCTGAGACCGGAATGACAGTTCCCCTCGGGGAGCCCGGGGAAATGGTTGCCCGGGGCCCCCAGGTCTTTTCCCTGGGATACCACAACAAGCCCGAGGAAACGGCCAATACCCTCCGGGACGGGTGGATCTATACAGGCGACGTGGCGGTCATGGACGAGGACGGATACTTCTTCATCGTGGACCGGCTGAAGGACATGGTGAGCGTATCCGGCTTCAAGGTCTTCACCCGGGTCGTGGACGACGCCCTTATGGCCCATCCGGACATCGACAACGCCGCGACCATCGGCCTGCCGGACCCGAAAAGGCCGGGTTCGGAACTCGTGGCCTGCGCTGTGATCCTGAAACCGAATTGCAAAGGCGATGAGGCGATGCGGGAGAAGATTACCGATTACATGAAGAAGGCGGTGGCGCCCTACAAGGTGCCGAAGGTTATTCAATTCGTGGATACCCTGCCCATGAGCGCCGTGGGCAAGGTGCTCAAGCGGGAGCTCCGGAAAAGCATGCAGGAAGTCTCGTAAGACGGATTTCCTCCGCAGTGGCAAGAAGCAATCGGGGGTCATGCGCCAAGGCGAATGCGGATTCGCGCCGCCTGATGAAGGTTGTTCCGCTCCTGCCGCTTCCATTCACGGAGGCGGCTGTGAGCGGCCCGGACGTTTCCCGGTCCGGAAAACAGCGCGGGTTGCGAGGACCGTTTTGCCGGCCAGCCCTGAAATATTTGCAGGAGGATTGGGTCAATGGCTTTTGAGAGAATCTGGCACAAATCGTATGCCCCGGGAGTGCCCCCGGAGATCGAATTTCAGAAAATCACGACGGCGCAGGCCCTGATCCGGTCGGCCAAGAATTTTCCTAACCACATCGCTTTCATCTACATGGGCCGGCGGATCACCTACCGCGAGCTGGACGCCCTCGTGAACCGCTTCGCCAACGCGCTCATTGACCTGGGCGTGAAGGAGGGTGACAAGGTGGGGATGCTCCTGCCCAACCTTCCCCAACTGATCATCGCCTGCCATGCCGTCCACCGGCTCGGGGCCGTGACGGCCATGAACAACCCCCTCTACACGGAAAAGGAACTGGCGCACCAGTTGAAGGACTGCGACGCCCGGTTCCTCATCACCCTCGATCTGCTCCTGCCCCGGGCGCTTGCCCTGAAGGGGCAGACGAGCGTCGAGGCGATCATCACCTGCCATATCAACGACTACCTGCCCTTCCCGAAGAAGCAGCTCTTCCCCTTCGTGAAGAAGGCCATGTACCGGAAGGTGGACCCCCGGAAAGACGTTCACGAGTTCATGACCCTCATGGACAAGGCCTCCTCGAATCCTGTCCCGGACCGGTCCCGATGGGACAAGCTGGGTGCGCTGATCTACACGGGGGGAACAACGGGTGTTTCCAAGGGAGCGATGCTGACCCATGCGAACCTCTCCTCCGTCGTCCAGATCTTCCGTGCCTGGCTGCCCGATCTCAAGGACGGGGAGGTGCACATCGTGGGAACCTATCCCATCTTCCACTCGGCAGGTTACACCGCGAGCCAGAACCTGACCATCGGAAGTGGCTGGACCTCGACGATCATCCCGCGGCCGGAGCCGGGCATCCTCATCGAGACCGTGAAGAAGTACAAGCCGAACTTCCTGCCCGGCGTGGCCTCCATCTTTGTCGGGCTCCTGGCCGACAAGGAGTTCCGCAGCATGGACAAGTCCTTCCTCAAGGGCTTCTTCACCGGGGCATCCCCCATCGCCGCCGACACCGTGCAGGATCTGAAAAAGCTGACCGGCAAGGACGTCTACGAGATCTACGGGATGACGGAAAACACGGCCTTCGCCACGGCGACCCCCTGGGGGGGGAAGGTGAAGGCGGGCACGGTCGGGCTGCCGCTTCCGAATACGGAACTGAAGGTGGTCGACCTGGACGAGGGCACTACGGTTCTCAAGCCCGGTGAGGCCGGCGAGATCTGCATCAAAGGCCCCCAGGTGATGACGGGGTACTACAAGCGTCCCGACGAGACGGCCCTGGCCATCCGCGACGGCTGGCTTTACACGGGGGACATCGGCATCATGGATGAGGAAGGGTATTTCCGCATCGTGGACCGAAAAAAGGACATGATCGTCGCCGGGGGCTACAACATCTATCCCAAGGACATCGACGAGATCCTCTTCCAGCACGACAAGATTCTCGAGGCCTGTACCATCGGTGTTCCCGACACCTACCGGGGGGAGACGGTCAAGGCCTTTGTTGTCCTGAAAGGAGGCGAGAAGATGACGGCGGACGAGGTCATCGCCCACTGCAAGGCGCACCTGGCCGCCTACAAGGTTCCCAAAATCATCGAGTTTACAAGCGAACTTCCGAAGAGCAACGTGGGAAAGATCCTGCGCCGGGAACTCCGGGACCAAGAGATGAAAAAACAATCCAAAGGATGAGGAAATGAAGGAATTCGAGACATTCAGGTTTGAAGAAGTCGAGCCCCGGGTGGGGCTTGTCACCATGAACCGGCCGGAACAGCTCAATGCGGTCAACATCATGATGCTGGACGAATTCGGAGAGCTGTTTTCCCTTCTGTCGAAGGACGACGCCATCCGGGTCCTGATCCTGACCGGGGAAGGCCGCGGATTCTGCGCCGGCGCAGATCTGAACGACGCAGTCGTCCACAAGGATACGCAAGCCTTTTCCGACCCGGAAAACTTTCTCCGGATCGTCCAGGAGCGCTACGGCTCCCTGGTCCTGGGCCTCCGGCGGATTCCCCAGCCGGTCATTTCCGCCGTCAACGGACCGGCCGCGGGCGCCGGATTCTGCATGACCCTGGCGAGCGACGTCCGGGTGGCGGCGCCGGAGGCTTCCTTCATTGCCTCCTTTGCGAACATCGGCCTCTCCGGAGGCGAACTGGGAACCTCCTACTTCCTGCCCCGCCTGATCGGTGTTGCCCGGTCGTCGGAAATTCTCCTGACGGGCAGGAAAGTGAAGGCGGACGAAGCGGAGCGGATCGGGCTGGTCAACCGGGTCGTGTCGCGGGAGGCTCTCCTGGAGACCGCCCTTTCCTATGCCCGGCCCATGATCGCCAAGTCCGTCGGGGCACTGAAGCTGACGAAGCGGGTCCTGGACCAGAACATCGATGCGCCGTCCCTGGAGGCGGCCGTCAATCTGGAGAACCGGAACCAGGCGCTCATGGTCTTCTCCGGCGAATTCTTCAAGCTGGTTCAGCCGTTCTTCAAGGGAGGCGGGAAGGCCTGACCTGCGGCGAAATCGAAAGAATGCGCGGCCCATGGGCGGATCGAAACGCCCGGCCGCGCTTCATTTTTTTCGCCGGAATGCGCCTGTTCCCGGTTTCCGGAGACGGGGATCCGGGAACCTCTGCCGGGGAAGGCGGGCCTCATGTACGGGACAATGGCCCTGGAACCTTCTAATTGACAGGGGCGAAGGTTTCTGGTTAGGTTGCTTTACAATGCTTCAATCATTAGATGGAACAATTTGATGAAGACCGCCCTCGACAAAGCCCGCCAGGATCCCGAATCGATGAAGGCGCGGATCCTGGCCGTTGCCCGGCGGATCTTCGGCGACTACGGCTACCATGGAACCACGACCCGGATGATCGCCCAGGAGGTGGGGATCGACGTTTCCACCCTCCACTATCACTGGGGGGACAAGAGGGGCCTGTACGAGGCGGTTGTCCTGGATATCAACAAGGACCTTGGACAGAGCCTCCGGGACGTGGAAAGGATGATCCACGGGAAGCCCCTGGGCGAACGGCTGGCCATTTCGATCGACGTCATGACGGATTACCTGTTCGAACACCCGGAAATCGCCAACCTCATCCTTCATCGCTATTTCGGCCGCACCCGGGAAGAGGCCGTGCAGGAAATCCAGGTTCCCGAGTTTACCGCCGACATGGCCCGTTCCATGAACCTGATCCAGAGCCGGAAGAAGGCGACTCCGCGGGCTCTTCTGGAGGTCCTGGCGGTCATAAACGGGATCTACAACTTCGTGTCCGGCGAGGTGTTCTTCCGCTCCATCGTGGAGATAGACCGGGAAACATACATTGCCCAGGTAAAGGAAGTGCTGAAATTTATTTTAGTCCCCGCCTTTGTCCAGAGGGAGGGCAAAGGCGATTCTGAGCCGGCGTGATGTTCCAATCCGCCCAATCCCGCTGACCGTTCTTCAAAACCGCCTGTCACTCCGTTCCAGGATGTCTTCCGTGGCAGCCGGTACCGACCGCCGATCATCGACTCTCAAGGAGGAAAACGCATCGCTCGGAACGCGCGAGCCCGCATAAAAACCTGACAGCTCCTCAATGGGGACCAAAACCGGCAGGATGATCTTCCCTGCGACTTCTGCAGAGAAAAGAATCCTTTACAAGCATCGTCCGTCATTCATTCCCGCCCGGATCGAGCCGGATCCGCGGGAACGGCTCATTGTCCATCTTTCTGAAACATTGAAAAAACGAAGGGGAGGAGAGCAATGGAGATTCTGACGTTCACGGAGGAGCACAAGATTTTTCGCGAGAGCCTGCGGCGTTTCCTGGAGAAGGAGATCGTTCCCCACATCGAGGAGTGGGAGGAAGCGGGCATCGTCCCCAAGAGCTACTGGCAGAAAATGGGGGAGAACGGCTTTCTCAGCACCTGGGTTCCCGAGGAGTACGGCGGGGTAGGAGCGGATTTCCTGTATTCCGTCATCGTCTGCGAGGAGATGGCAAAGTGCAATTTCTCGGGCCTCGCGGCTTCCCTTCACAGCGACATCATCGTGCCCTACATCGCCTCCTTCGGAACCGAGGAGCAGAAGAAGAAATATCTCCCGGGATGCGTGACCGGAGACTGCATCACCGCCGTCGCCATGACGGAGCCCAATACGGGAAGCGACCTGGCGGCGATCCGCACCACCGCCGCCGAGAAGGACGGCATGATCGTCCTCAACGGCCAGAAAACCTTCATCTCCAACGGGATCAACTGTGATGTCCTCGTCCTGGCGGCCAAGGACCCGGCGGTGGAGAACCCCCACCGGGCCGTGGACCTCTACCTCGTCGACGCGGGGACGCCCGGTTTTGAAAAGGGCCGGCGCATCAAGAAGGTCGGCTGGCACAGCCAGGACACGGCGGAACTCTATTTCACCGACTGCCGGATTCCGGCGGAGAACCGGCTGGGGACGAAAGGGTCGGGTTTCCTCAACCTGATGATGAAGCTTCAGCAGGAGCGCCTGATCTGCGGGATCGGGGCGCAGGTGGCGGCGGAGTGCATGCTGGAGTGGACGATCAAGTACTGCCGGGAACGGACGGCCTTCGGGAAGCCCATCGCCAAGTTCCAGCACAGCCAGTTCGAGTTCGCGGAGATGGCCACGGAGATCAAGATCGGCCGGACGTTCATCGACAAACTCGTCGCCGACCACATGGAGGGGAAGAACGTCACCGTCGAGGTGTCCATGGCCAAGTACTGGCTCACCGAGATGGCCTGCCGCGTCGCGGACCGATGTGTCCAGCTGCATGGAGGATATGGGTATTGCGAAGAATATCCCATCGCCCGGGCGTGGCGGGACATCCGGGTGACCCGGATTTTTGCCGGCACCAACGAGATCATGAAAGGAATCGTGGCGAAGTTCATGGGACTGTAACATCGGCGCAAGGCTGAAGAAAGGAGGCAGTGATGGCCGGACCTCTTCAAGGACTGAAGGTTCTCGATTTTACAACCCTCCTGCCCGGACCTTACGCCACCATGCTCCTGGCCGATATGGGGGCGGAAGTGCTGCGCATCGTATCGCCCTCCAGGCCGGACCTGGTGGATTTTTTCCCCCCGTTCATTCCGGAAACAAAGCTCTCCGCGGCGTCGGCGTATCTCGGCCGCAACAAGCGGAGCATGGCCCTCAACCTGAAAATCCCCAAGGCCATCGAAGTCGTACACCGCCTGCTTGCCGACTATGACGTCGTTGTCGAGCAGTTCCGTCCCGGCGTCATGGCCAAGCTCGGCCTCGACTACGACTCCCTCGGAAAAGTGAATCCCCGCATCGTCTACTGCTCCATCACCGGGTACGGCCAGACGGGGCCCCTGCGCGACCGGGCGGGGCACGACATCAACTACATCGCCCGTTCCGGCGTTGCTTCCTACACGGGCAAGAAGTCTTCGGGACCGTCCCTCGTGAGCATGCAGATCGCCGACGTCGCCTCGGGCTCCAACCACGCCGTCATCGGCATCCTCGCCGCCGTCTTCGGCCGGCGGCAGACGGGAGAAGGACAGTTCGTCGATATCTCCATGACCGACGGCATGATCGCCTTCAACGCCATGTTCGGCGCCGCCTTTCTGGTGGACGGGAGGGAACAGGTCTTCGAGGGAAACCTCCTCAACGGCGGCTCCCTCTACGATTACTACGAGACGAAGGACGGCCGCTGGCTGAGCTGCGGCCCCCTGGAGCCGCAGTTCTTCGCCAATTTCTGCAATACCCTGGGTCGTCCCGACCTGATTGCCGGCAGTGTGTCCCCGAAGAATCTTGCCCGGGTGAAGGAGGAGGTCCGAGCTGTCTTCCGGACGAAGACCCTGGCGGAGTGGAAGGCCCTGTTCGACGCCACGGACGCCTGCACGGAGCCGGTTCTGACACTGGCGGAGGCCTTCGCGGACCCTCTGGCGGTCGAGCGGGAGATGGTTGTGGACGTCCCGCTGCCGGCGGGGGGAACGGTGCGGCAGCTCGGCTGTCCCATCAAGTTCTCTTCCATGAAGCCGGAGTTCCGCCATGCGGGGGCGCCCGCCGGAGGCGACACGGCGGCGGTTCTCAGGGAGGCGGGTTACACGGCTGCCGAGATCGCGGAGATGGAGGCGGCGGGACTGTTCCGGTAAGGAACGGCTTCCTTCAACCAACCTGCCGGTTCCGTCGGACCCATCGGTGACGGCGGGGCCCGGCCGGGTCGGAAGGAGGACATGGAGTTTTCCGGAGGCAGGATCCGGGCGGGTGCTGTTTCCGGCTGTTATCGGAGCGATTTTTTTCACAAAGGAGGATCAGGATTCATGAACGTGAAGGACTGCATTGCCGTCGTAACGGGAGGGGCTTCCGGACTGGGGGAGGCCTGTGTGAGAACCATCGTGAAGAACGGGGGGAAGGCGGTCATCTTCGATCTTCAGGATGAGCGCGGCGCCAACCTGGCCGCCGAGCTGGGCGCAAACTGCCTGTATACCAAGACGGACGTGACGAACGAGGAGAGCGTCCAGGCCTCCATCGCCAAGGCCGCCGAGGCCTTCGGAACGATCAACGCCGCCATCAACTGTGCCGGCGTCGGAGCTGCCGCCAAGGTCCTCTCCAAGAAGGGGCCCTACCCGTTGAAAGCCTTCAACTGGGTTGTCCAGATCAACCTCATCGGAACCTTCAACGTGATCCGCCTGACGGTGGAGCAGATGGCGAAGAACACGCCGAATGCCGAAGGCGAACGGGGCGTCATCATCAACACCGCCTCAGCGGCGGCCTTCGACGGCCAGATCGGCCAGGCGGCCTACAGCGCCTCCAAGGCCGGCGTCGTGGGGATGACCCTTCCCGTCGCCCGGGAGTGCGCCGATTACGGGATCCGCGTGATGACCATCGCCCCGGGGCTATTCGATACGCCCATGCTGGCCCTGCTGCCGCAGGAGGCCCGGGACGCCCTCGGCGCGAGCGTTCCCTTCCCGAAGCGGCTTGGAAACCCGATGGAATACGCCATGCTGGCGAAGCACATCATCGAGAACACGATGCTCAACGGGGAAGTGATCCGCCTGGACGGTGCGATCCGGATGGCGGCGAAATAAGTTGCGGAATCGGCGTTTATCAAGCGCTCAGAGATTTTTCTCCGACCGTGCACCTGCTCGCTGCACTGCAGCCGCCAAACTTGCGCTGGCGCGCTTCGGACATGGCGGCTGCGGGCGTTCCGCTGCGCGGGCACGGGGCCCGGGAAAAATCTGGTTCACCCCTGATAAACGCCGATTCCCACATGTTTTTATGAGAAAGAAAAAGGAAGGGAAGGAATTATGAGTCATCACGACAAAGATGAAATCGTCATCGTCAGCGCCTGCAGGACGCCTTTCAGCCGATTCGACTCCGCCATGGCGGACATCGCCAGTATCGACCTGGCGGTCATCGTCATGAAGGAGGTCATTGCGAGGGTCGGCGTGAAGCCGGAGGAGCTGGGCGAGATCAACTACGGCAGCTGCGTCATGGCGGAGATGGCCCTGGAGACGGACATCCCCGTCCGCCAGGCCGCGCTCCTGGCGGGCTGGCCTCCGGAGATCCTCTCCGTTACCCTCGACCGGGCCTGCTGCTCCTCCCTGACGGCCCTCCGCCTGGGAGTCCGGGCCATCCGGGCTGGGGAGGCGGAGATCTGCATGTCCGTCGGCTCCGAGAACATGCCCCGGATGCCCCACCTGGTTCCCGGGTTGCGAAAGGGTGTGCGTCTCGGCCACATCCGGATGCTCGACGGCCTCTTCGAACTGGGCTACGGTGCCAAGGGTTTTGCGCCGGTGTCCGTCGACGCCGGCGAGGTCTCCCTGGAGTACGGGGTCACCCGGGAGATGCAGGACGCCTGGGCCTGCCAGACCCAGGATCGCTACGCCCAGGCCTTTGCCGCCGGAAAGTACAAGGTGGGAGAGGAGATCGTACCCGTAGTCATTCCCCAGAAGAAGGGGGATCCCATCGTTATCGACCGGGACGAATCGCCCCGGCGGACCACCATGGAGATCCTGTCAAAGCTGAGGACCGTTTACGGAAGCCCGACGGTCACCGCCGGAAACGCGCCGCCCATCAGCGCGGGCTCCAGCGCGATTCTGTTCATGACGCGGCGGCAGGCCGAGGCAAAAGGACTGAAGCCCCTGGCTACGATTCTCGCGTCCGTTGGAACGGCCACGAAGCCGCGGGACATTCCCGTCATTCCCGCCCTGACCATCCGGGAGGCCCTCAAGCGGACCGGCCTGACCATCGACCGGATGGACCTGATCGAAATCAACGAGGCCTTCGCCGCCATGCCGCTCGTGTCCACGAAGATCCTGGCGGACGGCGACGAGGGGAAGTGGAAGGCCCTCCAGGAGAAGACGAACGTCAACGGCGGCGCCATCGCCATCGGCCACCCGGTGGGCGCCAGCGCCGGGCGGATCACCATGCACCTGGCCTACGAGCTCCAGCGCCGCGGCGGCGGCTACGGCGTCGCGTCCATTTGCGGCGGGTTGGCCCAAGGCGAGGCGGTGATCCTGAAAGTGTAAAAAAGAGCGAAAAAGACCAGAAGGAGGTGGTTTCAGAAAGCATTTCAAAGAACATGAGGAATCGGGGTTCCGGGCCTGATGCGACCGGTGCGGCAGCCCCGATTCCACGCGTTGTCGGACCGAGATCCTTGCAGTCCAACGTTCCACAGTGAAAGAAAAGGAGGGAACCTATGTCTTTCCAGCGGATCTGGCACAAGAGCTATCCACCGGGTCTTCCGGCGGAGATCGACTTCGACCGCATCACCATGCCCGAGGCCCTTACACGGTCGGCCTCGCGGTTTCCCGATAACCCCGCCCTGGTTTATTTCGGCACTGTCATCACGTACCGGGAACTGGACAAGCTGGTCAACCGCTTCGCCAGGGCTCTCCTCGCCCTGGGGGTCAAAAAGGGCGACAAGGTGTCCATGATCCTGCCCAACATCCCCCAGATCGTCATCGCCGAATACGCGGCGTTCCGCATCGGGGCGGTCAACGTCATGAACAATCCCCTGTACACGGAGCACGAGCTGGCCCATCAGCTCAACGACTCCGAGTCCACCGTCCTGGTCACCCTGGACCTGTTCCACCCGGTGGCACGGAAGCTCCAGGAAAGCACCGGAGCGAAAAAGGCCATCCTTTGCGGCCTGGCGGATTACCTGCCGGAGCCGCTGAAGCCCCTCTTCCCGCCGGCCGACGTCCCGCCAGCGGAGGGGGTATACAAATTCATGGACCTGATCGGTCCCCAGCCGGACGATCCCGTCCCGAACGATGCCTCCCTGGAGGAACTGGGGGCCCTCATCTACACGGGCGGGACGACGGGCCTCAGCAAGGGCGTCATGCTGAGCCATGCCAACATCTCCTTCAACGCCCAGCAGTTCCGGAGGTGGTACATCGGGCTCAAGGACGGCGAGGAGAGGCTGCTGGCCATCTTCCCCTTCTTCCACGCCGCCGGATGGACAGGGCTCCAGAATACGTCCATTTACGCCGGGTGGGCGGACATCCTCGTTCCCCGGCCGGAGCCGGACCGGATCCTGGACCTGCTGGAGAAGTTCAAGCCGACTCTCCTTCCGGGCGTGTCCACGATTTTTGTGGCGCTTCTCAACACCGAGCGGTTCCGGAAAATGGACCTGTCCTTCCTGAAGGCCTATCTCACCGGATCGGCCCCCATGGCGGTGGAGACCATCAAGATGCTCAAAGATCTCCGGGACGTGCCCCTGGTCAACGTGTACGGCCTCACGGAGATCACGCCCATGGGGACGGCGACGCCCTGGGGCGGCGACGAGAAGCCCGGCACCGTCGGAATCCCCTTTCCCAATACGGACCTCAGGATCATGGACCTCGAGACGGGGACGAAGGAAGTACCGCTGGGCGAGGCCGGCGAGATCTGTTTCAAGGGACCCCAGGTCATGATGGGATACTACAAGAATCCCGAGGAGACGGCGAAGGTCCTTGTGGACGGCTGGCTCCTGACGGGCGACATCGGGGTCATGGACGAGGATGGGTACGTCACCATCGTGGATCGGAAGAAGGACATGATCCTCGCCAGCGGATTCAACATCTATCCCAAGGAGATCGACGAGCTCCTGATGACCCACCCGAAAGTCCTCGAGGTGTGCACCATCGGGGTTCCCGACGCCTACCGGGGGGAGACGGTGAAGACCTTCGTGGTCGTCAAGCCGGGGCAGACCATGTCGGAGGAGGACGTGACGTCCTTCTGCCGGCAGACACTGGCGGCCTACAAGATTCCGAAAATGGTGGAATTCCTGGAGGCGCTGCCGAAGAGCGCCGTCGGCAAGATCCTGCGGCGGGAGCTCCGGGACCTGGAGATGAAGAAAATGGGAAAGGCCTGACGTTCCGGGCCTTTGAACGATTCCGCCGGCCCTTCGGGGGCCGGCCTTGCACAGATTGAAAGGAGAATACGATGATCCTGGCATCACAGGAAACGATTCGCCGGTGGACTGAGGCGGGGGCCTGGGGACACAAGACGCTGCTCGATTATTTCCGTTTTCACGTCCGCAAGGCGCCTGACAAGATCTGTCTGGTCGATCCATTGAACAAGGAAGCCCTCGTGGGGCTGAAACCGGAGAAGCTGACCTACGGGGAACTCGCCCGAGCGGCCGATGCCGTGGCCGAAGGGCTCCTGGCGAAGGGATACGGGAAGGACGACATTTTCATGGTCCAGCTTCCCAACGTCTGGGAACTGGCCATGCTGTACCTAGCAATCTCGCGCATGGGCGGACTCATTTCTCCCATGCCCATGCAGTGGCGGGCCTCGGAGCTGGAGTTCATCGCAGGGATCACGGAGGCCAAGGCCATCCTGACGGTCGAATCCTTCGGGAACTTCGGCCACGGGGAGATGGCGGAGAAGGTCAAGGCAAAGCAGGCCTCGATCCGGGAGATCATCTACCTGCCGGAGATCCGGGAAATGTCGAAGCAGCCTCTGACGGGGAAGCTCGACGGCATCGTCGTCGACCCCAACGACATCTTCACCCTCTCCTGGTCGTCGGGGACCGAGGCGGAGCCCAAGGGTTGCCCGCTGTCGCACAACAACTGGATCTTTCAGGGGAACCTGTGCTTCGAGATGGCGCCCATCTCCTGGGGGGACAACCTGATCACGGCGGGACCGCTGGTCAACATGGCCTCCATCGGGACGGTCTACATCCCCTGGCTCATCGGCGGCGGAAAGCTCGTTCTCCACCACCCCTTCGACGGTCCTTCGTTCGTCATGCAGCTCATGGCGGAGGAGATCCACTACACCCTGCTGGTGCCGGCGGTCGTGAACGCCCTCCTGAAGCACCCCATGGTGGACAAGTTCGACTTCAGCAAGATGAGGGCCATCACGATCGGCGCCGCTCCACCGTCCCTGTGGTCTGTTCAGGAGCTCCAGCGCCGCTGGGGAATCGACTTCGCCAACATCTGGGGACAGAACGAGGGGACGGCCAACGTGGCCAGCGGCTACGACATTCCCGACATGGCCATGCGCCTGGATCATTTCCTCTTCACCGGCCCGGGGAGCAAGTGGACCCGGACGGGCACCCAGATGTCGAAGCATGTTTCCATGAAGCTGATCAACGCCGGCATCCCCGGCGGCCCGAAGAAAGAAGGGGACGTAGGGGAACTGTGGTACCGGGGGCCCAATGTGATCCCCGGCTACTTCAAGCGGCCCGACCTGACGGCCAAGGCCTTCGACGCGGAGGGTTACTTCAACACGGGTGACCTCTTCCAGTTGAAGGACAACGAGTGCATCGGCTTCTTCGAGCGGTCCAAGGACATCATCATCCGGGGCGGCTTCAACGTCAGCGCCCAGGAGGTGGAGAACATGGTCCTCGGCCACCCGAAGGTCCTGGACGCCGCGGCCGTGGCCATGCCCGACGAGGCCCTCGGGGAGCGGACCTGCGTCTACGTCGTTCCGAAACCGGGCGAAACGGTGACCCTCGAGGAGATCGTGGCTTTCATGAAGGAGAAGGGGCTGGCGGTCTACAAGATCCCCGAGCGGCTGGAGATCATCGAAGCCATCCCGCGCAATCCCGTGGGAAAGATCCTCAAGAAGGTCCTGCGAGAGGACATCAAGAAGAAGTTGGGCACACCCTGACGTCCGCCGGGAGACCACGGCTGCGTTCGGGCGCGGTACAAAAATATGTGGGAGGGGGCTTCCCTCGCGCTCAGAAGCGTTTTTTCGACCCTGCAACGTCTCGCTCCGCTGCAAAGTCATAACTCGCACCTGGCGGTGCTCAGACAGATGACTTTGCGGGCGCTACGCTGCGACGGCAGGGTGCCCCGAAAAAGCCGCTATTCGCGCTCCGGGAAGCCCCCTCTCCCCGACGGACGTTCGCGGGGGCGCGACCGGGGGTTTCCAGAGGAGCAATTGGGACTTTTTTCCCATCCCTCCATCCTGACGGACCGTCGACGACGGATCGCGGGAAAAAACGTCCGCGACGGCGGAAGCCCCCGTGGCAGCCCCCGCGCCAAGGCGCATCCTGCACAGGAAAGGGTGATCCGGCCGGATGGGAAACAAAAGGGGAATAAGGTATGGGGCGGGCTTGAAAGCCGTTCCTTTCTTCAAAGAGCGAAAGATACAGCGCAATGAATTATCCGGGCTTTTCCCAAGGTTGAGAAAGGAGGAGAACGACATGATGGATTACCCGCTCCTGCTGACGACGTTCATGACTCGGACAGCGAAATTCTTTTCGAAGAAGGAAATCGTCTCCGTCTATCCCGAGGAGAACTTCCGCTACACCTATGCCGATTATTACCGGCGGACCTGCCAGCTGGCTCACGCCCTGAAGTCCCTGGGAGTGAAGAGGGGTGACCGGGTGGCCAGCATGGCCCTCAACAGCCATCGCCACCTGGAGCTGTATTTCGGTGTTCCCTGCATGGGGGCGGCCCTGCACACGGTGAACTTCCGCCTGCCGCCGCATCACCTGGCCTACATCCTGAATCACGCAGAGGACCAGGTGGTCTTCGTGGACGAGGATCTGGTCTTCTTCCTGGAGATGATCAAAGACCAGCTCAAGACGGTGAAGCATTTCGTGATCCTTTCGCAGACGGGCAAGATGCCGCAGACGTCGCTCAGCCCCGTCACCCTTTACGACGACCTCATTGCCCCCTTCCCGACGGAGTACGACTGGCCGCGGGACCTCTCCGAGTGGGATCCGGCGCTCATCTGCTACACCTCCGCCACAACGGGAGATCCGAAGGGGGTCGTGTACAGCCATCGCGGTATCGTGATGCACACGTACGCCGCCTGCTGCACCCTCGGCACCACGGAGAGCGACTGCTGCCTCCACGTCGTGCCCATGTTCCATGCCAACGCCTGGGGCGTTCCCTTCGCCTGCATGGCCCTGGGCTGCAAGCAGGTCCTCCCGGGACGGGAGTTGTTGAACATGGAGAAGATCTGCCGGATGATCGCCGACGAGAAGGTCACCTTCACCGCCGGTGTGCCGACGATCTGGATGATGCTGTACCAGTACCTGGAGGCGGGCGGCTGGTACGATTTTTCCTCCCTGAAGGGGATCTTTTCCGGCGGATCCGCCTGCCCCCGGTTCCTCATGGAGGGCCTGAACGAGAAGTACGGATTCCCCATCCACCAGGCCTACGGCATGACGGAGACGACGCCCCTGGTCCTGGCGGCGATCCCGAAAAGTGACATGCAGGGCCTGTCCCAGCAGGAGATGTACGACATCAAATCCAGCGCCGGACTCCTGGTGCCGGGGCTGGAGATGCGGATCGTCGACGAGCGGGGCCGGGACGTCCCCATGGACGGCAAGTCCTGGGGAGAGATCCTGCTCCGTGGCCCCTGGATCGCCAGGGAATACTACAAGGATCCCGAGCGGTCGGCGCCTGTCTTCGCCGGTGGCTGGCTTCACACGGGCGACGTGGGGACCATCGATTCCGAGGGGTACGTTCGCCTGGTGGACCGGACGAAGGACCTCGTGAAAAGCGGCGGCGAGTGGATCTCATCGGTGGACCTGGAGAACCTCATCATGGCCCATCCCAAGGTTCTCGAGGCGGCAATTATCGGGATTCCCGACGAAAAGTGGTCCGAGCGGCCCCTGGGCTGCATCGTCGTGAAGCCCGGGGAGACGCTTACCACATCGGAGATCAGGGACTTTCTCAAGGACCGGGTCAAGGCCGACTGGTGGATTCCCAAACAGTTTGCTTTTATTGATGCGATTCCCAAGACGAGCGTCGGCAAGTTCAGCAAGCGCGACCTCCGGCAGATGCATGCGGAGGGGAAGCTGACGCTGACGTCTTGATCGTCAAGGCTGTTGAAAAAGGGTGTCTGCTGCGTTGTCCTCATCCCACCCCGCTCGACGTACAGTCTAGTACGCCTCACGGTCCGGGATTTCGGGCGCCTTGCATTCAACCCTTTTTGAAAAGCCTCTGGCAATAAGTCGCAACACGATGCTCCTGCTTCTCCGGGGTTCCCCGGCAGCACCACCGCGGGAATCGGTCGGTCACCGGGCGCATGGGCTGTCACGGTGGAAGCGGTTTTCCCCTTGCCTGCCGCAGGCTTTTTCCCTATAATCGGCCCGCTTCCGCAGGAGGGACCCCGGCCTGGGAAAAGGCTGCGCCATCCGGTTGGTGGCGCGAGGGGTGCGGCGGCGAATTCAACCATTCACACGGAGGCATCATCATGAAGAAAGCGTTGGTTTTTTGTGCGGCGATCCTTTTCCTTCTTGGATCGACGGCCGTTGCGGCGGAGTTGAAGGTTGGCGCCAAGGCGTCGGATTTCAATTTCAAGGACTCGAAGGGGAAGGCCTACAGCCTGAACTCCCCGGAGCTGGCCGGTAAGGTCGTTTCATTCTTCTATGCCGACCCGGGCTCCAAGGACATGAACAATGAGGCCCAGGCCGCCCTCAAGGCAGCCCCCGGCATCGAGCGGAACACGAAATACAAGGGGCTCGGTGTGGTCAACCTGAAGGCCAGCATGCTGCCCGACTTTCTCCTGAAGAAGGCGATTGCCAGCAAGCAGAAGGAAGCGCCCGATGCGATCATCCTCATGGATCCCGATTACTCCATGCTGAACGCCTGGGGCCTCACGAACAAGGTGTCCAACGTGATCGTCCTCGACAAGCAGCGGATCTGCCGCTACATCTACAAGGGGAAGCTTCCGAAGGCCGAGATCGACAAGCTGATCAATGTGATCAGGGAATATCAGAACAAATAACGACCCGCGGGTCGATCGGAACGAATCCCCCTTCCTTCAGCCCCGGATATGACGGCGATGGAAGGGGGATTTCTTTTTTCCGTCCCTTTTGATACAGGAAACGGGCAGGTTCCGACAGGGAAGGTTTGAAGAGATATGGCGGCGATCATCGACGGCAAGGCCGTGGCAGGACAGGTGAGGGAAGAGCTGCGACAGAAGGCGGCGATTCTGAAACAGGCGAAGGGCATCGCACCGGGGCTGGCGGTCATCCTCGTCGGGGACGACCCGGCGTCCCAGGTGTACGTCCGGGGAAAGAGGAAGGCCTGCGACGAGGCGGGGTTTCTTTCCCGGGAATACCGGCTCCCGGCGGAGACGCCGGAGACGGAGGTGCTGCGCATCATCGGAGAGCTCAATGCGGACCCGGAAATCCACGGAATCCTCGTCCAGATGCCTGTCCCCCCGCAGATCCGTCCCGAGGCCGTCGTCGAGGCGATCGACCCCCGGAAGGACGTGGACGGGCTGCACCCCTTCAACGCGGGAAGGCTCTTCTCGGGCGACCCGTTTCACAAGGCCTGCACCCCCTCCGGGGTTATCGAGCTGATGGACCGGTACGGGATCCCCATCGAAGGGAAAGAGGCCGTCATCGTGGGCCGGAGCAACCTCGTCGGCAAGCCCCTGTCCCTGATGCTTCTGGCCCGGCACGCCACCGTCACGATCTGCCACACCCGGACCCGCGACCTCGGAGCGGTGTGCCGCCGGGCGGAGATCCTGGTGGCCGCGGCGGGCAAGGCCGGGATGATCCGGGGCGACATGGTCCGCGACGGCGCCGTCGTGATCGATGTGGGCATCAACCGCGTCGAAGGCAGGCTGCTGGGTGACGTAGCTTTCCAGGATGCGGAGCCCCGGGCCTCCTGGATCACCCCGGTGCCGGGCGGTGTCGGCCCCATGACGATCGCCATGCTCCTGGCGAACACGTACCGGGCGGCGGAGCGGGCGACGGAATAAGAAAACCGCGGTGGGACGGGTGCCATGAAATCACTCAAGGACATCTTCGGCCGGCGCAAGGACGCCTTCTACACCCGGGACTGGCTCCGGGAGCCCTACGCGGAGATCGGCGTCCATACCTACGGGAAACCGGAAGTGGTCCAGTTCCACGGTGCCGAGGCGCATCTGACGATCGGTAAATTCTGCTCCATCGCGGGGTCGGTCACGATTTTCCTCGGCGGAGACCACCGGACCGACTGGGTGACGACTTATCCCTTTCCCGTCCTGTCGGCCTTCTGGCCTTCCGTGCCGTCGATTCCCCACTCGGCCGTGACCAAGGGCGACGTGGTCATCGGAAACGACGTCTGGATCGGCTTCGGGGCCATGATCCTCTCAGGCGTGACTATTGGCGACGGGGCCGTGATCGGGGCCAGGGCCATGGTGGCCTCGGACGTCAAGCCCTACACGGTGGCCGTAGGCAATCCCGCGCGATCGGTGAGCCAGCGTTTCGACGATGAAACCGTCGCCCGCCTTCTCAGGATCCGCTGGTGGGACTGGCCCGACGAGGTCATCGCCGAGCGGATCCCCCTGCTGTGCGGCGGCGATATCGCGTCTTTCCTCGACCGCTTCGATCCCGACGGCCCATGAAGGGACGCCTTCGACCCCTCCTCCTTGACACCCTGCTGTTCCTCCTGTCGGTGGCAGCGGCCCTGGCCGTCGCCGAGTGTTCCCTCCCCCTGGTCAAAAACCGCAGCCTCGACGAAGCCGTTTACCAGGCCCGCCGGCCCGTAATCCAGGCCCAGTACGGGGCCTTCCATCCCGTCCTCGGATTCACCCTGCAGAATAACCTCCGGGGCGTCCGGCAGTTCTATCCGGGACAGCTCGACTACACGGTGGACACGAATTCACAGGGATTCCGGGGACCCGAGTGGGACCTGTCTCCGAGGCGGAAAAACGTGCTGATCCTGGGGGATTCCTTCGCCTTCGGCTGGGGTGTTGCCTGGGGGGAAACAATGGGGCAGGTCCTGGAGCGGGAGCTTCGGAAGTCCGATCCCGCCTGGCAGGTGATCAACCTGGCCATGCCCGGCTGGAGCATCCGGGAGGTTGTAGCGGCCCTTGAACTTTATCGGGACGTCCTGAAGCCCGTTGCCGTGATCTATGTCTTCTGTCCCAACGACATCGACGGGATGACGCCGCCGCTCCCCGACGGGACCTATGACCTGTCGTATCATCCGCCGCCGGGCGCCGGGAAAATCTTCGCCGATCTTGTCCGGCGGAACCAGCCTGAGTACCGGTCCCTGAAAAAATGGCTCTACCGGTCCTACCTGAAGGCGTTCCACGCCCGCTTCATCCGGCCGCTGTTGAGCAGACGGATCCGGACGTCCATGCGGGTGGACGCGCCCCCCGCCGGATTCGACTTCCCGCCTCCCCTGGAGACGGCGGACACGCCGGACGGCCCCGAGACCCGTTTCCTTCGCTACGGCCTGCAGCGCCTCCGGACGGCGGCAGGCGGGGCCGAGCTGATCCTGACGACCACGTCCGACAAGTCCATCGTCTACAAGGCGGACCGGCCGGAGAACCTCCGGTGGGTCCTGAAGGACTTCAGCCTGAAAACACCGGGGGCCCGCTTTGTCGATTTCGAGGAATTCGTCAGGCGTTCGCCGGACGGGCGGAAATTCTACCTGGACTTTGACGACCACTGGTCGTCGGCGGGACATGCAGCGGCGGCAGGAATGATTCTTCCGGCCCTCCGGTCGGAGAGCCGGTGAATCGGTACTGCTGAGGTTTCCTGGACGGACGGCCCGTCACTGCGGGCAGGACAGGACGATCTTCTTTCCGAAACCCGCTTCCGGAGACGCCGATGTCCGGTGAACGCGGGAACTGTCGCCGCAATGCCACTCGGCCGTGTAATCCTTTCCGCATCCCACAACCGGATCACCGATCACCTGGTAATTGATCGTGTATTCGCAGCGGGACTTGCCATCGCAGGCCCGGGCAAGGTGTTCCGTCTTGTTTCCGTGAGAAGCGCCGCAGTTCCTTCCGTATGTGCCTGCGACGACCTGGATCCGGTTACCCGACACCGACGGCGGCGTCGCAGCGGCGGCGTCTCCCTGGAAGTGGATGCTCCGGATCCCGTACGTGGGTCCCTTCAGGCTGACCGTCTGGGATGACCCGTCGTCGTAAACGATCACCAACTGGTCCGCCCCGAATGCCGGCCCGTATGACAGGATCAGGCCCAGCAGCAGGAAAAGCAGTGCAGATTTCTTCATGTCTGGTTCCTCCTCTAGAAAACAAAAAAATGGTTTCCGCCTGTGGCAGGGCGTCCCGGGCTTATCTCTCCCCGTTCCGCTTCGTTGCCAGGAAGGCGGCGACGGCCGCCTGAATCGATTCCTTCTCGCAGATGAAGGAGAAGTGGCCGCAGTCTCCGGCCAGCTCCAGCGTCTCCGCGCCCAGGAACCGGGCCCATTCCCGGGCCGGTCCGGGCTGGACCATCCGATCCTCTTTCGCCCAGATGACGAGGTTCCGCGCCTTCACGGTTCTCGCGGCCTCCTCCGGCGAGTTCCTGAAGCTGCGGTAGACGTCCTGGGACATGATCGCCTCGACCTGGGACGCCCAGTTCTCGGCATCGTACGTCGTGATGATCTTTTCGGACTCTGCGAGGAACTGGGGCATGGCTTCCGGACGGATGCGGGCGTTCAGGTTCGCCGGCGTCCAGGCGTTGAGGTTATGGACGGCCGTGATGGCCTTCATGGCCTTGAGTCCTCCCCCTTCGATGCCCCGGGTCGAGCGGATGATGTCGAGCTGGGCCTGCCAGAGAAGGAGGTCGTACGCGGTCTGCCTGGGCGTACCCACGACGGCCACGACCCAATCGGCGGACCCGGGATGGGAAACGGACCATTGAAAGGCGTTGAAGGCCCCCATCGAGATGCCCATGACACCTTTGAGGCGGGACAGTCCCAGGTGGTCCGTTACAAGACGGTGCTGGGCCGCCACGAGATCCCGGGCCGAGAAGCGGGGGAACGTTTCTCCAGGCTGGCTTTTGCTGTTGGACGGCGAGGAAGAAACCCCGTTGCCGAAGGCATCCACGGCCACAATGAAGTATTTCGAGCTGTCCGCCATTTTCCCCGGGCCGATGTATCCCAGCGACGCGAGGTCTTCCGACGTTCCGGACAGCCAGGTCGCAAACAGGACCGTGTTGGATTTCTCCAGGTTGAGGGTGCCGAAGGTGCGGTATCCCACCCGGCAGTCCCGGATCGTCTGTCCACTTTCCAGATTGCATTCGCCGAGATCGGCATACTGCAGCTCCCCGTCGGCCCGCACGGAACCGGGCAGGAGCAGCAGTGCCGAGATCAAAACCGCAAGAATGCGGATCGATTTCATGCTTTTTTGTCCTCCTCTTTTTCGATGACGCCCAGAATGCCGAAGACCGTCTCCAGTCGCCGCTCCCAGGTGTGCTCCCGGCGGGCCCGTTCGAACCCGCGGCGGCGAATCTCCTCCGCCTCGTCCGGATGGGTCAGGAGATGGCGGATCTTCGCTGCCAGGTCGTCCGGGTTTTGCCAGGTGACGATCTCCCGGCCG
The DNA here is from genome assembly GCA_013177825.1 of Syntrophaceae bacterium. NCBI lineage: Bacteria > Pseudomonadati > Thermodesulfobacteriota > Syntrophia > Syntrophales > Syntrophaceae > Syntrophaceae bacterium. The sequence continues at coordinate 713,677 of JABLXX010000001.1, forward strand.
ATGTCATAGGCCCGGGCCAGTTCCGGGTGGTCTTCCGTCAGGTAGAGCCCGCCGCTCATGGGGATCTCGAAATCCCGCCCCTTCAGGCAGAAAGCCTCCGTATGTCCCTCCACCCCGCCGAAGCCCAGGTTGATCCGGCTCTGCGAGTAGAGCTTCACCATGTCTTCCACGGGCAGCGGCCCTGCGGGCCAGCCGGGCCCGAAGGCCTCCACGGCGATGCCCCGGCGGCTCAGGTGATCGATCACGGCGGGCCGGTTCCCGTAGTACTGGCCGACAAAGGAGACGTCGAGGATTTTCTCCACGTCGAAGGGCCGGTGGACGGAGGGATTCGCCCCCTCGGGCAGGTAGATCGGCCGCCCCCCCTGGACGCAGTACTTGATCACGGCGTCTCCGGTGCTGGTCCAGGAGAGGTCGATCCAGCGGCAGATGTCGCGGTTGCCCGCGGCGCGGCCGTCCCGGGTGCGGCCGACGAAGCCCTCCTTGTCGTTGAGGGCCAGGTTGACCGTCGGGATATCGAGGCGATGGACTGCTTCCATCGTCTCCGGGAAGACATGTTCGCCCGAGAGGTAGAAGAATATTGCATCGGCCTCACCGGCTTTCCTCCTTTCCCGGATCCAGGCGAGGAGATCCCGGTTCATGGCCGCTTTCATCCCGCCGTGCCGGTCATCGCCCTCGGCGTTGAAACGGCCGGACCAGTCGTAGCGATGGACCGTTCCAAACATGGCAAGCGACGGGGTGAGGGCTTCGTCTTCCCAGTTGAAATTGCGGTAGACGGCGAGGATGTGAAGGGCGCCTCTGGCCTTCGGCTGCAGGCCGGGGAAGCGGGCCTTGAAGGTGCCGCGGAGGGCCGCCTCGTCGGGGATCGCGAGATTCCGGCGTCGAAAGCGATCCTCGTACTCCTCCTGTTCCCGGACGAGCCGCCGGTCGTTTCTCCACCGCCAGAATCGGTTTCGCAGTGTCCGGAAAAGGTCGGTCATGGATGGCCTCCGCAGGCCGGTTTCACATTCTTCAGTCGTCTCCCCGCTGATTCCGCCGGGGCACCGGGGCTGTCACGGGGGCGAGCTCCTGAACGGGAGAGGGACTTCCCTCGCGCTCAGGAGCGTTTTTTCGACCCTGCAGCGTCTCGCTCCACTGCAAAGTCATAACTCGCGCCTGGCGGCGCTCAGACAGATGACTTTGCGGGCGCTGCGCTGCGACGGCAGGGTACCCCGAAAAAGCCGCTATTCGCGCTCCGGGAAGCCCCCTCCCCGACCGACGTTCGCGGGGGCGCGACCGGGGGTTTCCAGAGGAGCAATTGGGACTTTTTTCCCATCCCTCCAGCCTGACGGACCGTCGACGACGGATCGCGGGAAAAAACGTCCGCGACGGCGGAAGCCCCCGTGGCAGCCCCCGCGCCATCACCCTCGAAACCGCGGGCAGTGCCCGAGCGGGCTGTTCAAAAATGCCCGGATGCAAGGCCCCCGAAATCCTGAACCATGAGTCGTAACCTTTTCGGTACGTCGGACGGCGAAGGATGAGGGAAAAGCGGCAGACGGGTGTTTTTCAAAAGCCCGACCGGAAACGTTTTCGCGATGGCGGCACGTCCCCGTGGCAGCCCCCGTATGCCCGTTTTGCGCGGTGAACCGTTTGAAAACACGAAAACGTTTCTGTTATTTCCACAGTGTGAACAACCTCGCCCCGTTCGACTTGTCCACCCGGTCGTTCATCATGTTGAGGACATGCCCCGCGTCGACGGCGGGAACGCCAAAGCGGCGGGCCGCGTCCACGCAGACCGGCAGGGCGCCGATGCCCGCCCCGACCAGGAGCAGGTCCATCCCGGCCGGGACACGGCCGAGGACCTCCTCTTTCATATCGTGCCAGCGGGTGGCGACATAGCTGTTCGGGATGTCGACCAGCTCGATCTGCGGGCGGCTCCCGTGGCCTTCGAACCAGCGGGCGCAGGCGGCGCCGTCGCTGTCGGAATTGAGGATGGCCAGCCTGCGGCCGTCCATCAGGCGGGCGAAGGCTGCCGAGGAGAAATAGGCGTAGACGGCATAGAAGGGGACGTAGTTCTCTCCCGTCAGCGGGATCCCCGTTTCCTCCAGGTAGCGCAGAAAGGTCGTAGCCGAGGGCCGGCGGCGCCAGCGCTTGAACAGCGCCTTCCAGCCTGCGGTGGGTTCTTCGATGTTGCCCGGGAAGACGAGGGGGGCGAGGAGGCCCGTCCGTGCCAGTTCCCGAAGAGCCTCCGCGTGCAAGGGGAGGGCATCGCGGATGGCGGATTGCGATTCCGCCTGCTGGTAGAGGCCGTTGCAGGCCAGGTCAAAATGATAGAATGCGTACTCGCCGTCGGCAAAGCGGACGACGGGCAAAGGCTTGCGGCGGGCAATGGCGCCGGCGACCCGGTCGCCGAGACGCTTCACGTAGTCGGTCCCCGAAGCTATGTCCCGGTGGAACAGGCAGGTTTCTTCCCGGATCATCTTCGGGTCGTTCACCCGGAAGACGGGATCGTTGTCGATGCCGGAAATGTCGAGCTTTCGGAAGGAAAAGGCTCCGCCGGAGGTGAGCCGCTCGATCGGATCGGGTGTCTTCACGGAATGTCCCTCAAGTCGATGGTCCTTCAGACGCCGGCGATGACATCGCGGAGGATCCGGTAGTCCGTCAGTACGGGATAGCGGGGAAGGGGCTCCGCAGAGACAACCATGGCCAGGGGAATCTTCAGGGCCGACGATTCGCGGTAGTGGACGTGCAGCTCCTTCCAGGGGATCCGTCCATCCTTGTGGAGGGTCCGGATGTCCGCCAGGAAATCGTGGCGCTTCCAGTTCTCCACGAGGACGAACCAGCGGGTTGCCGCCCCGAACAGGTTCGCCAGGGCATTCCGGTGGTTCTGCCGGATGTGCATGATCACCGCCTGGGTGAAGGCCGCCTCGACCCGGGGCAGCTCGAGGCTTCCGGGTTCCGCCGTCAGGTCCCGGGGCTCGACCCAGGCCGGGAGATCCGGGTGCCGCCTCCGGAGGAGGGCCACCTGGCCGTCGGACACGTCGACGCCATGCAGGCGGAATTTCGGATTCAGTACGTGGAGGTTGTGCAGGTGGTCTCCGCCCCCGCACCCCCCCTCCAGGATCGAATCGGGAGACAGCTGGAGGAGCGTCTCGTACGTGATGTGGTAGTTCGGATGGAGGGGCTTGATGTCCCGCTGGAGATTCAGGCGCTCGCCGTCGAAGGCGTAATCCCCTTCCCGGAGGATCAGGGTGTGATCCCGGGCGATGTCGTCCAGGCCCTCCCTGTAGATCTCCGAGTAAAACTGCCAGTCGTAGTCGTCGGGGGCCTTCCTGCCCGTCCGGAGCATCTTGAAGAATTTGCGGATGTGATACAGCCGGTCGGCCGTTGTGCCCATGATCAATCCCCTACCAGATCTTTTCGAAGTCTGCCGGTTCCCAGCGGTGATTCCGCTCCTGGAACGTGCTGGTGCGCGTGTCCGCACGGAAGTGGTCCACCAGCGTCCGGTTGAACAGGCGATAGAGCCAGGCGATGGGCGTCAGGAAAAGGAAGAAGATCAGCGTCAGGAGGATCCTGGAGTTGATGCGGCCGATCCACTGGGCGAATGCGAGCCAGCCCTTTGCGATCGCCGTTGTCAGACGGTTCTCGAAGGTGTTCGCCACGGCCAGGAAGACTGCCGCCCACAGGAGCCAGCGGCTGCCGAAGATCAGAAAGGCAATCAGGAGCGCCAGCGTGAGAACGTGGATCGTCTGGAATATGCCCAGTTTGTCCAGCGGTTTCGGTTCCATGTCCCTTCCGTTTTAGAACAGGGTGTAAATAAACGGAGCCACGGCGGAGCCGCTCGTCAGGATCAGGATGCCCATGAGGAGCAGGAGCACGATCATGGGCAGAAGCCACCATTTTTTCCGTTCCCGGAGGAACATCCACAGGTCTTTCAGAATTTCCATGTTTTCTCCGCGGCCCCGGCCGGGGCCTGAAATCTGTCTATGCTTTGTTCCGGATCGCCTCGAGAATCACCCGGGCGACGACGGCATGGCCCTCGCGCTTCAGGTGGTCGTCCAGAATGTAAAAATGACGGTCTTCCAGGTGTTCCGTCATGTCCATCACGGTCATCCGCCGGATCTCCTCCGGCCACGATCCCGTCCGGAGCTTCTGCCGGAGGAGAGCCGTGAAGGTGTTCGACTGGTGCCGGCCGTTCATTTCGAAAGTGATGATCCGGACCCCCGCCAGCTCGACGCCTCCGTGCAGCAGGGCATGGAGGAAAAGATCCGCCTCGTCCGCCTCCGGTGGCGGCGCGGAAGTCCTCTTTCGCAGGCGTCCCCCCCATTCGTCAACCCTTTTTTGGGCCTTGAGCCGCAGGTACTTCCCGAAGAAATAGGGGTTCGGGCGGCTGTGAAAGGCCGCGAGGCGCCGGAAGGTCTCCTCTCCCATGACCTTGAGCCGGTTGCCGTTCCGGAAAAAGCGCAGATTCTCGTCGTAATCGTCCTGGCAGTACTGGATGACGAGGATCTTCAGTCGCTCCCGGGGGACCTTGCGAAGGATCATCATCTCCCGGACGGTCCCGTAGGAGGGAATGGCCGTGTTGAGGACCCGCAGGCCCGTCTCCCGCTCCAGGATCCGTGAGAACATGTCCTCCCGGTCGACCCCCCAGCCGACGGCGAAGGAGTCGCCCACCACCACGATCTCCGGCGCCTCCAGGGATGCCTCGTCGTCGCGGACGCCCAGCGAGTTGATCTCGTAGCGGTTGCTGAACTCACGGCCGGAATACGTGAATACTCCGGGCTTCAGGGTGTAGCCCAGATCGGGGTCGTGGCGGCCGCAGTCCGGCAGGAACTGCATGACCCGCCGCTCGCCCCCCTGCACGTACAGGTGTCCGACGCTGTTGATGATTCCCTGGGGACATTTCTCCAGGAGGTCGGGACGGCAGGCCAGGAAGCGATAGGCTGCCTCGATGAAAACGAGGACGAAGATCACCGCGGCAGCGGCATAGAGAAAGGGGATCATGGAAGGCGACACCCCCGCTCAGTCCAGGACGAGGTCCTGGCGCCAGTTTCGCTCTTCCAGCCAGGGAGGCTGATTCTCCTTGCGGAAGACGAAGCGGTTCACCACCAGGACGTCCATGTCGGTCCGCATGAAGCAGCGGTAGGCGTCCTCGGGTGTGCAGACGATGGGCTCCCCCCGGACGTTGAAGCTCGTGTTGACGATGACGCTGTATCCCGTCTGCTCCTTGAAGGCCGCCAGAAGCTTCCAATATAAGGGGTTCGTCTCCCGGTGGACCGTCTGGAGGCGGGCCGTGTAGTCCAGGTGCGTGATGGCGGGAACGTCGGAGCGGACGGTGTACAGCTTGTCCTTGATCGGCATCCGGTGGTAGCCCTCGGGGTGAGGGTTCCGCCGGGACTCGACCACGTCGGCGATGAGGAGCATGTACGGAGAGGGCCGGTCGGTATCGAAATATTCCTGCAGGTCCTCCATGAGGACCGAGGGTGCGAAGGGACGGAAGCTCTCTCTGAACTTGATCTTCAGGTTGAGCCGGAGCTGCATGTCCTTGTTGCGGGCGTCGCCCAGGATGCTCCGGTTTCCCAGCGCCCGGGGTCCCCATTCCATCCGGCCCTGGAACCAGCCCACGGCTTTTCCCGAGGCCAGGTCGCCCGCCACTTCCGTCGCGAGGGAGTCGTCGTCTTCGTGCAGGGTGAAGGCGGCGCCGTATCTCTTCGCGACGGCCCGGACGGAGTCGTCGCCGTAGGCGGGCCCCAGGTAGGCCCCCTGCATGGCGTCGCCGTTTCCTTCCAGGACCCGGTCCTTCCCGTAATAGATGTGGTAGGCCGCGCAGGCTGCCCCCAGGGCGCCCCCGGCGTCGCCGGCGGCCGACTGGATCCAGAGGTCGTCAAAAACGCCCTGCCGGAGGAGCTTGCCGTTGGCCACGCAGTTGAGGGCCACGCCGCCGGAGAGGCAGAGGGTCCGGGCGCCCGTCAGTACCTTCGCCGTCTTCGCCATCTTGAGAACAGTCTCCTCGGTAACCTGCTGGATCGCCAGGGCCAGGTCCCCGTGGACCTGTTCGATCTCCGACTCGGGGAGCCGCCGGGGGACGCCGAAGAGGTCGAGCCACCGGTCGTCCTTCACCATGCTGAGCCCCGTCGCGTAGTCGAAATATTCCTGGTTCAACCAGATGGAGCCGTCTTCCTTCAGGTGGACCAGCCGCTCCAGGATCAGGTCCCGGAACCGCCGGACCTGCTCCGACGTTGGGTCGCCGTAGGGGGCGAGACCCATGAGCTTGTATTCCCCCGAGTTGACCCGGAAGCCAAGATAGTAGGTGAAGGCCGAATAGAGAAGTCCCACGGAATGGGGAAACGCCATTTCCTTGAGAACGGTGATCTCCCGGTCCTTTCCGTGGCATATGGAGGCGGTGGCCCACTCGCCGACGCCGTCGACGGTCAGGATCGCCGACTCCCGGAAGGGAGAGGGGTAAAACGCGCTGGCGGCATGGGACAGGTGGTGGTCCGTGAAGAGCAGTTTCGGGGTTTTGCCTTTTCCATCGCCCAGCTTTGCCATCTCCTCGCGGATAAGGCGCTTGAGGAAGACCTTCTCCTTGATCCAGACGGGGATGGCCGAGAGGAAGGACTTCAGGCCACGGGGGGCGAAGACGTAGTAGGTTTCCAGGAGTCGCTCGAACTTGAGGAGCGGCTTGTCGTAGAAGACGACCGCCTCCAGGTCCTCGAGGCCGATGGCCGCCTCCTCCAGGCAGTAGCGGGCGGCGTGCGCGGGAAAGCCCGGATCGTGCTTCTTTCGCGTGAAGCGCTCCTCCTGGGCGGCGGCGACGATCCGGCCGTCTTTTACGATGGCCGCCGCGGAATCGTGATAAAAGGCCGACAGACCCAAAAGGTACAAGCGATGCTTTCCTTCCGTCCCGGGCGGCGCTTTCGTTGCGCCGGGGGACCTTCCGTGATAGAAAACGGGAGCCCGTGCCGGGGTCCCGGTTAAAAAACGAGAGAGGGGAAACGCGGTTGCTCTTCAATTCCTACGCATTCATCCTGTGTTTCCTACCCCTTACCCTGATCGTCCTGGCAACCCTTAACAGAAAAGGGTGGGCCTCACAAGCCAAAACCGGGCTTGTCCTGGCGTCCCTCGTCTTCTACGGATTCTGGGACTTACGGGCCCTGCCGGTCCTCCTTTTCTCCGTTCTCTTCAATCACTGGGCGGCCGTTCGGATCGGTGCCGCCGTCCCGGGCGGTTTCCCGCGCCGGCGGTTTCTCGTCCTCGGCGTGGCGGTGAATCTTCTTCTTTTGGGCTCCTTCAAGTACACGGATTTCTTCCTGGCCAACGCCGGCACCCTGGCGGGGACCCGCCTTGCTCCCCTGGGCCTCGCGGCTCCCCTGGGCATCAGCTTCTACACATTCATGCAGGTTGCCTACCTGGTCGATGTCTCCCGGGATACCAGCCGTCCCGGATCCCTGGCGGACGACGCCCTCTTCGGGAGCTTCTTCCCCTATATCGCCTCGGGTCCCATCGTCCGGCATGATGCCCTGACCTCCCAGTTCGGCGGCTCCCCGGGGCTGCACGTCACGGCGGAGAACCTGGCCCGGGGTCTTTTTCTCTTCTCCCTGGGGCTCTTCAAGAAGACCGCCCTGGCGGATAACCTCGCGATCACCGCGACGGGGGGATTCGACTCGGCGGCGACGCTGAACTTCATGGAGGCCTGGCTCACCAGCCTGTCCTATACCTTCCAGCTCTATTTCGACTTCAGCGGCTACACGGACATGGCCCTCGGGGCGGCCCTGATGCTGGGGATCGCCCTCCCGGCGAACTTCCTGTCCCCCTACAAGGCCGTGAGCCTCCGGGATTTCTGGCGCCGGTGGCACATCACCCTGTCGACGTTCCTCCGTGACTATCTCTACATCCCCCTCGGAGGCAACCGGAAGGGGGAGGCCCGGACTTACGGGAATCTCCTGGTGACCTTCCTGCTGTGTGGGCTCTGGCACGGGGCCGCCTGGACCTTCGTCTTCTGGGGTTTCCTCCACGGGGCGGGGATGCTCGTCCAGAGGCTGTGGGACAAGACGGGGATCCGCATGTCCCGGGCCCTGGCCTGGTTCGTCACCTTCAACTTCGTCAATATCGCCTGGGTTTTCTTCCGGGCCCGGGAGTGGGGGGACGCCCTGAAGGTCCTCAAGGGAATGTGCGGCCTGAACGGATTCGTCCTCTCGAAGAATCTTGCAGAGGTTCCGGTGGTCCGCGAACTGGCGGGGCTGGGCGTCCAGTTCGGGCAGTGGCACGAGCACCTGCCCAAGGCGCCGACGCACCTGTACCTCCTGTGCCTGGCCGCGATTCCGCTGGTCCTGCTGACAAGGAACTCCAACGAGCTGGCGGACCGCTTCACGCCGAACTGGAAAACGGCAACCGCCTTTGCCTTCTTCGTGGCCTGGGGTCTTCTTTCCCTGAACCGGGCGAGCGTGTTCCTCTACTTCAACTTCTAAGTCCTCCTTCTGAATTCATTGGAACGCATGCCGGTTCTGAAATGGAAGCAGGCCGGAACTCCCGCGCCTGCCTGCCCGGCGATACGTGAAGTCGCCAGAATGCAACGTGATCAAGGGTTTGATGACCCTTCCCACCCCGCCGGCACCTAATCCTGCTTACGCAATAAAACCGTAATTTCAAGGCATTGCATTCCTTCCGCGCATCGTTTATCCCGCCTCCTATCATGCGGGGACCGGTTTCATTACGTCCGGTCCGCGCCTGAGCAAATTCCCCCACAGCCATTCCATTTTCCTGGATCTTATCGAGGCCTTTGAGGCCTGTCCCACAACATTTCCGAGAGGAGAGGATCGCCGGGATGAAGAAAGCCGTTGTGAATCGCTGCCTGTTGCTTGTTGTGTGTCTGTTCGCATGGTTGTTCTTTCTTTCCACCGCCTGGGGAGCCTGCCGCGGTGGCGAGCGGATCGGTTACGAGACGCAGCAGATGCAGGTGGGCGCGACACAGATGCTCACGGTCACCGGCGCCGGGCCGGACGGCTCGTACCGCTGGCGGGTCGCCTCGGGCGGCGGGACCCTCTCGGCGACGACAGGGGCATCCGTTGTGTACACGGCCCCCTCCTCGAACCCGGACTGTGTGAACAATCCCGTCATCACTCTCTCGGCGGACGGCGCCTCCTGCGACACCCTGCAGATCGCCGTGCACGGGTCCGGCACCAACGACTGGTATTACCCTGTCTCGAAGGTGGGAGCCGTGGAGGTCTGCCAGGAGCATGCGGACCATACGGCCCTGTGCAGGGCCTGGATCGGATGCGACGGAAACCCCAGCGAGAACTGCCGGCCCTTTGGACCGAACTGTGGGATGACGTCTATATTTTGCAACTCCCATGGCTGGTTCCTGACCCGTCCCTGCAACTCCGAATCGGCACCCTACAATGTACCTCCAGGGACCTACTGCTCCGGCTCCATGGGACCGACCTACAAGGACATCCGGACCCCGATGATGAAGGCCAACGGCTGCTGCCCCGCGGCGCTCCTTCCGGCGGAGCCTCCGCCCCCGGCCTGTGACGTGTCGGTGACATCCTTCGGCGGGACCTCGACCGCCGTCGACGTCCAGAACGGCGGGCGGGTGATCTTTTCCGGGACGATTGCCTCATCGGATCCCGTCTCCTGGACGGTGACCGTGGCGGGGAAGAAGATCGGGGAGGGGACTGGCTTCACCGTGTCGGTCCCCTGGGACGGCCGGCTGGACGGACAGGTCGCGGAGATCGGCAAGACCCATCCGGTGAAGCTCGTGGCGGTGACCACCGAAGGCCGGTGCAGCGCCGAGGGGGAGACGGCCGCCACCGTCACCGCCTCGGAAAAAGACTGCAAGCTCCAGGTCAACATCGGCTCCTCGGCGCATGTCGCCTCAGGGGGACTCTCCGATTCCCTGACCCTCTTCCGGCTCCCGGGCTCCCGGATGATGCCGGACTTCACGCTCTCCTACAACGGCGAAGACGGACGCAGGGGCGTCCTCGGTACCGGCTGGACTCACGACTACATGGAGACCCTCACGGCCGTTCCGGAGGAGGACCGGTACGTCTGGCGGGACGGCCAGGGAGGCCGGCTGGTGCTGTACCGGAACGGTGAAGTCCACACCCCGGAGCATGCCTCCTATCCCGCCCTGACGAAGAACGCCGACGGGACGTACGACCTCTTCTCCCGGGACCTGACCCACCGCCTCTTCAACGCCTCGGGGAAGCTCACGGCCATCCTGGACCGGAACGGAAACACCGTCACCCTCACGTACGATCCGGGCAACAACCTGACCGCCGTCACCGACCCGGCGGGCCGGAAGATTGCCTTCGAGTATGATGCCGCCGGCCTCCTCGGCGCTGTCATCGACCCCAACGGCAACACCCACTCCTTTACCTACACCGGGAAGACCGTGGCGGGGGCCGTCCTGGGGCAGGTCGCCTCGCACACCCCCGCGGGACTGCAGGCATGGAGATTTACGTACGACGACAACCTCCTGATCCTTTCGAAGACGGACCCCCGGGGGTACGAGACCTGCTATGCCTACGATGAAAATCATCGCCTGATCCAGTCGACGGATCCGGAGAGCAGGACCCGGGTGATCCGGTACGATCCCGAGTCGGCCACCTCCACCCTGACGGAGAAGGATGGGGGGACCTGGACTTACCGGTATGAACCCATTCTCGGCGTTCTCCTGGAGAGGACAGATCCCCTGGGCTACACGACCCGCTACGGCTACGACGGCAACCGGAACCTGGTCAAACAGACGGAGCCCGACGGGAGCGAGACCGCCTACACCTACGACGGCTACGGCAACGTCGCCTCGGTCACGGACCCCTTGGGAAAGACGACAACCTTCACCTACAGCGACCTCAGTCAGATCACGACCGTCACCGATCCCCTGGGGAACACGGTCCGCTACGGCTATGACGCCCGGGGGAACCTCCTCACCGTCACCGATGCGTCCGGTGCCGCCACCCGTTACACCTATGACGACCGGGGCAACGTCACCGCCATCACCGACGCCCTGGGGCGGACGCTCACGCTGCGCTATGACGCTTCGGGCAACCTCGTTTCCGTCACGGACCCGGAGAGGAACACGGCGATCCTGGGCTACGACGGCCTGGGAAACCGGATCCGGATGAAGGATGCCCTGGGGAACGCCACCGCGTTTGACTTTGACAGCCTGAACCGGCTCATCCGGATCACCGATCCCCTGGGGCACGTCACCCGCCTCACCCGTGATGCCGGCGGCAACCCCCTGTCGGTCACCGACCCCAACGGCCACGCCACGGGCTACACATACAATTACCGAGACCGGGTGATCGGGATCACCGACGCCCTGGGGCAGCATACGACCCTCATCTACGGCGGGTCGTCCTGCCCCTCCTGCGGCGGCGGGGCGGACAGACTGACGGCGGTGATGGACGCGAAGGGGCAGACCACGACCTTCGAATACGACCTGGCGGGGAGACGGACGAAGGAGACGGATCCCCTGGGGCACGTCGCTTCCTATGCTTACGACGCCCGGGGAAACCTCGCCGCCCTGACACGGCCCGACGGGCGGACCATTACCTACCGGTACGACTGGAACGGGAGGCTGACCGAAAAGGTCTTCTCCGACGGATCGACCGCCGCCTTTCAGTACGACGACGCAGGGAACCTGGTCTATGCGGGGAATCAGAACATCGCCTACCGCTTCACCTGGGATGCGAACCGCCGGATCACCGAGGTTGTCGATTCCGATGGCCGGCTGATCCGCTACTCCTACGATGCCCTGGGGAACCGGACGGAGATGGTCACGCCGGAGGGGAAGGCCGTCTCCTACAGCTACGACCTCGACGGACGCGTTACCGGGATCGGGACGGCGGAGGAGACAGGCAGCGATGCGGGAAGCGGCAGCGGGAACGATGCAGACCACGGAGCTTACCGCTTCACCTACGATGCGGCGGGAAGGAGAACCCTGCTGGCCCGGCCGAGTGGGACAGCTACAACCTACAGCTACGACGCCGGCGGCCGCCTGGTGAAGATCCTCCACCGGGACAAGGACGGCAAGACCCTCGACACCGTCGGCTACGCCCATGACAACGCCGGCAACCGGACCACCCGGGAGGAGAAGGACAAGACCGTCACCTACGGCTATGACGCCGTGGACCGCCTGATGGAGGCCGTGCCGAAGCCGAAATCGAAGAAGGGTATCCTGGGAAGGCTTCTCGATGAGATCGCCAAGAAGCAGAAGGAATCCTATGACTACGATTCCGTGGGGAACCGGGTCCGGGGTCCCGGGAAGAATGAGCGCCAGGCCCATGACGCGGGGAACCGGCTCCTGGAGGACAGGGATCACCGCTACGAGTACGATGCCAACGGCAACCTGATGAAGAAGACCGGAACGGGCGCTCTCGGGGCCGTCACCACCTACCGCTACGACGACGAGAACAACCTGATCGGGGTGCAGATTGCCCTGGGACCCCTCACGACGAAGATCCGATATGCCTACGATCCTTTCGGCAGGCGCATCTCAAAGACCGTCCTGGGGGAGATCGAGATCGGAGACAAGGAATTCAATATCCCCGCGCCCCGGACGATCCGCTATGTCTACGACAACGAAGACGTGATCCTGGAATACCTGAAACACGGGGACAAGGAAGCGCGCATCGCCTCCTACCTCCACGGCCCCGGGATCGACGAGCCTCTGGCGGTGGAGAGGAGAGGACCCCCGCTCTTCGGGGACGGCGGGTTTGAGACCTATGACTACATCGCCGATGGACTGGGCTCCGTCACCGGCCTGGCGGATCAGAAAGGGCGCCTGGTCCAGCGGTACGAGTACGATTCCTTCGGGAACCCGAAGCCGAACCTCTCCCTTGTCTCCCAGCCCTATGCCTTTACCGGCCGTGAGTACGACGCAGATACAGGCCTTTACTATTACCGCGCCCGGTACTACGATCCAAAGGCCGGGCGGTTCATCACCAGGGATCCCATTGGGCTTGCGGGAGGAATCAATCGATACGCTTATGTTGAAAATAATCCGACCAACATGTGGGATCCTTTCGGTCTGTTCAGTGCGGGAGGACCGGGCGCACGCTATCTCGGACATGCCGATTTTTCCGGGAGCGACAGATTTAACTATAATCTTGAAGATACAACCTTCGAAACATCTCCATTCAGGGCGCCAGAACGCCATTTTCGAGACTTATCAATATCGGAACGTGACGTCTCCGCAGCCATAGCGGTCTGTAATAAGGAGTCCTTTGAGAGGTCGATGCATCGAGGTCAAGATTATTTCTCCCATTACGCGAAAGGCTATCGGTGGGCGCCCTTCCGCATTCTGAAAAATCTTGGTTTTGGACATATTTTCGACTTTAATGCGCCTGATGAAGATGTTCGCGCGTGGCAGCTGGCGCAGCAATGGACAAATAAGGGTTGGCTAAAGCAATGGAACATCAATTGTAACTGTAAAAAAAGATGAAAGAAAACTAATGAATACACATAAATATCTGATCATTCTCGGAGCAGTTGTCGCACCGTTGATAATTGTCTTTTCCATGGTCGTAAACAGTCTGGCTGCAGACCTTCAATATACCGTCACAGACAGACCCGATGGCGGATATACAATAAAGATTGAATGTAAAAAGAGAATTTGGAGGCCTATCACGGCAGAAGGGTTCTTCCCGGTGCATAGAAGCTCTTATGTAATAGAATTCAAGGGGAAAGGTGTGGATTGGACTTTTCGGAACGCAGAGGGCTATTACTATTCCTTTCAGGAAATTGTCAGTAAAGACCGATCCTGGGATCTCGGCTATGCTTGGGTTGATCTCGATCGAAAGTATCTTTACCTGAGCTTGTTTTGGGCGATACATCCCGATGATGTTAAACCTCACTATGTCAATGGCCGCTATCGGCTGGATGGGAAAAAAGACTGAGAGGAGTTACGATGAATACTTGGAAATGTGCCTTGTGAAACTATTAAAAATGCGATTTCCCTCTGGATGTCTTCATTCCGGAACCTGGGTCTTTCTACGTCATGGATCGAGGATACTTGGACTTTCATCGTCTCTATCTTCTCTCCCAGTCCATGGCCTTCTTTGTCATCCGCGCAAAGAAGAATCTTGTCGCCCGAAGGCTGTATTCCCATGCCGTCGATTAATCGAATGGTTTAATCTGTGACCAATCCATTGAATCTATTCGACTATTAATGGGACACTACTGATATCGCATATTTTATCGCTACTATTTTGTATCTTTTTTAGCGAGATGATTTACACGTATGCGTATGTGATGTTGGCTAATGGCGTTGACCTGATTACCGGCATTGCATATCCGAAGGCTGGGCGGTTCATTGCTAAGGCTCCGTGCGACACGATGGGTGTCAGAGCTACACATCTGACAAGCATCCCAGCTTTGGTAGACAGGGGACGTTACCTCAACTGTCGAACAAGGAGACCATGGCGAGGCGGTTAAGGATCGAATATCCGGACAAGGGATCACCGCTACGAAATTGATCTCGTTCAAATCTATCCCCTTTTTCACTTTTCTGTGGTAAGCCTCGCCTGACCGGCGTCATCCTTGAACAGCACGGCGCCGGAACCTTCTACCAAGACAGGATTCATATGGGATTGTTTGACCGCAAAAACGGATTTTTCGACAAGCTGAAGTCTGGGCTGGAAAAGACGAAGAAGCTCCTTCTCACCGACGTGGACGACCTGATCCTGGGGGCGAAGGTCATCGACCAGAAGCTCTACGACGACATCGAGGAGGCCCTCATCATGGCCGACGTGGGGCCCACCTTCGCCCACGAGTTGATCGAGCGGATGCAGGAACAGGTGAAGCGAAAGCAGCTGACCCAGCCGGAGCTCCTCAAGAAGGTCCTCCGGGAGTCCATGGAGGAGATCCTTGTGTCCGGGGCTTCGCCCCCGGTTTCCGTACCCGCCGGCAGTCCTCTCGTCATCATGGTCATCGGCGTCAACGGCACCGGGAAAACGACCACCATCGGCAAACTGGCCCGGTTCTACAAGGGTGAGGGGAAAGAAGTACTCCTGGTGGCGGCGGACACCTTCCGGGCGGCCGCCATCGAGCAGCTCGAGGTCTGGGCGAGCCGGACAGGATCGCCCCTGGTGAAACAGCAGGCCGGGGCCGACCCGTCGGCGGTGGTCTTCGATGCCATGAAAGCGGCATCTTCTGTCAGGCAGCCGATTGTGATCATCGACACGGCCGGCCGGCTCCACACAAAGGTCAACCTGATGGAGGAGCTCAAGAAGATGAAGCGGATCATGGACCGCGAGCTGTCCGGGGCGCCCCATGAGACCTACCTCGTCCTGGATGCCACGACGGGGCAGAACGCTGTCTCGCAGGCCAAGCTCTTTCACGACGAGATCGGCGTCAGCGGGATCGTCCTGACGAAGCTCGACGGGACTGCCAAGGGCGGGGTCGTGATCCGCATCGCCCGGGAGTTGAAGATTCCCATCCGGTACATCGGTGTCGGCGAGGGGCTGGACGACCTGAGGCCCTTTGACGCGGCGGAGTTCGTGGAGGCGCTGTTCGACTGAGATCCCGGCCCGGGTGCAGCCGGCTTCGGGGCGCAGAGGAGGGGACGGTGGAGCGCATCTTTGCCGTTGGAGACGTCCACGGCTGCCGTGCCCTGCTGGAGAAACTCCTGGGGCGCCTCGATCTGCGTCCCGAGACGGACACCGTCGTCTTCATCGGGGATTACATCGACCGGGGGCCGGATTCCCGGGGCGTCATCGATACCGTCCTGGAACTCCGGCGTCGGATTCCGAGGGTGATCTGCCTGCTCGGGAACCACGAACGGATGTTCCTGGACTACCTGGAAGATCCCGCCACGGCGATGATGTTCCTGGGAAACGGAGGCGTCGCCACGCTGCGCTCTTACGGGCTCTGGAGGGGGGAGCGGCCGGCGATCGATGACCTCCCGGAGGAGCATCGGCTTTTTTTCGAATCGCTCTCCCTCTGGCATGAAACGGAGCATCATCTCTTCGTTCACGCGGGCCTCCGGCCGGGTGTTCCCCTGGCGGAGCAGGATCCCTGGGATCTCGTCTGGATCCGCCGGGAGTTCATCCATTCCTCCGCGTCCTTCGGAAAGATCGTCGTCTTCGGGCACACCCCCTTCCCGGAGCCCTTCGTGGACGGGACGAAAATCGGCATCGACACGGGCGCGGTCTACGGCGGTCCATTGACCTGCGTGGAGCTGCCGGTGATGCGGTTTCACACGGCGCAAGGAGGCACCGGTTGAGCAATCCGCTGATTCTCGAGTGCATCCCCAACTTCAGCGAAGGACGGGACCGACAGACCATGGAGTCCGTGGCGGCAGCCCTGGACGCGTATCAGGGGGTGAAGCGCCTGGACCTGTGCCTGGATCGGGACCACCACCGGAGCGTCCTCACTTTCCTGGGGGAGCCGGAGGCGGTGGTGAAGGGGGCTCTCGCCGTCTGCAGGCGAGCCCTGGAGCGGATCGACATGCGGGACCACCGTGGTGGCCACCCCCGGATCGGGGCGGTGGACGTGATTCCCTTCGTGCCCCTGGGTGGGGCCGGGATGGACGTCGCCGTGGAGGCGGCCCGCCGGTTCGGTGCGGCCTTCGGGGAGGAGTGCGGCGTTCCCGTTTTCTTTTACGGCGAGGCGGCCCTCCGGCCCGAACGGCGTCAACTGCCGCAGCTCCGGCGGGGCGGCTACGAGGGGCTGCGGGAGCGGATGAAAAACCCTGCCTGGTGGCCCGACGCGGGACCGGTTTCCTTCAATGAACGTTCCGGGGCCTCAGCGGTGGGCGCCCGCATGCCGCTCGTGGCCTTCAACGTGAACCTGGACTCGGGAGATGTGGAGCTGGCCCGGCGCATCGCCGGCAGGATTCGGGAGTCCGGGGGCGGCCTGCCCGCGCTGCGGGCCATCGGGGTCTTCCTGGAGAGCCGAGGAATCGCCCAGGTCTCCATGAACCTGACGGACTGGCGGGTGACCCCCGTCCGTGCCGCCTTCGAGGCGGTGGAAGCGGCGGCGTCCTCGCACGGCGTCGGGATCCTGGAATCGGAACTGATCGGACTGGCGCCCCGGGGGGCCTTCACCGGCGTTTCCCCCGAGGCGATCAAACTGCGGAATTTCAGCGAGAAACACTTCCTCGAATCGCATTTGCCTGGGTCTTGAGCCAGTCAACCCAGGCGTCGAGGCCCGTACCGGTACGGCAGGAAACCTCAAGGATCGGCGCCTTGGCGTTCAGCCGCCCGACCCGCTCCCGGAACGCCGGAACATCGAAATCCGACCCTTCCAGATAGTCCGTCTTGTTCAGGATCACCACGTCGCAGACACTGAACATCAGGGGGTATTTCAGGGGTTTGTCGTCGCCCTCGGGGACGCTCAGGATCATGGCGTTCTTCGTGGCCCCGGTGTCCACCTCGGCGGGGCAGACGAGGTTCCCCACGTTCTCGATGACGATCAGGTCCAGATTCGCCAGATCCAGTTCATTCAGCGCAAGGCGGATCATGGAGGCGTCGAGGTGGCAGAAGCCCCCCGTCCGGAGCTGAACGGCCGGGATTCCCTCCCGGGAGACTGTTTCCGCGTCAACGATGGAGTCGATGTCCCCCTCGATGACGGCGATCCGGAACCTCTCCCGAAGCCGGCGGAGGGTCTGGACGATCAGGCTCGTCTTGCCCGATCCCGGAGAGGACATCAGGTTCAGGAGGAACACCCCTCGCCGCTTCAGATCCGTCCGGATCTCCTCCGCCAGGGCCGTGTTGTCCGCCAGGATCTCTTCCTTGATTTCGATCAGCCGGATCTCGGCCATCAGATCACCTCCATGTTTTCGATGAAGTATTCCCGGCCGGAGATCAACATGGGCCGGTCCGCGCCGCACTCGGGGCAGCGGATCTCCGCTTCCTTCCGGACGTCGGCAGTGAATTCGGCGCTGCAGCCGGAGCAGCGGAAGCGCACCGGGATTTTCTGAATCTTCAGCACGGCGCCCTCCGCGAGGGTCCCCTTGCTGACGTAGTCGAAGTACCGCTGCATCCAGTCTTCCATCAGGTCGCTCAGTTCCCCCACTTTCAGGTGAATGGCCACGATCTTCCGGACGCGGTTTCTCTCGGCATGGCCGAGGACGATCTTCAGGACGCTTTCCATGACGGGGAGTTCGTGCATGACGGCCTCGATGGTTTACGTTGATGCGGTACGGTGGTTTATCCGGGAAGCTCCGTCCGTGCAGCTTCCTGAGCATTCGCCTTCCCGGGTCTCATCCGGTATCAGAAAGGACAGGGGAAGGGAAGGGTGAAAATCGGAGATGCAGGCCTTACGGGAGATTGACACGCGATCAATGAAAAATCTTATCTTGCTTGACATGGAATATAATATTCATTAATGTTTCATCGTCAACAAATGGAGGAGCCTTTCCCATGACCAGAGAAGAAATCGCATCCCGCCTGAAAACAGCCCGTGAAGCGGCAGGCCTGTCACTAAGCGAAGCCGCCAAACGACTGGGCTTTCCTAGCTACCAGACGTTGAGCAACATCGAAAGCGGACAGCGGGAAGTCAAAGTATCCGAACTGGCCCGCTTTGCCCGAACGTATTTCTGCAATCTCGGAGATTTCCTCTCGGGCGAGACAACAGCGAAGGATTGCGCCGTCCTGTGGCGAAACCCGCCAGCGACAAGCGACAAGAAAAGGGAGGCGGAGCGGGAGATCCTGCACCTCTGCGAGCAGTACCACATGCTGGAGCGATTGCTGCGCGTACGGTCCGAAAAAGGATTCGTGGAGGTGACGCGCGAGTCGGTTCGGAACAATGCCTCGATCGGCCGTCTGGCCAAAGAAATCCGAGGCATGATGGGCCTCGGCAAGAGACCGGCCTGTTCGCTCCATAAAGTCCTGGAACAGGAATACGGAGTCAAAATCATCTATTATCCACTTGCCTGCGGTTCCGCTGCATCCATGGTGCATCCGGACATGGGAAAAGCTGTTGTCATCAATGCGAACGAAGCCCCCTGGCGCCGGAATTATGACCTCGCCCATGAACTCTTTCACCTGATCTTGTGGAAGGCTTTCTCACCGGAGGAAATGAACGACACCCTCTTTTTTGACGACGTGGAGAAAAAGGCGGACAAGTTCGCTTCCATGCTGCTCCTTCCGGAAGACGAGATCCGTCGGGTGATTGAGCAGATCATCGAAAACAACAAACAACTTAAGTATTCCGACATCGTCGACGTGGCCGTTGAATTCGGGGTGTCGGCAAAGGCGCTCCTTTACCGCCTCGCTTTCATCAATCTCATCAAATGGGAAACGGCCGATTCCATCGCCAAGGATGAAGAACTGGCAGAGGTGAGCCGGGAAAAGCGCTCACAGGATGTAAAGCCGATTCAATCCGAACGCTTCACCAATCTAGCCATCCGCTGCCTGCGCAAGGGACTGATTTCAAGGGGAAAGTTCGCTGAACTGCTGAGCATCGACCGCAGCGACATCGATGATTTCATAGAAGATTCGGGTTTGATGGAGTCGGAGGGGAAAACGATTGAAATGATGGCTACTTGATGCCGACATTCTCATTGATTTCCTGTCGCTCGACATTCTCGACAAACTGGTTAAGATTCATGAGATCCATGCGGCATCATCAGTCATCGAGGAGGTCCAGTACTTCAAGCGGGATGGCCAAAAGTACTCCGTTTCGTTACGTAAAAAGTACGTCAATACCGGTCTTATCAAGGAATTAAGCGCATCAACGGGTGATGCGGCCGTTCTCTTGAGCAAACTTTCCCAACCCAACCCCTTTAATATCCACCCCGGAGAAATTGAATCTCTGGCAATACTGATCAGGGAAAGTAGCCTCACTTTCTGCACTTGTGATGCCGCCGCGATAAGGACGCTGCCTCTCTTGGATCTTGCGGAACGTGGGATATCTGCCGAGGAGTTGCTCAGAAAGTCAGGGTTGTTGAAGCCAGGACTGAAAGAGAGGCATACAGAAACTTACTTTATGAACAATATTGTGATTGGGAGTGAACAAAATATATACAACTACTGATGTCCGAATCGATCCGGAGTTGACATATGAAGGGGTGCCGCCGGAGAATGTCCTCTTCCTCCCCTTCGGGAAAAACGGCGTTCGAGGCTACGTATCGTTTCATTCCGGTTTCTCTGTTAAAGGATGAGGATCCGGAGCGCAGTTGGGTTGTTGAGAAATGTTTAGCAAGGAGGACGGACCATGCCTGACGAGTATGCACGCATCGCAATTGTGACCGGGGCGACATCCGGAATCGGTGAAGCCACGGCCAGAAAGTTCGTCACAGCCGGCTTCGGCGTGGTCGGCAACGGACGCAACAGGAAAAAGCTCGCAAGTCTGGAAAAAGAACTGGGTCCCGCGTTCCGTAGTGTCGCCGGGGACGCGGCGGACGACGTTGTGCTGGAGCGGCTTTTTGCCTCAGCCGCCGGGCATTTCGGCAGGCCCGCGGACATCGTCGTCGCCAATGCGGGAAGGGGGCTGAGCGGCTCGGTCAAGGACGCGGATTTGTCCCAATTCGAAGACGTCTTCAAGATCAACGTGACCGGCGCCCTCCGGTTGTTGCAGAAAGCCGCGCGGAAGATGGTGGCGGGGCAGGAGGGCGTCTTTCCAAAGGCAGCGCTTGATATTGTTGTCGTCGGGTCCGTGGTGGGGCGGCACATATCGCCCTTTGGAGCGGTGTACGGAGCGACCAAATTTGCCGTCCATGCCTTGGCCGAGGGGCTCCGGCGTGAATTGGGACCGAAAGGGATTCGCGTATCCCTGGTCGAGCCGGGCGTGGTACTCAGCGGCTTTCAGGCTGTGGCGCGACACAGTGCGGAAACCGTGAATTTTTTCAAGGATACATTCGGTCCGCTCCTGACGGGAAGCGATCTGGCGGAGGCGATCCACTTCGTTGTTACGCAGCCGCCTCATGTCCACGTCAGCAACATCACGGTTCGGCCCACACGGCAGGATTACCCCTGACGGAGAGCAGGGGGCGCTGCGGCCTGAGGTTCGGGATCGCGGCGCCTTCCCGCAACGGAAAAGGGAGGAGGAGACGATGGCCAGAGTCGAGCTGAACACCCGCGCGCCGGATTTCACGTTGCCCGACCTCAACGGGAAAAGCATTACGCTCTCGGATTATCGAAACCGGAAGAACGTCCTGGTGGTCTTCAACCGCGGATTCATCTGACCGTTCTGCCGCCGGCACATGGCGCAGTTGCGTCAGGATTATCTGCGCTTCGTGGATTTGGACACGGAAATCGTTGTCGTCGGGCCGGAGGATGCCGGGTCTTTCCGGAAGTACTGGGAGAAGGAAAACCTGCCGTTTGTCGGGCTGCCCGATCCCGGTCACACCGTTCTGAAGCTGTACGGCCAGGAGGTGAAGATTTTCAAACTGGGCCGGATGCCCGCGCAGATGCTGATCGGCAGATCCGGCATGCTTCGGTACGTGCATTACGGTCATTCGATGGCCGATATTCCTCCCAATGAAGAGATCCTCGATCTGATCAGCCGTCAGAATCCGGATGCGCGCTGATATCCCAGGGGCGGCATTCCGGTGTCCGCCCGTGAGAGCGTTTTGCAGCGCCGAGGTCCGGGTGTTCAGGGCTTCGCCAGGCCGCCGTCAGGCGGCTTTTTTACGGCTGTCTCGCCGGGTCGCAACGCTTGATTTTTTCGGGGATTCATGACATGGAAGTCCGCAACTTTCTACCCGAAAAAGGAAATTCGCCGATGCCGACCGATCGTGTCCGCGCCTCCGTTGCCGCCCTTCTCCAGGGGGACCTTCCCCTGGCGGAACGACCCTTCGCGGAGGTGGCAAAGGCCGCCGGGACGACGGAGGAGGCGGTCCTGGAGGAACTCCGGGAAATGAAGGCGGAGGGGATCGTCCGGAAGTTCGGGGCGGTTCTGCGACATCAGCGGGCCGGATACACCCGGAACTCCATGGTCGCCTGGGAGGTGCCGGAGGCGCGGTGCGACGAGGCGGGCAGGATCTTCGCGTCTCGCCGGGAAGTGACCCACTGCTACCGCCGGGAGCCGATGTTTCTCGGCCGGTACAGCGTTTTTACCATGGTTCACTTCCGGGAAGGCGAAGGCGCCGGATTCCTGGAAGAGCTCGCCGACCGGGCGGGGGCATCCGGCTACCTGGTTCTCACAAGCGTGGAAGAACTGAAAAAAACCAGCATGGAGTATTTCTGACATGGCGTGGACATCGGAAGACTGGTTCAACCTGGCCTGCGAGCTGATCCCCGGGGGGGTCAACAGTCCCGTCCGGGCCTACCGGCCCGTCGGCGGAATGCCGTTTTTCGTGGAGCAGGCAGCGGGTTCCCGGATCCGGGACGTGGAGGGGAAGGAATACGTCGATTACGTCGGTTCCTGGGGACCCATGATCCTGGGACACGCCCATCCGGCCGTCGTTGCCGCCATCGCCGAGGCCGCCGCCCGGGGCACGAGCTATGGAGCCCCGACGCCCGGGGAGGTGGAGATGGCCATGCTCCTCGTGGAGACCTTCCCGTCCATCGAGAAGGTCCGCCTGGTCTCCTCCGGGACGGAGGCCGTCATGAGCGCCGTCCGTCTGGCCCGGGGATTCACCGGCCGGGAGAAGATCCTGAAGTTCGAGGGCTGTTACCACGGCCACGCCGATTCGCTCCTGGTCAAGGCCGGTTCGGGTGTTGCCACCTTCGGGATACCCGGAAGTCCGGGAGTTCCGAAAGAGCTGGCGGCGCTGACAGTTACCGTGCCCTTCAACGCCCCGGCGGCGCTGGAGGCGGCCCTGACCGCCCATGGCGATGAGCTGGCCTGCGTGATCGTGGAGCCCGTTCCGGGAAACATGGGGGTCGTCCTTCCTAAGCCGGGATTCCTGGAGACGCTGCGGGAAGCCACGCGGGAGCGGGCGATTCTCCTCATTTTCGACGAGGTGATCAGCGGGTTCCGTGTCGCCTGGGGCGGCTGGCAGACCGTCACCGACATTGCGCCGGACCTGACCTGCCTCGGCAAGATCATCGGCGGCGGCCTTCCCGTGGGAGCCTTCGGGGGCCGAGCCGATATCATGGACCATCTGGCCCCCGCGGGGCCGGTTTACCAGGCGGGCACGCTGTCGGGGAATCCCCTGGCCATGGCGGCGGGTCTGGCGACGCTCCGGATTCTGAAGGAGAACGAAGAGCATTACGAGTCGCTGGACCGGAAGACCTTCAGCCTCTGCTTCGACCTGCAGGCCCTCTTCGAGGAAAAGGGGATCTCCGTGACCGTCAATCGCTCGGGTTCCCTGTTCACCGTCTTTTTCACCCCGGGTCCCGTGACGGATTTCGCGACGGCCGCAAAGAGCGACACGGAGGCGTATGCCCGCTGGTTCCGGGGGATGCTGGAACGGGGGATCAGCCTGCCGCCGTCCCAGTTCGAGGCCTGTTTTGTTTCCTTCGCCCATACGGACGAGGACTTCGAGAGAACCTTGACCGCCTGCCGGGAGACACTGGCGGCGTGGTGAGATAACGGATTCGGAAAATGCAAGACCAGACGCCCATGATCCTTCCTCCAGCCGGTTCCCGGCCCCTGGAGGAGTACGAGACCGCCTTTGCCCGCCGGGAGGACCCGTTTCTCGTTCATTACACCCTGGCTGGGGGCGGGATCGGGAAGTGGGCCTGGACGCGAGGGCAGTTCCGGGACCTCGCCGTCGGGGCTGCCGCCGCCCTGGCCCGGCTCGGGGCGATCCGGGGATCGCGGGTGCTTCATCTCTTTGCGGCCAACAGCCCCCGCGATCTGGCCTTTCGCCTGGCCGCCGTCCTGGCGGGTACCGTCCCGGTGACGGTCAACTGGCAGGCCGACGACCTGGAACGGATCGCCTACAAGGCCCGGGTGACGGAGGCGCGCATCGTCGTTCATGAGGGGCAGGGGCCGGAGCGCCTGGCCGCCCTCTCCTCCCTTCTGCCGGACGCGGTCTTTCTCGATGCGGCGGATTTCGGCCATGAGGATGGAGCTCCCGTATCGGCAGGGCCTGCCTGGGAGGACGAGCGGATCATCATCTTTACGTCCGGGACAACGGGCCTTCCTAAAGGAGTGCGGCTGTCACACCGGAGCTATTGGACAAACCGCCTCACCTTCGAGGACTATTTCAGCCTGGGCGCGGAAGACCCGCTGGACCTCGTTCTCGTGAATCCCCTCCATCACGCCAATTCCTCCGCCATGTCCGACTGGGGACTCCGGAGGCCCGGCGCGGTCATTCACCTGGTCTCACGATACGGTACGGCCTTCTGGAGGATTCTCACCAAGGCCGCAGAGGGTCGGCGGGGACGCCTGGTGACGGCCCTGGTGGCCAGGCACATCGATTTCCTGGAGGACATGGACCGGGAAGGGACGCTTCCCTTGGAGAAGGATCGCCTGGAGAGGGCGCTACGCAATACGGAAATCCTCATCGGCTCCGCCCCCGTGGGGCCGACGACGGTCCGGCGCATCCTGCACTGGTGCGGCCGCCCGCCCCGGGTTCGCTTCGGCTCCACCGAGACGTGCCTCCAGGTGGCGGCGATTCCGGGGACGTTGGCTCCGGAAGCCGTTGTCAACGCCTTCGAGCGGGGCTGGAAACACGAGCACCGGGGCGAGCGGGCCGAGGGATACTACATCGGCCGGGACCATTCCCCGTTTACGGAAATGGACGTCGTCCGGGTGGTCGATCCGGACCGGGAGGGTTACCTGGTTCCCTGTGCAGCCGGTGAACCCGGATACCTGGTTACCCGTGGCGGAAACCTGATGTCGGGATACGTCGGCGACGAGGAGGCGACCCGGGAGGTCTTCCGGGAGGGCTGGTACACGGGTCTCCGGGACATCGGGTTCCGGCTGGAAGGCAGCGACGGCGGACGGGATCTTTACTGGATGGCCCGGGACTCGGCCCTCCTGATCCGCGGCGGGGCCAATTATGCCTATGACCAGGTGGCGGCGGAGCTCTCGGCGGTTCTGACGGACCGGTTCGGCCTGCCCGCCGATTCGTTCCGGCTGGCCGTGGTGGGACTCCGCCTCCAGAGCGAGCATGAGGACAGCTGTTGCGTCACCATCGAGCTGAAGCCCGAGGCCGAGGGACGACGGGACGAACTGGCCCGGTCCTTCCGGGAGGTCGCGAAGAAATCCGTTTCCAAGGGGAGCCGGCCGGACTTCGTCCGCTTTGCCCCCGTTCCCCTCAACTTCAAGGGGGCGATCCTGGTGCCGGAACTGAAGAAGGCCTTCTCGGAAGCCTGGAAGGCCGGAGAGGTGGCATGAAGAAGATCCTTGTGACCGGCGCCGCCGGGTTCATCGGATATCACGTGGCGTCCAGGCTCCTGGAGCGGGGAGACCTTGTCCTGGGCCTCGACAATCTGAACGACTATTACGACGTCTCCCTGAAAGAGGCCCGCCTGGCTCTGTTGGAACCGCATCCCCGGTTCTCCTTCCGCCGCCTGGATATTGCCGATCGGGCCGCCATGGAGGATCTCTTCCGAATCGAGCGGCCGGAGGTCGTGATCCACCTAGCCGCCCAGGCGGGGGTTCGCTACTCGCTTGTGAATCCGCATGCCTATATCACGGCAAACATCGCCGGATTTCTGAACGTGCTGGAGGGGTGCCGCCACCATGGGGTGGAGCATCTCGTCTTTGCCTCCTCCAGCTCCGTCTACGGCGCCAACACCGCGATGCCGTTTTCGGTCCACCAGAACGTGGACCACCCGGTGAGCCTCTATGCAGCCACGAAGAAGGCCAACGAAGGCATGGCCCACTCCTATGCCACGCTTTTCAAAGTCCCCTGTACGGGCCTCCGTTTCTTCACCGTCTATGGTCCCTGGGGGCGGCCCGACATGTCTTTGTTTCTTTTCACCCGGGCCATCCTGGCGGGCGAACCGATCGACGTGTTCAACCACGGGCGGATGAAGCGGGATTTTACCTTCATCGATGATATCGTCGAGGGGGTGATCCGCGTGGCCGACCGCATCCCCGCCCCCAACCCGAAGTGGACGGGGAAGGCTCCCGACCCGGCGTCCAGCTTCGCCCCCTGGCGCCTGTACAACATCGGGAACAACAACCCCGTGGAGCTGCTTCACTTCATCGAGGTGATCGAGAAGGCCCTGGGCCGGGAGGCCCGGAAGAACTTCCTGCCTATGCAGCCGGGGGACGTGTCCGAAACCTACGCCGACGTGGACGACCTCATGGCCGACGTCGGCTTCCGGCCCGCGACGTCCATTGAGACGGGAGTCGCCCGCTTCATTGACTGGTATCGCGGATACTATGGCGGAGAGCCGGGAAGTTAGGGACATGGGAGGATCATAGCGGGAAATGGGATGCGCACCCCTCATTTCTCTGTGCCGACCATGGATAGCCTTTTGTATGTATACGGTTTGCTTATAAAAGTAAGATCAAAGGGATAGAGAAAATGACAAATTCCCCATTTTTACCCAAGGAGAGTGTAAGCGCATGAAAAAAGCCTTGATCACAGGCATCACGGGCCAGGACGGTTCTTACCTGGCGGAGTTCCTTCTGGCGAAGGGTTACGCCGTCCACGGCCTGATCCGCCGGTCCAGCACGTTCAACACCGACCGGATCGACCACCTTTACAAGGATTTCCACGACCCGGAGGCCCGGGTGTTCCTGCACTACGGCGACCTGTCCGTCTCGGGACAGCTGACGGACCTGATCCACGCGATCGACCCGGATGAGATCTACCATCTGGGAGCCCAGAGCCACGTCCGGGTGAGCTTCGACATGCCCGAGTACACCGGGGACATCACGGGACTGGGGACGCTACGGCTCCTGGAGGCGATCCGGAAATCGGGAAACCGGGCGAAGTTCTACCAGGCCTCATCCAGCGAGATGTTCGGCGCGGCGCCGCCGCCACAGAGCGAACTGACGGCCTTCCAGCCACAGAGCCCTTATGCGGCGGCGAAGGTGTACGCCTATTACCTGGTCCGGAATTATCGGGACGCCTACAAGCTGTTCGCGTCCAACGGAATCCTGTTCAACCACGAGTCTCCCCGGAGAGGAGAGACCTTTGTGACCCGGAAGATCACCCGGGCGGCGACGCGGATCAAGCTGGGGCTGCAGGACAAGCTGTACCTGGGAAATCTGGAGGCGAAGCGGGACTGGGGCTACGCCGGGGACTACGTGGAGGCGATGTGGCTGATGATGCAGCAGGAGAAGCCCGACGATTACGCCATCGCCACGGGGGAGACCCACTCAGTGCGGGAGTTTGCCGAAAAGGTCTTCGCAAAGCTGGATCTGGATTACGGGCAGTACGTAGCCATCGATCCGCGATATTTCCGGCCTACCGAGGTGGACGTCCTGCTTGGTGATTCTTCGAAGGCCCGGAAGGCCCTCGGGTGGGAGCCGAAGGTGAGCTTCGATCAGCTTGTGGAGATGATGGTCGACGCGGACATGGAGCAGGCGAAGCGGGAAAAGACGCTGCGGGATGCAGGGTACGACTGCACCGGCAATGGCCGGATGCTGTAAGCCGAGCCGATAAGCACTTGTCTGGGGCTTGGCCTTGTCCCTCGTTTCTTCGACCTACGTGAGGATATGAATCGCTCCCCGGGAATCCGGCGCTTTGCATCCGGTCGCGGTTTTGCAGGTAGGACAATTGCCAGCAGGTAACCGTGCGGGTCCTGGAAGGGCAGTTGAGGAACGGAGAGAGTCATGAAAGAAAAGCGAATCACCGTAACCGGCGGAAAGGGGTTCCTGGGGACTCATCTGCTTCGGAATCTGGCCGGGAAGGGGTACGGCCGGGTGTCCGTAGCGGACCTTCCGGAATACAATCTGGTGGACATCGGAGGCGTTCGGCGCCTCTACGACGAGCAGCGGCCCGACATCGTCCTCCACCTGGCAGCACGGGTCGGCGGCATTGGATACAACGCGGAAAACCCTGCCACCCTCTTTTACGACAACATCATGATGGGGGTGCAACTCCTTCACGAGGGGTACCTCCGCAGGATCGACAAATTTGTCGGCCTGGGAACGATCTGCGCCTACCCCAAGTTCACCCCAGTACCATTCCGGGAGGACGATATCTGGAACGGGTATCCCGAGGAGACCAACGCCCCGTACGGCCTGGCGAAGAAGATGATGCTTGTCCAGGCCCAGGCCTATCGCCAGCAGTACGGTTTCAACGCCGTTTTTATCCTTCCGGTGAATCTCTATGGCCCGGGAGACAACTTCGATCCCCGATCCTCCCACGTCATCCCCGCCCTTATCAAGAAATGCGCTGACGCCGTGGAGAACGGCGAAGAGGAGATCGTCGTCTGGGGGACGGGTGCGGCCACCCGGGAATTCTTCTACGTCGAGGATGCCGCCGAGGCGATCGTGGCGGCCATGGAGCGCTACGACAAGAGCGACCCCGTCAACATCGGGGCGGGCTTTGAGATCTCCATCCGGGACCTGGTGGAGCTGATCGTTGAGTTGACGGGCTTCCGGGGACGCGTCGTCTGGGATGCCACGAAGCCGGACGGACAGCCGCGGCGTATGCTCGATACCACCCGGGCCGTCCGGGAATTCGGCTTCAGCGCAAAAACGGACTTCCGGGAAGGCCTGAGGAAGACCATCGACTGGTACCGTGACTTCAGACGGAAATAGCGGACCGGGGGGGCAGGGTTCCTCCCCGGCCGTATTATGTTCCTTGCTGACACTCATTCTGCATTACTTGTTCTACGGCGGCTGCCGGTAAGAGCTTGAACCGCAGCCAGGCATCCAGGCCTTTCTTGAAAGCCCTCCCTCCTTCTTCACCTTGTGCATTCTGAAGTCCGAATCTTACCCCGGCAGAAACGGCAAAACTTCCTGATCATGGCCACAACCTGAGAACAATTTGTCTTGATCGGCGTTGCAGGACCAGGCAGCAAAACGAAAAAGTGGAAGGAAACGCTTGACGACCGGCCATAGTAGTTCTAATTAGAACAGTCCCAAATCGAACTATGCGCAGTGGAGTTGTGTAATGTCAAAGAGCAGGAAAAAGGAGAAGTCCTTCGCCCGCGAAGGAGGCTTCCTGATCGCCCGGATCTTCCAGGTATCGGGACGCGTCTTTGCCAGGAAGATGAGAGAGAGAGAATTGACCCGCATCACGCCCGAACAGGGGAGGATCCTCTTTGCCCTCTGGCGGAGCGACGGCATTGCCATCCAGGAACTGGCGGGAAAGACGTCGCTGAGCAAATCGACGCTGACGGCCATGCTGGACCGTCTGGAGGAGGCGGGCCATATTGTCCGTGTTCCTTCCTCGGAGGACCGGCGGCGGATCATGATTCGACTGACCGAAAAGGACCGTCTGCTACGGGATGCCTATATAAAGATCTCCGACGAGATGAACGATCTGGTTTATCGAGGATTCAGTGATGAGGAAATCGATGCTTTTGAAGAGCAGTTGAAGAAAATCCTTCGGAACCTCGAGGAGGCCGAATCTTGACGGGAAGAGAGGAGAAGCCATGAAAAACAGGACCGTGATTGACGTCTGGATGCAGCACCCGACGCTGCGCTTCATCAACCATCCCATGTTCGAGTCGCTCCGCCGCTGGACCGGGCTTGGAACCGTGATGGAGGAGATTCCCCTGGAATTCACCGTTGCCGCAATGGACCAGGGAGGGGTAGAAAAGGGGTTGATTTCCGCCTGGTGCGGACCCCGAGGGGAACTGATTTCCAATGACGAGGTGGCGGGATTCGTAGGCCGCTTTCCGGACCGGCTGGTCGGCATCGCGACGGCCGATCTCTACCGGCCGATGGCAGCCGTCCGGGAACTCCGGCGCTGCGTCCGGGAACTCGGATTCCGCGGACTCCGCATCGTTCAATGGCTTTGGGACCTTCCCGTTACGGACCGGCGCTACTATCCCCTCTTTGCAGAATGCGTGGAGTTGGGCATTCCCGTTTGCCTGCAGGTCGGACACACGGGGCCTTTGTGTCCTTCCGAGCCCGGGCGCCCCATTCCGTATATCGACGTGGCCGCCATCGAGTTCCCTGAACTGACGATGGTCTGCGGGCATGTCGGTTATCCGTGGACGCAGGAGATGATCGCCGTAGCCACCAAGCACCCCAACGTCTTCATCGATACGTCGGCCTATACGGCGAAGCGATACCCTCCGGAACTGGTGGCTTACATGAAAACGAACGGGAAGAAGAAGGTTCTCTTCGGGACCAATTACCCCATGATCACACCCCAGAAGTGCCTCGCCGACCTCGATGCCCTGGGACTGGACGAAGAAACGAAGGCCCTGTTCCTATATGGTAACGCCTGTCGGATCTTCGGACTTCTATCCGCAACGGCATCGTCCGAGCGGTGATTTCGGTATTCCATTCGTCCCGCCAAGGCGCGATCCCGCTCCCAAAGCGGGACGAAAAACCAATCCCTATTTCTCATTAATTTATTACTTGCAGTTTTCTCTCTGCAGGTATATGGGTTCCTGCATCTTCCCTATTTCCCGACAATCAACGAATGCAGCCGCTACCTATGAACAAGCGTCGTAGCGAGTGCACCTTCCATATCCGGCAGACAAATCAGGATGTGCCTGCACGTTATCCCGCGAGTATTGGTATCCATGCCCCATCTCAAGGAGTCCATACGGGTTGGGACCGTTTCCATGCCAGGGGTTTGCCCGTAAATGGACATGCATCTCTTCGACCCTAACAAAACAACAGGAGCGTTGGCATGCAAAGGAAGGAAAAAAATGTAGGAGCATCAACAGGATCGAAGGCATTCAAGGCAGGACAGGACAGATTTATGGAACTCATTAACCTCCTCCCACAGGCGGTGATCGAGATCCAGTTCGATGGAACGCTTCTCTTCGCCAATTGGCACAGCCGGAAACTCTTCGGTTACAGTATCGATGACGATGTTGTCGGCAAGGTAAACGTCTTCCAGCACGTTATCCCGGAGGATCGTGAAAGAATTGCCGACGGCATTGGGAAGATGGCCGCTGGAAAGAATGGACGGCCTCCCGAGATCACGGCGGTCAGGAAGGATGGATCGACCTTTCCCGCCATTGTGTATGCGAATCTGATCATGACATCAGGCAATCCCGTTGGTGTCCGGGTGATCGTTGCCGATATCTCGGACAAGAAAGAAATCGAAGAGGCCTACAAGGCCTTGGTGGACCATTCTCTCCAGGGGCTGGTCATCGTTCAGGACGGACGGTTTGTTTTCGTCAATGATTTCTTTGTCCGCAATTGCGGTTTTACAAGAGAAGAACTTCTGGCGCTACCCTTTGACGACATGTGGCAGATGATCCATCCCGAAGACCGGGAACTGGTCATGAACATGCATAAGAACCTGCTGACCGGTGCGATGACAAAGGCTCCGGTTATCGAATACCGGGTCTTTGTCAAAGGACACGAAGGGCTTGAAATGCGCTGGGTCAGCGATTACGGGACGAGGATCGAATACAGGGGGCGCCCCGCTGTTCAGACCGCCCTCGTGGACATCACCGAACGCAAACTCTCTGAAATGGCCATCCTGGAAAGCGAAAGGAGATATCGGGACCTCGCGGAACTGCTCCCGCAAGGTGTCTTCGAGGCCGACATGAAGGGGCGGATTATCTACGTCAACCGCAGTGTCCTGGATATGTTCGGGATCGTGTCCGGCGATTTCGGAGCGGATACAATGATCGCAGACACGCTGGTGCTGAAGGATCGCGACAGAGCGGAGCGAGGGGTGAAAAGGGTTCTGGCCGGTGAGAAGGTGATGGCGGGTGAATATACCTGTGTTCGCAAGGATGGAACGACCTTTCCGGCCATGATTCTGGCCAACGCCATTATCAAGGACGGGAAACCGGACGGGATCCGTGGCGTCATTGTGGACATCACCGTACGCAAGGAGATGAATCGCAAACTCGAGGAATCCGAGGCTCGTTATCGGACCCTGTTTAATTCCACAGGAACGGCAACGGTGCTTAGCGATGAGGATATGAACATTGTGTTGGCCAACCAGAATTTTTATCGGCTCAGCGGATACTCGACGGACACCGAACTGAAGTTCACGGATCTGATCCATTCGGATGACCTGAATTTCATGGTGGATTGCCACCGCCGGCGAAGAATCGATCCGGGATCCGTCCCGAGGAGTTATGAGTTCAGGTTCCGGCGTGCCGATGGAGCGATTCGCAACGCATTTCTCACTGTGGGCATGATTCCGGGTACGAAAAGAAGTGTTGCCTCGATTATCGACATCACGGAACTCAAACAGGCTCAGGAAGAGCTTCGGAAAAAAACGTTCAGCCTGGAAGAAGCGAATTCTGCGCTGCGCGTTCTTTTAAAGCAGCGGGATGAAGACAAGGCCGATCTTGAAAAGAACATCCTGACTAATCTGAAGGAAGTCGTTCTGCCGTTCCTGGACAAGCTCAAGGTACAAAACCTGAACGCTTCGCAACTGAATATCCTGGCGGTGATCGAGGAGAACCTCAAGGAGATCATGTCTCCTTTCCTGAAAAACATTTCGTACAATTATGCGAGGCTGACTCCCCGTGAAATCGAGATCCTGCTCCTCGTCAAGGAAGGCCGTTCAACCAAGGAAATATCACGAATCATCCACACGTCTGAACGCACAATCGATTTCCAGCGCAACAGCATCAGGAAAAAACTTGGAATAAGCAACAGCAAGGTCAACCTCAGGACCTTTATCATGAACAAGGAGGGATCGTTGTAGAGGATAGATGGTTTTCCGTGAAGCGATTCATCTTTGCCGAGATAAGGCTTTTGAAAAACCGCATCCTGTTGATTGTGGAAAACATGGCATATTCTCAGGCTGTTCTTCCATAGCGAGGAATGTGGTTGGTATCTCAAGTGACATAGGAAGTAATCCGAGGGAATTCAATCCCTTGACAAAACGTTCTTGACCAGTGCAAGGGCTTTTGCCCGCCCGAACCGAGGCAGTCCCGATCAATCCATATGAGGGGCTGCCTTTTTTCGTTAGGTTCTCTGCAGTCTTTCCCGCACTGCCTTTCCGATCCGTGCATACTGTTCCCTTGTATCACTCGGGAGTGCTGTGGCACTGGAAGGTGAGCTTCGTCCTTGAGAGTTGTGAAGGGGTCCCGGTCGGCTCGGCAGCCAAACCCAGCTGTTGGCCATATGGACCTATTGTAAGCTCTTCAGCTTTCCATGTCATGTGTCATCATTAAAATTCTTCCCCAAAGTCGGCCCCACTCTATTTCCTTCTTCCACCATCGCATAACCCTTCTTGCAGGAACTTCTGTTTCATCAAAGGGCGGCTCCTCCACTGAATTTGAAATCAATTTTTCCCCGGAAGCCTGATGAATCAAACATCGCAAAGTAGTGCCCTCTTCTTTTTAGGATATTTAATCATATTGAGTAGATGAAAGAGTGTACCTAAGGCATGTACGCATTACCTATAAGATTATCTGGGATTGCCTAAATGGGTTTTGGATGAAAAATTATCCCCAACAAAAGGGAACATGAAGTTCCGGAAGGGAAAACATTCATACGGTTCGTGCGAGAGAAAGATTCAAGGCAAGGATCAAGTATAATAAGAACGATTCCAGCACAGGATCAGGAAGCTATGAAATCCCATCGTCTGAAATGAACAAGTTGGAGAGATGTAATACCTTTGATGTGCGGATAAACAAAACAATACAATGGGATACAACAAAGGAAGGAGGTCCAGTTATGATGAACATGGGACAACGCGGAACGATTGAACAGCATGACAATGCAAATGCTGTCGGAATGTCCGATCATGCAAACCGACTGACCGAGATTGAAGCCGATCTGACGGAGTGTGAAGATGGGGGAACGATGATGGAAGAGCCTACAAAGGTCGTTGTTTATGTTGTCGATGGTGTCATTCAATGTGTTCTCGCGACGAAAAATGTAGAAGTATATGTCGTCGAACATGACATTCGGCACGATCATGGCCGGCATGGAATAAACACAGAACTCTATGGCTTGCCCGTTATGTTGAGCAGACAGAAGAATGTGGTTGCTCCGCGACTGGTCAGAAAGGTCGCACGGGCCCATCGAGATGCGCATTGCTGATGTTTGTTCATCGGATGCAATATCGATTCGGAACAGCTGACCATCACTCGCTCGATCGGGGCAGGGCTGGGGGGGAATTGGCAGGGCAGCATCGGAAAGAGGATAAACCACTTGCCGAATATTTATTGTGAACAATCTGTGGACGAGAAGAGAATGCCAGGTTCTGTTGAGGGGGCGTAGATGAATCGAAATTGTTCTCCTGCCGATGTATTGACGAGAGAGTCAGATCATCCTTTTGAAGCATGCAGTGTTCATGAGTTGGAAGACATCCTCGAGGCATCGCATGATGGTATTTTCATAACCGATGGCCGGGGGAATGTTTTGAGGGTGAACAGTGCGTGGGAACGGATTTGCGGCTTTTCCCGTGCGGACATCATCGGAAGAAATGCACAGGAACTGGTAAACGAAAAACTGTATTCGGAATCAGCTGTGATGGCCGCGATCCGTACCCAGAAGGCGATAACGATCCTTCTTGAAATGACAAAGGGTGAGAAAGCCGGCCAGAAAATCATGGCAACGGCCATTCCGATCTTGGGTCTAGGCGGTGAAATCAAAAGAGTTGTTGCCAACATCCGGGATATAACAGAGATACTCTATCTGAAGGAGCTTCTTGGGAAAACACAAGAACTGAACACAATTTATGCGACCGAGCTGGAGCAGGTGCGTTTACAGCAGTTGCTCAATCACAGCAATGTTATAGCTAGGAGCCAGGCCACCCGGAATATTCTGCAAATGGCTACTCAAGTGGCCAAGGTCGATTCAACCGTGTTGGTCACCGGCGAGTCCGGAGTCGGGAAAGAGGTGATCGCGAACACCATTCATCGCCTCAGCCCCCGCTCGGAAGGGCCTTTGATCAAGATCAACTGTGGCTCCATTCCCGAGAATTTGCTGGAGACGGAACTGTTCGGATATGAATCGGGAGCTTTTACCGGTGCCCGAAAGCAAGGCAAGCCAGGACTGTTTGAAATGGCGCAGAAAGGCACACTTTTCCTGGATGAGATTGGGGATATCACATTCAATTTGCAGGCAAAACTCCTTAGAGCCTTACAAGACCGTGAGATCATGAGAGTCGGGGGGTTGAAGCCAGTGCCAGTGGATGTCCGAATTATTACAGCAACCAACAAGGATCTGGAAGAAATGGTCAGGCAGGGCTCCTTCAGGAGTGACCTGTTCTATCGATTGAATGTTGTTTCCATCCGGATTCCGCCACTGCGAGACCGACGAGAAGACATCCCTTTGCTGGCAATACGTTTTGTTGAAAAGATAAATGAGAGGTACTCTCTCAACAAGCGTCTTTCTCCTGATGTGATAGATGGGTTCCTTATGTATCCATGGCCCGGCAACATCAGGGAGCTTGAAAATGTTACGGAACAGATGATTGTTATGACTAAGGAGGATGAGGTCTCGGTCAGTCAGTTGCCGGCTTGTATAAGGAACTGTATCGTTCCCGGCAATGAGGGACGCAGACGTCTGGATCGGATGCCGTTAAAAGATGCCATTGAACAAACGGAAAGGCAAATTCTGGAACAGGCTCTCAGGAAACACCGGAGCACCAGAAGCGTTGCACGGGCACTGGCAGTGAATCAGTCGACGGTTGTGAGAAAAATTCAGAAATACGGACTCTCATCTCTATGTCGGGAGATGGTTGATCATACGAGCCACGCCTAAGTTTTGAGGAATTGAGTTGGCGGGCTGAAGCTTATTGTTTCTTTGCTGTAATTCTTTGGCTATTCCCCATTCAATATACCTAAAATCACGATTCATGGCTCATGATTTCGGCTGCCATGTATCGGAGTATTGTCGGCCATCAAATAGAGTGTAGCAATATCAATCGGATCCTAAGATATTATCTATATTAATCCTCTCCCAGTCATTACAATTCAAATTCAAACAGATAGTTTTAATGCATTAATATTAAGAGCATTATTAATGGATGCATAAATGAATATCCGATGCAATAATGCATCAATTGAAATAAATTTATAAATACATATAGATAGCATTGTATCGCTTTTTATTATGTACTCAAGTGATGTTGTATGGCATCGTCCGTTAACTTCCTGCTATTAACTTAACCAGCTGTACTTCTTAGCTAAATCAGGGAATATCATTCCTCACAACTGATGATAATTTATGGCACGGTTCCTGCCTAATAGGGGCACAGATTGGCGGTGTTCCCCGAGTTGGCGCGTAAAGATTTTAAACCATTAAGAAAGGAAAGGAGGATGTTGAATGGCTGTAGTTATGTCGGCAGGGGAAGCGGTAAAAAATGAAAGATTCGGGGGCGCCGCCATTCTTTATACAAATACAATGAGATGAAAGTAAATACGGAATTCTCTGGAGGATTCTATGGATATGATTTTGAGAATCGATATGGGGGCTGAAGGCGGACCGGCGGCTAGGACAGAGGCGCCGGGAGAATATGCAGGTTATGGGGGGCGGGCGATGACGTCGGCAATCATCTCGAAGGAGGTACCGCCCCTGTGCCACCCTTTCGGCGCTGAAAACAAGCTGGTCATTGCACCGGGACTTCTTTCAGGGACCGGCGCGGCCATGTCGGGGCGGCTGTCCGTTGGCTGCAAGAGCCCACTCACGGGAGGTATCAAGGAAGCCAATTCAGGAGGACAGGCGGCCCAAGTTCTCGGTCGGCTTGGATATGCGGCGATTGTCCTGGAAGGAAAACCGGAGGCCGGACACCTCTACAAAATTCTCATCAAGAAGGATGGCATCCGGATCGAAGAAGACAACAGTCTGCGAATGCTCCCCAATTACGATCTGATCCAGAGAATGAAGGAACAGTATGGCGATAAGATTGCCTGCATCTCCATTGGGCCCGCCGGAGAAATGAAGCTCTCAGCTGCATCGGTTGCCTGTACGGATCCCGAACTCAGGCCGACCCGCCATGCCGGGCGCGGAGGCGTTGGCGCGGTTATGGGGGCGAAAGGGGTCAAGGTCATTGTGCTGGATGATTCCGGTTTGAAGAACCGTCAGCCGAAAGATCCTGAAAAATTCAGAGAGGCAAACAAGAAGTTTGTAGCGGGCCTTTCCAGTCACTCCGTAACCGGGCAGGCGCTTCCAGCATACGGAACCAATGTCCTGACGAACATCGTCAACGAAGCGGGAGCCTATCCGACGTTCAACTTTCAACAGGGTCAATTCCAGGGGGCTTCGAAAATCAGCGGCGAGACCTTCGCCGAGCTGGAGACACAGCGTGGCGGGAATCCCTCGCACCCCTGTCACCGGGGATGCGTCATTCGCTGTTCCGGCATCTATAACGACAAAAACGGTAATTATATTAGCAAGCAGCCGGAATATGAAACCGTCTGGGCTCATGGAGGCAACTGCGGCATCGATGATCCCGACGACATCGCACTCCTTGATTTCATGGACGACAACTACGGGCTCGACACCATCGAGATGGGAGCCGCCATCGGGGTTGCCATGCAGGCTGGGATTGCCCGGTTCGGCGACGCGGAGGCGGCCGTTAATCTGCTGAAGGAAGTGGGGGAGGGCACTCCTCTCGGAAAGATTTTGGGAAGCGGGGCGGCAATAACGGGCAAGGTCTTTGGTGTTGAAAATGTGCCTGTGGTCAAGGGGCAGGCACTTCCCGCCTATGACCCGCGGGCCGTGCAGGGGATCGGCGTAACGTATGCGACCAGCACCATGGGGGGAGACCATACGGCGGGCTACTGCATCGCGACGAACATCCTCAAGTGCGGCGGTTTTGTCGACCCATTACAGGCGGAGGGTCAGGTGGAACTGTCCCGGAACCTGCAGATCGCCACGGCCGCCATTGACTCGACGGGCATGTGTCTGTTCATTGCTTTCGCTGTTCTGGACCAGCCGGAAACGTTCCAGGCCCTGGTCGACCTGCTCAACTCGTTCTACGGTTTG
This sequence comes from Syntrophaceae bacterium, assembly GCA_013177825.1. NCBI lineage: Bacteria > Pseudomonadati > Thermodesulfobacteriota > Syntrophia > Syntrophales > Syntrophaceae > Syntrophaceae bacterium. The sequence goes on from JABLXX010000001.1 coordinate 751,450, forward strand.
AAACTGACCGGTGACGACGTCTCTGCATTGGGCCGGAAGATCCTGGATATGGAACGCGATTTCAACCGCCGCGCCGGTTTCACGAAGGAGCACGATCGCCTACCGCGGTTCTTCACAAGAGAACCCCTCTATCCCCACAACACGACTTTCATGGTCAAGGATGCCGACTTGGACAGGGTGTTCGATTGGTAAAATAACGATCGGTGTTGCTGCTGTGTTTGTTCCGGCGGGGGGAGTTATCCCCGCCGGAATGAATCATTTCCAAAATATATACGGGGACAGTTTACTCCTTATCGGGAATGAAAATTCAAGTGAAGCTGTTTGCCTCCCTACGGAGGGGGCGCTTTGACGTTTGCAGTCTGGAGTGCGGTGAAGGAACCGTCGTGGAGGATGTCTTGTCGATCCTGGGAATACCCGAGCAAGAGGCCTCCATCATCTTCATCAACAGCCGCATAGCGGACAAGCGCTCCCTCCTGCGAGGGGAAGACAATCTGGCGATCTTTCCACCCATTGGAGGGGGATAAACAAATGGAGTCCATCGAAGGCTTTCTCGCATCCAATTCCCGGGAGGGGCTTGTTTCCCTCGCTGTCCAACAGGAAGCAAAACGCAGGTTTCATCTGACTCACCGGGAAACCGAGGAATTCATCCTCTCCATGGACCTGTTCCCGATCCGCTACGCCAGAAACCGTAAGACCTTCTCCACGGAACAGCAGTTGAAACTCCTGAACAGCCGGATTGCCGTTATCGGCTGCGGAGGATTGGGCGGGTACATCGTGGAGGAGCTGGCCCGCCTCGGTGTGGGGTCGATCCTGGTCGTGGACCCGGATACTTTTAATGAGCACAACCTGAACCGCCAGCTATTCTCCGTTCCGGGAAACCTGGGGATGCCCAAGGCTGTAGCCGCTGTGCGCAGGGCGAAAGAGATCAATCCCGCCATCCATGCCATCGCGATGGTCACATCCTTTTCGGAGGAGAACGGCGAAGACCTGCTCATGGACATTCAAGTAGCCGCGGACGCACTTGACAATGTTCCCGCCCGCCTGGATCTGGCCGGAGTCTGCGACCGGATGGACATCCCCCTCGTCCACGGCAGCGTCGGCGGCTGGTACGGTACGGTGGCCACGCAGTATCCAGGTGAACGGACGATTCAGCGCCTTTTCGCCAATTTCTCGGGAAGCAAGGGCATCGAGGAAGAACTCGGCAACACGTCGTTCACTCCTCCGCTGGTAGCCAGCATCGAGGTGGCGGAAATCATCAAAATCCTCCTAGGCGAGGGGACAACCCTGAGGGGCAAGCTTCTATCCATCAACCTGATCGACATGGAGATTGTGGACATCAATCTGTAATTTTCGAGACCCCTCCACGCGGTGGGATCTCGTTGTTTTTTAGGAAACCGCTTCCTTTCCCCCATCTGCAGTCACAGCAGGGTTTTGCCTTCAGGAACTCCATGATCGGAGGATGAGGGGTTTGCCTCCCGATCCTGGAATCCGCCAGCGCTCAATCTTGGGATAACCTTTTGATTCTGAGCACGTAACCGCCGGAGCGGTCTGATCGACAGGCCAGGGCAAGACTCGATTCACACCTCCCTGTGTTCCCGTGTTCGTGAGGAAGGCGGGAATACGGTGCTACCTGGACGGCATTAAGGAAAGCGACCGGAGGTTCTCCTGCTATTGCGCATTCGGATGCGGTTTTGGTCGTGAGCAATCATCCGAATGATTCAAATACAACGCTGGCGACATATTCGAGGCTGACATGGAAACGAGAAAAAAAGTGAATAGAAGAAATTATTTGTTCATTTTCGCAATTTTGTTGGCAATCCTCCTTTTCGCCTCACCTACTTGGTCAAGATGTCCCGGTGTAGGTGAAGTTAGCTCGGTCGTCATTATCGATGGAGACGATGCTTGTTTAGATGGGGTCTCTGCAAATAACGCTTTGGAAGCATATATATATGGTTCGATCATTACTTCAGAAGGTCAGGCCGTCGTAAATAATAGTCACGATGACAATACAAAAGTTCGAGTTTATGCAACTGGCCAACTTACGACATCTTGGGAAAAGACTGTAGAGATATTTGCTACAGTTGAAACACATAATAGTGCTGAAATTGTTAATCTTGGAGCTATCTCCAGCGATCATAATGCCGGTATCCGTGTGCGCGGTGGTCAAGCACTTGTCACAAACAATGGATACATATTTGGAGGACAATATGGAATTATGGCAGATGACAAAACTGCCAATCATAGTATTCGAAATGAAGTATCTTCCACCACCACAGTAAAAAACACGATAAAAGGAGGTGTTGCAGGCATCCTGATTTCGAACGGCGATGTCATAAATGGTAAGGATGCTAAGATTATCGGTGGTGAGTCCGGAATCGAGGTTCAAGGTGGCGGGTCAAAGGTCAAGATCACAAATGATGGAGGTGACATCACTGGTGGTAAGAACGGGATCAAGGTCAATGAAGGAAGGGGAGATGTCACGATCGAAAATACGGGAGGCAATATCACTGGTAATGATTACGGAATCAAGGTTGAAGGAAGTGGGGGAGGCGTCACGGTCGACAATACGGGGAAGATTGAAGGTGAAAATGCGGACGGCATCCGTCTTGAAGGGACCGGATCCACCGTCAACAACAAGGAGGGGGGAACGATCAAGGGAGGAGTCGTCGGTATATCGGTAGTGGAGACGGCTACAATTACCAATGAGAATGGTGCGACGATTCAAGGGACAAAGACGGGTGTTCGATACGAGCAATACAATACGTTCACAAACGATGGCAAGGTAGAAGGTACGGAGGAGGGGGGCATAGCTTTTGGAAAAGGTGGCGAACTCATCAACAATGAAACCGGTGAAGTGACCGGTAACGCGTATGCAGTATATACAGGAACCTATAATGACGATCCGACAAAGCAAACAGATAAACTCATTGTAACCAATTATGGCACCCTTTCAGCAACCGGTCCGAATGGAATTGGACTGGTGATCGGCAACGCCGAGTCAGACATCACCAACAAATCGCGAGGAAAAATAAAGGGCACAAAGTACGGCGTTTATGTCCTGGAGAACGGTAAACTGAAGAACGAAGCAGGTGCGACGATTATCGGCGGCACAGCAGGTGTAAGATTTGAGAACCAAGCAGAGTTTACAAACAGTGGCAGTATAGGCGAGATGGACCAAAAGACAGGCAAGGCTTCCGGCAAAGACGGTGTCGTTTTCGCGAACGGTGCGACATTATTTGCGAATGAATCCACCGGTTTTGTGGTCGGCAATGAGAACGGGGTAAAATCCATCGGCGACGCAACGGTGATAAATAAAGGAACCATCACAGGTGGGGAGTATGGGGTGAGGGCCGTTGCCCGTGATGATGGCAGCGGCGGAAAACTGAGCTTAACGAATGAAGGGACCGTCAGCGGCGGTACAACGGGAGTTGAGGCCAACGGTGGTGATATTACGAACACAGGGAAAATTATTGGCGGGACTAATGGTATTAATATCTTCAGTGCAAGCACCGGGAACATGGAGATTACCAATTATGGGACAATTACCGGCGAGACGGGGTACGGGATTAATGCCAATCATAATGGATCCGCTACAATCACAAATTCGGGGACAATCGAGGGAGCGATTCGAGGCATCGACATAAATAAAGGCAAAGTCATAAACAAAGCAGGTGCCAAGATCACGGGCGGCGAGAACGGCATTCGTGTTTATAAGAACGCTGTCATTGAGAACTACGGGACCATCAGCGGTGGGACGCAGAACGGCATCTATCTTGACGAAAACGGGACCGTCAACAATCGGGCGGGGGGATTGATTTGGGGAGATACATATAACGGCATATGGGCGAGGGGTACGAGCACGATCACCAATGCCGCAGGCGCAACGATCCACGGGCAAACCACAGGGGTCCTGTACTCGCAAAACAACACGTTCACAAATGACGGCAAAATTGAGGGCGTCACTGGTAACGGTGTTGAATTCCAGGACGGCGGCGAATTCACCAACAACGCCACCGGTGAAGTAACCGGTGGAAAGTATGGGGTGGCGACGACCGGCGGCACGATCACAAACGACGGGATTATTAGCGGTGGTCGAAGCGGTATTTATACAGGCGGGGAAAGCACCGCGAACCTGGAAATCGTCAATCGGGGGACAATCAGAGGTGATGCATTATACGGGATTGAGGCCCGGCATAAAGGGGCAGCCAATATTACAAATTGGAATAATATATACGGCAAGTATCGGGGTATCGAAATAAATAACGGTACGGTTACGAACAAGGCTGGTGCCAATATTACGGGCGGCGAGAACGGCATTCGTGTTTATAAGAACGCTGTCATTGAGAACTACGGTGCCATCAGCGGTGGGACGCAGAACGGCATCTATCTTGACGAAAACGGGACCGTCAACAATCGGGCGGGGGGATTGATAGAAGGAAAAACATATAACGGCATCTGGGCAAGGGGTACGAGCACGATCACCAATGCTGCAGGCGCAACGATCCGCGGGCAAATAACGGGGATTTTGTACTCGCGATACAATACGTTCACAAATGACGGAAAGGTGGAGGGCGTCACTGGAAACGGCATCGAATTCCAGAACGGCGGTGAATTCACCAACAACGCCACCGGTGAAGTAACCGGTGGAACGTATGGGGTGGCGACAACCGGCGGCACGATCACGAACTACGGGAACATTGAGGGCGGCGATGCCGGGGTCGCGATGGGCGGCGGCACACTGTTAAACAACAACCTGATTTCCAGCAAGGGCACAGGCGTTCTGGCCGGGGCAGCTACCGTCGATAACAACGGAACCATTACCGGTGATGAGACCGGTGTTTCGATCAGCGGTGGCACACTTACGAATGACAATATAATTTTTGGAGGGATCACGGGTGTTTTAAGCAGCGGTGGTAACGATACAAACAACAGCATGATTTCCGGTGGTGAAACGGGTGTTGTGGTTATCGGGGCGGCTACTTTCAATAATTACGGAACAATTGGAGAAATCGTCCAGGACGGGGAAGTCAAACAGACAGCTTTGACTGGTGTTGAGATATATAATGCCAATGCGATCGTAACCAATAAAGGCTGGGTGACGACAGAAGGGAAAGTAAAAGGCGGTACGGTAAAAGGAACAAAATACGGCGTCCATCTCAAAAATAACAGCACGTTGACCAACGAGAAGGGAGCAACTGTCAGTGGCGGCGTGAATGGGATTGAGGTTGAATACGGTAACGTTGAAAACTACGGAGATATCCAGGGTGGTACTGGTTCAGCCATTCATGTAGCCAGCGGCGGCTATGGCAAGCTTTATAATTATGCCGGAGGCAAGGTTACAGGTGAAACGTCCGGTACAGCCGTCCAAGTGGACAAGGACGCATATGCCTACGTTGAGAACCAGGAGGGCGCAGAAATAAAGGCGGAAGGCAAGGCGATTGACCTCCTGGACGGGGGAAAGGGCGACATCAAGAACAGCGGAGAGATCGAGGGGACCGGGACGGAGGGAACCGGGATTCATGTGGGCAAGGCTATGGATGTGGACGGCAAACTGGTACTTTCGGCCGTTGTGACGAATGAGGCCACGGGGAAGATCAGCGGCGGCAAGGACGGTATGCTGATAGACGGCCTGAGTGTAATTTACAACTATGGGGAGATGAGGGGTGGTACTGGTTCAGCCATTCATGTGGCCAGCGGCGGTCATGGCGAGCTTGTCAATTATGCCGGCGGCAAGGTTACGGGGGGTACGTCCGGTGCAGCCGTCCAGGTGGACAAGGACGCGTATGCCTATATTGAGAATCATGAAAAGGGAGAGATCGAGGGAGAGACGGCGATCGGCATCAAGGATGGGGGATCGGGCGACGTCGTGAATGTCGGTACGATCGAGGGGACCGGGACAGAGGGAACCGGGATCCATGTAGGGAAGACTACAGATGCGAACGGTGAACTGGTTCTTTCTACGACTGTAAGGAATGGGACCACAGGGACGATCAGCGGCGGCAGGGACGGTGTGCTGATAGACGGCCTGGGTTTAATTTTAAACTACGGGGAGATGAAGGGTGGTACGGGTTCAGCCATTCATGTGGCCAGCGGTGGTCATGGCGAGCTTGTCAATTACGCCGGCGGCAAGGTTACGGGGGGGACATCCGGTTCAGCCGTCCAGGTGGACAAGGACGGGTATGCCTACATTCTGAACCAGGAGAACGCAGAGATAAAAGGGAACGAGTCTGTCATCGATGTTAAGGGGGCGAGCGACATTGAAAACAGCGGCACGATTCAGCAGGAGAGTAAGTCCGGTACCGATGCTCAGAGTTTCTTATCGGAAAGCAGCATCATTAAAGCCGATGGGACCGTCAGGGCCGCCATCGGCGGCAACAATGCAGGTACAGTCACCATCCTCAACAAGACATTGGGCACCATCAAGGGGGAGAGCGGAATCTTCCTGACCGGTACCGGCAACGACACACTCGACAATTACGGTACGATCATCGGCACCGGCGGCACGGCCGTCAATATGGGGGGCGGCGATGACACGGTCATCCTGCGTTCGGGATCCCGGGTCACGGGTAACATGGACGGCGGAACCGGAACCGATTCCATCCTTTTCGAGGGATCCGGGGAAGTTATGAGCGGCACGGCCCTCAATTTTGAAAGCATCACGAAGACAGGCTCCGGGACGTGGACCGTCAACGGCGACCTCCACAGCGGAAAGACCATATCCGTCTATGGCGGCAGCACAAGCATCCTGAAGGTCAATGGTGATTATATACAGGATGCGAATTCGACCTATATCGTGGAGTTCTTGGATGGGTATGCGGGAAAGATCCACGCCACGACGGCGCACCTCAATGGCGGCCTGGTCGTGGCCCTTGGGTACATCCGGGAAGGTGTCCACACGATCCTTGAGACGGAAAAAGGTGTGACGGGCACGTTTGACGGGCTCGGTGAACCGGGGGTGGAGCATAAGCTTGGCCGCTATATTTCGTATGTGCTTCTCTATGACGACAAGAAAGCGGCCATTTCCTACTTCTGGCGGTCCAGGCACTTCGCGGAAGACGCCCTGACCCGAAACGAGAAGGCCGTCGCCTATTATCTGGACGGCATTTACAACAACCTTTCCGGGGATCTGGCCAACAACGTCTTCCGGGAGCTGATCAAGATGGACGATCCCATGCTCTTCCGCTCGGCCCTCAACCAGATGGGAGGGGCGAGCCATACGGCCTTTGTCACCGTCGACAAGGACCGCCAGAGCCATTACTACCGGAGCCTCCTCCGGCGCGAGGCGGACCTTCCGTTCAAGACGACGGCGGACGAAAAACTCCAAAGCTTCCTGGGACAGACTGCTGCCATGGATGTCGACCAGATTTCTAATGCCCTCGCTGCCGTCGCCGCTCCCCTGGCTCACATCGCCGGCGGGATGGGGCTTCCCTGGAGCGTCTGGGGCAAGAGTTATGCAACGAAAGGCGAACGCCGGGGAGACGACATTGCATCGCGGTATGATTACTGGATGGGGGGAGCCCTGTTCGGGATGGATTATCGGCCGCTGCCGGAGCTTCGGCTTGGCGTCTCCATCGGGTACTCGAAGACGGACATGACGATGAAGGACCTTCAGGACAGCGGCCAGGAGGACAGCTTCCAGAGTTCGCTGTACGCGTCTTATTCCCAGGACAACTGGTATGTCGATGTCGCACTCACCCAGGCCCGCAACAACTACACCATGAGCCGCTCCATTGACTTCGGCGAGATCTCACGGACAGCCGAGAGCAGTTACGACGGGTACGAGTTTTCAGGATACGCCGAGGCGGGCTACAGGCTGCAGGCGCGAGGTTTCCAAATCATGCCGGTTGTGTCCTGTCAGGCCCTCCGCCATCACCGGAACGGCTTCCGGGAGAGCGGTGCGGATTCCTTGAATCTGATCTCGGAAGGCGAGGATACCGACTCGCTGCAGACTTCCCTGGGTATGAAGATCAGCAGAACGTTCAATGCCGGCGAGAGACTTACATTAACGCCGGAATTCTCCGCCCGTTGGATCTATGAATTCGGCGATCCGGAGGCGCTCCTGAATGCCCGTTTTGCCGGTGCGCCAGCCGGCTCGTTCGCAGTGTACTCCGATAACGCCCGCCGGAGCAGCGCCGCCGCCACGTTGGGGGTCACCGGCGACATGGGAAAAAGCCTCGGCTTCTTCCTCCATTACGACGTCGAGCTGAGGGAACGCCAGGCCAGCCACGCCGCGAGCGGAGGTCTGCGATACAGCTGGTAGTTTATGAGAAAGTATTCCTGCTGCAATTTTTCCCATTGAGAAAGGTAGATCATGAAGAGAAGCATCGGTCCCTGCGACATGTTTTTTCCCGTCCCCGCGGCCCTGATCGTCAGCGGAGAGGGAGAACAGGCGAACATCGCCACCGTATCCTGGATCGGTATTGTCAGCTCCGATCCTCCCACGATCGGGATATCCCTCAGAAAGGACCGCTATACCCTGCAATTGATACGAAAGGGGCACGAGTTCAGCGTCAACATCCCTTCGGAGGACCTGTCGATCCAGGTCGATTACTGCGGAATCATCTCCGGGCGCGATGCCAACAAGTTTGAGGCGACCGGCTTTAAAACGGATGCCTCACTTTATATCAGGCCGCCCCTGATTCGGGATTGTCCCTATAACCTGGAGTGCATCGTGGTGGGCGAACAGGAGATCGGGGATTTCGTTCTGGTCATGGGAAAGATCGTCGCCAACCATATCGACGAGAACCTGCTGTCGTCGGAAGGAAAAGTGGAGATGAGCGCCGTCAGGCCGCTGGTCTACTGTGCCGGACCCAGGGAATACTGGAACCTGGGCTGCAAACTGGACGATGCATATACGGTCGGACTGTTCATGGACGCAATTGAATGAACCCATTATTGGAAACGGAGGCACCCTGTCGTGACGACATTCCCGGATCCCATTCGAAGGCTTCCTGAAGCGGATATACCGCCGGGGAAAGAAATTGAACTGACACGGGGATTCAGGGGGACCTTAAAAGAGCAATGTACAAAGGGGGGAATGCAGTGAAGACAATCGGTTTGATCGGGGGGATGAGCTGGGAATCGACCATTCCGTACTATCGGATCATCAACGAAACCGTCAGGGAGCGGCTGGGAGGACTGCACTCCGCCAAGGTCTTTCTCTACAGTGTCGACTTTCATGAAATCGAGCGGCTGCAGCACGAAGGGAACTGGGACGGAGCCGGCGAAGTGCTGGCCGGAGCAGCATGCTCCCTTCAGAACGCCGGCGCCGACTTTATCGCCCTCTGTACGAACACCATGCATAAGGTGGCCGAGCGAATACAGGACGCCACAGATGTTCCCTTTCTCCACATCGCCGATCCCACGGCCGAAGAGGTCAAGCGCAGCGGATTCTGCACCGTGGGCCTGCTGGGCACCCGATTCACGATGGAACAGGATTTCTACAAGGGGCGTCTCCTGGACCGGCACGGCATCGAGGTCATCATTCCACATGAAGAGGACCGCGAACTCGTGCACAGGGTCATCTTCGAGGAGCTGTGCCTGGGACAGGTCCTGGAGGGCTCGCATCTGGAGTTCCGGCGCATTATCGGCGATCTCGCCGATCGGGGAGCCCAAGGAGTCATTCTCGGCTGCACCGAGATCCAGATGCTGGTCAGCCAGCGAGACTCGGATGTCCGCATCTTCGATACCACCGCCATCCATGCGCGAGGGGCGGCGGAGTGGGCGCTGGCAGGCTGTTGAACATGCCTGTTCACTGAATATTTTGCGCCCTTTGATACGGAAGCCGTCGCGTCTCATGATCCGGATTCCGAACAATCCGGCCGCCGGTCGCGTTTTTCTACAGTCCGGAACGGTTCCTCTTAGGCAACCCACAGTTCTTCTTCCATATCTGGCTGCAAGAATGTATAGTCCGCATCACACTTCATACCTCCGATCCGGAGCCCCCAGTCCATGAATGAATTTTTCCGATTCGAGGAACGCGGCACGAACCTGCGGACCGAGCTTTCCGCAGGGGTCACGACGTTTCTGACGATGGCCTACATCATCTTCGTGAATCCCGGCATTCTCTCCGCCGCCGGGGTTCCCTTCGCCGGCGCTGCGACCGCCACGGCACTCGGAGCGGCCTTGATGTGCATCTGCATGGGTCTGGTGACGAACCGCCCGCTGGCCCTTGCCTCGGGGATGGGTCTGAACGCCGTCATCGCCTTCAGCGTCATCGGCTTCCAGCAGGCCAATGTCCCGTGGCAGGTCGGGATGTCGGTGATTTTTCTGGAGGGCGTCCTGATTCTGATCCTGGTCCTTTCGGGGCTCCGGGAAGCGGTGATGAACGCCATCCCGCTGGATCTCAAGCGGGCCATCGGCGTGGGTATCGGCCTCTTCATCACCATCATCGGGCTGAACGGGGGCGGGATCATCCGCCCGGCGCCGGTCACGCTCGTTGCCCTGGGTGATCTTTCACAGAAGTATGTGTGGGTTTCCTTCATCGGCCTTTTTGCCGTCCTGATTTTCAGGACGATCGGGATCCGGAGCTATATCCTCTTCGGAATCCTGGCAGCGACACTGGCTGCGCTGTTCCTGGGTGTAGCGAACCCCCCATCCGGAATCGTGGGGCCGCTCGATTTCCAGACGTTTTTCGGGCCTTTTCAGACAATCGACGGCACGTATGCCGTTCTCCGGGTGTTTACTCCCGCACTCCTGACCACGGTTTTTGCCGTCATGCTGACGGACTTTTTCGACACCATGGGAACGGTCGTTGCGGTGGGAGAGCAGGCGGGATTCGTGGACAGGGAAGGCCGGATTCCCGGAATCCGGGGCATCCTGACCGTGGATTCCGTGGCGGCGGTCACGGGAGGGCTTTTCGGGTCCAGTTCCATCACGACGTATGTCGAGTCGGCGGCCGGTGTCGCCGAGGGAGGCAGGACCGGCCTGACGGCGGTTGTGGTCGGCGTTCTTTTCGCGTTTGCGGCCTTCTTTCCGCCGATCATTCAGATGGTCGGCGGCGGCTTTGCGATTCCCAGCGCCCAGCAGTACGGACTGCTGGTCGGCACCGGCGCCACCGTTCCGGCGGGCGACTATCACCTTTATCCGATCACCGCGGGCGCCCTGATCGTCGTCGGGTTCCTCATGATGGGGATTGTCCGGGAGATCCAGTGGAGCAGCTTTGAAGAGGCCTTCCCGGCCTTTCTCATCATGGTCGGGATCCCGCTGACATACAATATCAGCTACGGAATCGGATTCGGGTTCATCAGCTATACGCTCCTCAAGATCGTGCGGGGCCGGTATCGCGATGTCCCGCCCCTTCTTTACGTCATCAGCGCCGCATTTTTGATCGCCTTTGCATTGCCGTTCGTTTGATCGGCCTGAAACATCATTTCATTCGAGGAGGTATGGCATGAAACTGCTTAGAATGGTTGTCCTTTTCGTGTCCTGTTTGCTGATCGTCATACCGACCGGCGCCGGTGCCGCAGCAGCGGGAAAGATTGTCGTCGCCCAGGGTGTGGACGTGTTGAGCCTCGATCCCCAGAAGGCGGGGACGTCCGTCGATCTGAACTACTGCTCCGCCGTATTCGACGGCCTTCTGCGGAGAACGGGGAAGGACGGGATTGTGCCCAATCTGGCGGAGAGTTATCGGAACGTCGATCCGACGACCTGGGAATTCAAGATCCGCAAGGGCGTCTTCTTCCACAACGGAGATCCGCTGACCGCTGCCGACGTCGCCTTCAGCTTCAGCCGGACGAAGAAGGAGAGCAACCCCTTTAAAATGTTCTTTACGGGCCTGAAGGATGTGATCGTCGTGGATCCCTATACGGTTCGCATCGTTACGGCGAATCCCGATCCGATCCTGCCGAAACGGATGGCCTGTGTCGCGTATGTCGTCCCCGAAAAATACATTCGTGAAAAGGGGGAGGAGTATTTTGCACACCATCCCGTCGGAACGGGCCGCTACAAATTCGTGAAGCACGTCGTCGGACAATTCGTCGAGATGGAGGCGAACGACCGCTACTGGGGACCGAAACCGGCAACGGTCAAGACGCTCGTGTTCAAAACCGTTCCCGATCCGGCCAAGCGCGTGGAGGATCTGAAAAGGGGACGGGTGCAGGTCGCGGTCGGCATTCCGCCCCGCGCCGTTCCCGATCTGCAGAAGAATGCCGGACTGAATGTGATCTCCGGTCCGAGCGGCAGGGTGGTGTTTATCGGTTTCAACCTGCTGAAGCCGGACGGCAGCCCGATTTCGGACAAACGGGTCCGCCAGGCCATCAGCCATGCCATCGACCGGGAGTGGCTCATCAAAAGAACGCTCCATGGAAGCGGCGTACCCCTGGCCACACCCCTGGTCCCCTCCGTCGATGGGTATGATCCCTCGATCCCGCCGATCCCCTATGATCCGGCAAAGGCCCGCAAACTCCTGGCGGAGGCGGGTTATCCGAACGGATTTGAAATCACGCTGGCTACGCCTTCCGGACGCTACATCCACGACCAGCAGGTTGCCGAAGCGATTGTCGGGATGCTGGACAGGGTCGGCATCAGCGTGAGCGTAAAGCTGTATGATTGGGCCGCCTATCAGCAGGCTCTGGCGAGCCGCAAGCTGGAACCCATGTATCTGCTGGGATGGGGCAACCCGTTTTATGACGCCGACGGCGTGCTGATTCCACTCCTTTCAACCGGTACCCGCGTTTCCCATTATTCCAACCCGGAACTGGACAGGCTGCTGCAGGCGGCGCGCTTCGAGATGGATCCGCAAAAGAGGCAGGCCCTTTACCGCGAGAGCCTTCTTAGGATTCAAGACGACGTCCCGGGGATCTATCTCTACGAAGAGGTCGCGCGTTACGGCCTCAGCAGGAACGTGGGCAATTTCCCCGCACCGGAGGGAAGCGAGCGGAAGGACCTCGACATGCTGGAGTTGAAGGGCAGGTAAAGATCGGGTCCAGTCCCCGGCTCCGTCCGTGCTCGTTTCTCTCTACCCCGTCACCCGATGGCGGCCTGTCCTCTCCGTCCTGGGGGCGCTCCTGGCTTTTCCAAAGATCCCGGCCAAGGGCGCCCTCATACGGAACCTCCGGCTCTCCGTGGAGAGCAGGTCAGCTTCCCGTTTTCGCATCCGGAAACAGGGCGTCCCGCGGGAAACCGAAAATCACGCTCTGGATAAGCCTCGTCGCCGCCGCCGTCTGCTCCGCCGTGAAGTAGGCGCCGCGGATCCTGTGAACCCTGCTGCGGTATTCTCTTGCATGTTCTTCTGACCAGAAGAAGACGCTTTCCCGTCAGAATGAGTCGATGATGCTTTCCTCCTCCAGGTTGATCAGATCCACGACCGGCGAAAACGCGATCGGATTGCAGCCCTCCTCTTTCACCCGCCAGCGGAGATCGCTGTCGATCGAGATCTCCATGGGCCGGCAGCAGTGGGCGCATTCCGTTTGAATCGTGACCGACAGAGCCGTCCTGCGTAATTGCCCTTGCACGAAGGGCGTCGCGAATGCGTCCATCGCTCAGGCGGCGTAAATCGTTTCTCCGGTGTCGAAGATCACACGGTGCGGCGTCTTCTCGACGGTGACCGGGTAGGCCCATACGACCTCGCCTGCCTGGTTGCGGAAGAGGAAGGTCATGTGCTTTTCCAGGTCGTCCAGGATCGCATTCACCGTCCCGAGGGGCATAGACAGGGAGTCCGCGATGTGCCCGGGGGGCATGGGCCTTCCGAGGCGGGGGAGTTCCCGGACGACGAAATGGTGAACCGCGTTGTGCTCCCGGGTCATGAAACCGCGATGGGCCCCGTATTTTCTCGCAGCCTCGGGGAGCTTCTTCCTCCACAGAAAGGGGGGGACATCGATGACAAACCTCCACAATCCCATCATGACCCTGTTTTTACCCATATATTTGAACCTCCGGTTCTGTTGGTGATCCGTTGCCTGACGATGAGAGGCGGCATGCCTATGCGTCATTCCCTCGACCATTCCCGGATCCTGTCGATCTCGTCGCCCGTGATTCCCAGTCCCTCGAGAAATTCCTGATGGGACAGGGGGGCCATATTCTCGAAGGCCTTGTGCCACTTCACCAGCCCCTCGTCATCGAGGCCGGCGGCCCGGAGCATGGCGGCCCAGCTTTCCCCGTCGAGAACGGGATAGCGATCCCGGAGCGTATCGTCGTCGAGCATGCGGATGATGACGTGCTGCTGTTCCCGAAGCTGGCTGATCTCCCTGCCCAGCTCCAGCAGTCTTTTCTCGAGGACGTCGCGCAGGCTGTCCCGGGGAGACAGCAGGATCCGGGCGATCGCGGAGAGAGACAGCCCCAGCTGGCGATACATGCAGATCGTTTCCAGCCGCCGGGCGTCCTCCTCCGTGTATCGCCGGTAGTTGGCCCGGCTCCTGCCGGAGGGCGCAAGCAGTCCGATCGAGTCGTAGTAGAGAAGCGTGCTCCGGGACAGCCCGAAGCGCCGGGCCAACTGCCCGATGGTCATGGTCTTTCCTGTCATGGATGGTTATTCCCCTTTCGGGACATGGTCCTGTCTTCTGCATGAATCGTGATCGGGAGTGTAAACTGTGAAGCAATAGACGGGTCAAGCGTTTGTGAAGAAATATTTTTCCTCCCGTATCCGTCCGGCAGACGGAAAAAGAAAAGGCAGAACCTGCCGGCCCTGCCTCTCTGCGTCTGAATGAAACCGTTCTTCAGGATCGGTCCCGGCTCGCCTGCGTTCTCATCCTTCATCCACCCCCGGGGCTTCCACGCCTCCCCGTTGTTCCTCCCCCAGAAAATCCTCGAAGTGGTACCACTGGTCCGGATGGCTGCGGGCTTCCTCCTCCAGGATCCGGGCATAGGCCTGAACAGAGCGGCGGACGGCTTTGTCCCTGTCCTTCCTCGAAGTGGCTTTCACGGTCCAGGGCGGGCTGACCCGGATGCGGTAGCGGCCCCCGGCTTTGCGGTAGACAAAGAACGGCAGGATCGGTGCCCCCGACAGAAGGGAGAAGAGGTGGGGCGTCTCGGGGAGAAGGGTTTCGTGGTCGGCGAAGACGGCCGGGACGGACCGCTGGCTTTCGTGCCAGAGGCGGTCCCCGGTCATGGAGACCAGTCCGCCTTCGCGGAGGAAGCGGATCGCCTCGACGAGATCGAAGGGCGAAGCCGCATCGGGAGATGCCGTCACGAGCCGTATGCCCCGCTCCGACAGGCTCTGCTTCTGCATCCGCTCGATCTGCTCCCGGTGTTTCTCTCCCACGTAAAGGAGAAGCTTCATCCCCTTTCCTTTCAGGAGGTGGGCCGAGACCTCCCAGTTTCCCAGGTGGGACATGAGCAGAACGCCTCCCCGTCCGGAGGCGACAGCCTCTTCCAGGTAATGAAATCCTTCGCTGTCGTAGGGGATTTTACCCCGTTCCTGGAACAGGAAACGGTCCAGGAAGACGGAGGTGAAGTTCTGGTACTGCCGCCAGGTCAGGAGGAGAGCGCGAAGAAGACCCCGCTCCGGGAGGAGAATCCGGTAAAAGCGGACACTCCGGGCAACCCGTCCGGGGAAAAACAGGAAGTAGCCGGCAGCGATAAACCACGCGAAAAACCGGAACACCCAGGGGCCGGCGTAACGGGTGAGGGTCGTGAGGAACCGGTAAAAGGCCAGCTTCATGATTCGTATTCCCGGGGCTTCCGGGCAATGAACCACCAGACCTCGCGGTCCGGCGACATGGATTCCGGAAGGCCGACTCGCAGACCCGTTTCTTCGATCGATCGCCGAACCTCTTCGACGGTGCGGAAGCGTGCCTGGCCGCCCTGCCGTTTCAGTCGCCTCTCCTCGAACCGGCGTTCCGGCGAGGGGGCCGGAAAGGCCGGGACGATGGCCCGGAGGACGAGGACGCCGCCCGGCTCCAGTACCGCTGCAATCCGGTCAAGGGTCAGGCGGAGTTCCCCGTCGTCGAGCATGTGGACCACGTCGAGGAGAAGCGCCGTGTCGACCGGGCCCTGGAGGGACGGCAGGTTCGGGGCCTTCCCGACCGTCATTTCACCCCTGCCGCCGATGGCCCGGGAGGCGACCCGGACCCGGTCGGAATCGGGATCGATGCCGAAGACCCGGGCATCCGGATGGATCTCCAGGAGCCAGGACGAGGGGATGCCGTATCCGCAGCCGATGTCCAGGATCCTCCGGGGACCGGAAACGAAGGAAGCCAGGCGCGGGAACATGGGATCCAGGCGCAGCTTGAAAAACACGAAGGCCCGCACGTATCCCTCGATACGGCGGTAGCGGGCTAGCACGCGCCGGGCATGATTTTTCGATCCGGCCTCCACGGTTTCTTCCGGCAGTGCGATCGGCCGGTAGAGCCGCCGGAGGAGAGGCGGCACGATGGCCGTTGTTCCGAGGAAGGAATAGCCGATTCCCAGGGCGAGGGCGATCCCGGCGCTGCTCAGCATGGCATGGCTTGCCAGGGCCAGCACTCCGAACCCCAAAAACGTGGTGGCGAAGGAAAGCAGGACCGACAGGCGGACGAGTGCCATCGAGGGATGCTTTTCATCGAGGTATCGCTGCTGGGAGCGGACGATGTACATGGCGTAATCGGTTCCCATCCCGATGATGACGGCGGACACCATGATCGTCGGGATGCCCGGGGGCCTTCCGATCAGGTGGAGGGTCCCCAGGGTGCAGATGAGCGCGAAGGCTGTAGGGGTCAGCGCGATAAGGGTCAGCCGGAGGTCCAGAAGATACAGCGCCGCCACCAGGAGGGTCAGGAGGCCGACAATGAGCGCCACCTGGAGAAAGCCTTCCAGAATGACCCTGCCGAGACGTTCCGTGAATACGCCTGGGTCGAACAGCCGGGCCAGGCCGGAGGAATGAAGGCGGTTGAAGAAGTCTTCTCCCCGGTAGGCGGGACCGGGCAGGACCGTGACGAACTGGCGCCAGGGGCCCGTTCCGGCGGCCGGTGCGATTCCCACCATGCCGTACAGGGACGCCGGAATCTCCACGGCGGCTCCCGCCGGCGATTCAAGCTGCCGCAGGAACGGGTCAAAGGTCCAGGGCCGGAAGCCTTCCGCTGCCGCCGCCTCGCCGAGTCTGTGCTTGCAAGCCTCCTTTCGCTCCGTCGTCCAGAAGGCCTGCCATGCCAGCCGGTTCGCCGCGGCCCGTTCCGGTCCCGGGAAGGCCATGGAGGCCACGAAGGCCGCCGACAGGGTTCCTCTGGCGAGTTCCTCGTCCAGCAGGGCCGTCAGGCGGTCTCCCTTTTCCCGCATCTCCCGATAGGTCTTCCCTTCGGACAGCAGGTAAACCCGGTTCAGGATGTCGCCCCAGGCCTGTTTCACCTCATCCTCCGCAGCCAGGGTTTCCGGGCGGACGGTGTTGAGGGACTTCAGGTCCACCTGGAAATCCAGCCGGGCAAAGGGCAGGAGAGCCAGGCACAGGGCCAGTGCCGCCCAGGGCTTCCAGGCTGGATCGGCGGAGGCCAGCTTCTCGGAGAAGCGCCGGAGCCAGGGAGTTCCCTCCCGGCCGGCCGGGGGCACGACGGGGAACAGGAACGGATAGACCAGGTGGACGAAAGCGAAGGTGAAAACGACGCCCAAGGCGGCGAAGGCGCCGAGTTGGGCCAGGGCCGGGAACCCGCTCAGGAACAGAAAGGCGAAGCTCACCGCCGTGGTCATCATGGCCAGGAGGCCCAGGGACCAGACCTCCCGCGTCGTGTCGAGCCCCCGGGTCTCGCGGGTCCGGTCGAGAAACAGGAGATAGGTGATCCCGTAATCGACGGTAAAGGATATGATGGCGCCGCCGAAGCCGATGGCGAGGACGGAGATCGAGGACCGGAAAAGGGACAGGACGAAGTAGGCCAGGGCCGTTCCCATCAGGGCGGGAAACAGGGCGAGCAGTCCCAGGAGAGGGCGGGGGAATCCGATCAGCAGGAGGATGGCCACTGCCACGGTGGAAAAGACCATAGCCCGGCGGGTGTCCGTTTTGGCGGCGCTCTCATTGTCCAGGGCGGCCCGGTAGGCCCCGACGGGGGTCAGAATGAGCCGGGGCGGTCCGGGCCAGGTCCGGTTCAGTTCCGCCTGGATGTCCGCGAAGAGACGATCCGCCCGCTTGGCGAAGTCGGTGGCCGTGGCCGAGGTCCCCGGTTCGGCGACGATGAGGACCCGGGTGCCGTCGGCGGCGAGAAGAATGTCTCCCGCCGGCCGGGCGCCCTTCGCCGGGGCCAGGTGCGACATCCGGCCGAGAATGAGAAAGCGGAGCCCCAGCGGATCCGAGGCCAGCCAGCGGGTCTGGCCGATCCCTTCCAGTCCCTGAATCAGGGATGCCTGGGAGCGGATCGCCGTCCGGACGGCCGGTTTCTCCAGCAGGGGGGCGACGTTGCGCTGGAGGTCCTGCTCCGTGAACAGGAAGGGCAGGTTTTCCACGACCGCGTCCGCCAGTGTCGGGAAAGCCCCCATCTCCGCATCCAGTCCTACCCTGCGGAAGAGACCGCTGTCCCTCATCTTTTTGATGACGAGGGCCGCTCCTTCCTGAAGGGCCCGGGGATCCACCGGATCGCAACGGAGATCCGCGACGATGCGGTCCTGCATGGGATGGCTTTTCAGGACGGCCCTCGCGTCCGCCAGGACGGGGTCGCCGGCGGGGATGGCGTTGAGGATGTCCGTGTCCACGCCCATGCGGCTCTTTCCGATCATGAACAGGGCCGCCACGATGATGACGACGGCCAGGGCCACGGACCAGCGCAGAACGGGAGGGGATTTCTTCATGGGCGACGGCGCGAGCGGGTCTTTTTCGGCTCGATTTCCAGGAGAAGCCGGTTCTCCTTCCGGTACAGGATGGGCCGGACGATGTAATCCTTTTCCGGAACCAGTTCAATGGCCACCCGCATGGACCCGGAGGCGGGGTCGTGGCTGATCCGGACCTGGCGGATCAGGGGGCCTTTGCCGTCCTGTTGGGACGGCACCCCCGGATCGACGGAGGCATTGGAGACGTCGAAGTAGATCCGGGGCTTCTCCCCCGGCAGGGTTTTGAGGACGGGCCGGTAGGGGCGGTCGAAGATGAAGGACACCTGTTCCCGGCCCTTTTGATCGACACCGCACCCGATGCTTTTCAGGCGGAGCGGGGCGACCGCCTTCACGGTTCCCGCTGTGCCGGGCTTTCCCACCGCGGGCCGCTTCGCCGCCTCCGGTTTGGGAGCGGCTTCGGTAGCCCGTCCGGACGGTTGCGCCGGCCCCGGTTTCACGACCGGCATAGCCGTGCCCGAAGGGGTGTCCGCAGTTGAAACGGGCGCACCGCCGGGCAGTTTTCCGGCCTCGGTGGCGGTTCGGCCGGACTCGCCGAAGGCCTGGGCGGCCGTGAGCAGGCACAGGACCAGGAGAATGCAGATACGGTTCATGGACCGGAAATCTCCTCGTAGTACGGCGGGATCCTTACCTGGCGGCCACCCCCGCCGGTCGGTCACCCGGAAGCCGGACGACCATTCTGGATCGGGGTTCCCGGTTCCTGCTCCTTCATCAGGGACCCCCAGTTCCCCCGGATGGTCTCCCGCTCCTGCCCCTTCCGGAGAAGTTCAAGGAACCGGCTGCGGGAAACGAAACGGGCTCCGAGGCTTCCCAGGTGGGTCGTGTGAACCTGGCAGTCCACAAGAAGAAAACCGAGTTTCTGGAGGCGCCGGACCAGGGCGATCAGGGCGATCTTGGAGGTGTTGCTCATCCCGGAAAACATGGACTCCCCGAAGAAGCACCCCCCGAGGGATACGCCGTAGAGGCCTCCCGCCAGTGTGTCCCCATACCAGACCTCCACGGAGTGGGCAAGGCCGGATTGGTGCAGCTCCCGGTAGGCCTCCCGCATCTCCGGGGTGATCCAGGTCTCCGGGTTTCCGGGCCGGGGCTTCCGGCAGGCGTCGACGACGGAGGTAAATGCGGTATCGAAGGTGACCCGGAAGAGATTTTTCTTGAGGAGCTGCCGCATGCTCCGCGATACCTTCAGTTCGTCCGGAAAGAGGACGAACCGGGGGTGCGGAGACCACCAGAGAATGGGCTCGCCGGGGCCGTACCAGGGAAAAATCCCAAGCCGGTAGGCCTCGACGAGGCGGGGCATCGAGAGGTCTCCACCGACGGCCAGGAGCCCCGAGGGGTCGGCCAGCTGGACCGGCGGGAAGACGGGTTCCCGGGGAAGCTGGAAAACCGGCATCGGCTACCCTGGAACCTCCTCCAGGACACGGATCACTATGTCGTCCCCCTCGATGTCCGCCAGGGCCGATCCGCCCTTCTGCAGGCGTCCGAAGAGCACCTCATCGACGAAGAAATGCTTGATCTTGTCCTGGACGAGCCGGCCGATCTCCCGGGCGCCGAACTCGGGCGAATAGCCGCGGCGGGCAAGCTCCCCATAGCAGCGTTCCGTCACCTCGAGGGAGACGCCCTTGTCCCGGAGCTGGACTACGAATTCGCCCACGGTCTTCTTCACGATCGAAAGGACGATGTCCGCCGGGAGGTTTTCGAAATGCACGACCGCGTCCAGGCGGTTGCGGAACTCGGGAGAGAAGGTGCGCTCCACGGCGGCCGATACGGCGTCCTTGTTGACGGGCCTGCTCTCGAAGCCGATGACGGACCGCCCGATCTGGCGTGCTCCGGCATTGGAGGTCATGATCAGGATTACGTTCCGGAAGTCCGCCTTCCGGCCGGCGTTGTCCGTCAGTGTGGCATAGTCCATGACCTGCAGCAGGGTGTTGAAGACGTCCGTGTGGGCCTTCTCGATCTCGTCCAGCAGAAGAACGGCATGGGGCTCCTTCCGGACCGCCTCCGTCAGGAGTCCTCCCTCTTCGTACCCCACGTAGCCGGGAGGTGCGCCGATGAGGCGGGCCACCGTGTGCTTCTCCTGGTATTCGCTCATGTCGTACCGGTGGAGCGGAACCCCCAGGATGGCCGACAGTTGACGGGCCAGCTCCGTTTTGCCCACCCCCGTGGGGCCCACGAACAGGAAGGAAGCGACGGGCTTCTGGGGTTCCCGGAATCCGGCACGGGCCCGCTTGATCGCCTCCGCTACGGCGGTGACGGCGTTGTCCTGGCCGAAGATCTGTTTTTTCAGGTCCGGAATCAGGGCGCGCAGTTTCTCCGCGTCGGAGGAGGAGACGTTCCTTTCGGGAATCCTTGCCATCCGGGCCACCACGCCTTCGACGGCCGGGCGGTCGATCGTGCAGGAGGCGTCCTCCTCCTCCCGGGTCATGGCCGCGCAGGCCCCCGCCTCATCCAGGACGTCGATGGCCTTGTCCGGGAGATGCCGGTCGTTGATGTAGCGAGCCGCCAGTTCGGATGCCGCCTGGAGGGCATCTTCCGTGTAGGAGACCTGATGGTAGAGCTCGTAGCGCTCCCGGAGACCCTTGAGGATCTCCAGCGTTTCCTGGCTTGTGGGCTCGGGGACGTCGATTTTCTGGAACCGCCGGGACAGGGCGCCGTCTTTCTCGAAGTGCTTCCGGTATTCGTCGTAGGTCGTGGAGCCGATGCAGCGGATCTTGCCTGACACAAGGGCCGGCTTGAGGATGTTGGAGGCGTCCATCGAGCCGCCGGAGACCGCCCCGGCGCCGACGATGGTGTGGATCTCGTCGATGAACAGGATGACCTTGTCCAGCTTTTCCAGCTCGGCGATGATCTTTTTCATGCGCTCTTCGAAATCGCCCCGGAAACGGGTTCCAGCAAGGATGGAGCCCATGTCGAGGGCATAGATTTTCGATCCCCTGAGCCGCCGGGGCACGTTTCCCTCGATGATCAGGCGCGCCAGCCCCTCGGTGATAGCCGTCTTGCCGACGCCGGGCTCGCCGACGTGAACGGGGTTGTTCTTGAAACGGCGGCAGAGGACCTGCATCGTCCGCGTGAGGATGTCCTCCCGGCCGATGAGGGGATCAATCTCCCCGGCCCGCGCCTTGGCGGTCAGGTCCGTCGTGAAGGCACTCAGGATCTTGACCCCTTCGGTCTCTTTTTCCTTTTCCTTGCCCGGGACCGCTTTCCGAATTTCCTGCTCCCGGTCCCGGCGGCCGATGGGATCTTCCTCGCTTACCGTCGGGATCACCCGAATGCCGTGGGAGATGAAGTTCAGGAGGCTCAGGCGGGTGATCCCTTCCCGTTGCAGGAAATAGGCGGCAAAGGACTCAGGCTCGCTGAGCATGGAGACCAGGACGTCTCCCAACTCGATCACGTCCTTCTGGGCGGAGAAGGTGTGCCGCACCGCCCGCTCCATGAGGCGGTGAAATCCCAGGGACTGAAGGGGGTCCGACTCGGTCACCACGGGGTTCGTGTCCCGGAGATGCTTCTCCAGGGACCCTTTGAGGCGCTCGATGTTGCCGCCGCTCTGTTCGATGATGTCCCGTCCCTCTTCGAAAAAGAGACAGGCGTACAGGACGTGCTCGGGGGTAAGGAATTCGTGCCCCCGGGTCTTCGCTTCCGTATAAGCCGCCACGATGATGGCGTTAAGATCTTCGCTGATCTGCATATGCCAATCCTTCCGCCGGGATTTCAGCCCGGTCAGGCCTCCTCCATGCTGCAGCGGAGGGGAAATTCCCTCTCTTTGGCCATGGAATGAACGAGGGATACCTTGGAGGAGGCGATATCATAGGTATACACCCCGCAGATGCCTTTCCCCTTGCGATGAACGTCCAGCATGATGCGTGTCGCTTCCGCCGCCGGCTTGTGAAAGACCGAGATCAGGACTTCCACGACGAAGTCCATGGTCGTGTAGTGGTCGTTGTGGAGGATCACCCGGAACATCCGAGGCTCCCGAAGGTCCACCTCGTCTTCTACGTCGATCCCTTCCCCGGGTCGGGGCGGTTCTGCCGGATAGTCAGCCATGAGTGAAAAACCGTTACCTCGCTTCTTGTCGCATGCCCATCGTCCTGAGTGGACGTCCAGGTTGATAATATAAGCAACCGGGGGGGAAATTCAAGCTCTCCCGGTAGAGGAATCCGGCGGGTCAGTCGGAGCGGCGGGACCGGAGGGCGCGGGGAATCAGGATCCGCTGGGCGATGAGAGAGGTGAACGTCCAGGAATTCCTCATGAAATCCAGAAACGGGCGATAGTGGGAAATCCGCAGGTCCCCGGGCGGATAGATCACCCGGACGGGAACTTCCATGACGGGGATATCTCGCCACCTCGCCCGGGCCAGGACTTCCACCTCGAACTGGAAGCGCCTTGCCCGCACGCCCAGGTTCAGCGTTTCAGGGAGGGGATAGACCCGGAAGCCGCTCTGGGTGTCCGCCACGGGCGGCCCTCCGGAGGCCCGGACCCAGAAATTCGAAAATTCCCGGCCGAAACGACTCGTCCAGGGAACCTCCCGGGCGTCCATGCCGCGGCGGTTTCCCACGACGAGGGGCCGCTGTCCCTCCGGAATGGCCGCCAGAAGGAGTGGAATATCCTCCGGGTCGTGCTGTCCGTCGGCGTCGATCGTCACGGCCCGGTCGGAGAATCGTGCTGCCTCGGCCAGCCCTGTGAGAATGGCGGCTCCTTTGCCCATGTTTTCCCTGTGATGGAGGACCGTGATGTCCCCGATGGACGCCAGGGCCTCCGGGGTGCCATCGGTGGAGCCGTCGTTGACGGCGATCACCGGATATCCCTGGTCCAGAACCCGCCGGATGACCGATGCGACGGTCGAGCCGTGATTGTAGACGGGAATGACGACGGGCGCATGGCTCGGATGCTTCCGTTCGGCCCGCATGGAAATCTCCCCTTCCGGAAGGGTTTTACTGCGCATTGTCACCCGGCACCGCATGGCGGAGAAAAGCCACGGCCCATGTTTCCGGCCCCATGTGGGCGGCGGACGTCATCGACAGGGGCTGGAGGAGGATCTCGGCGGCGGGAAAGCGCGAGCGGATCAGGGGGAGGACTTCTTTTTCCAGCCAGGGTCGGTTGTCCGAATGCTCAAGGAGCACCGGGCCGGTTCCTGCGGGAGCGAGCCCCGCCTCCAGTTTTTCGAGGGCATAGCGGACCTGATCGTTCCGGTTCCTTACGACCCCGACCTTCTTTGCCCCGTCGGGCAGGGGGCTGATGACGGGCTTCATATGAAGCATGTCGCCGAAGAAGGCGCTGCCTTTCGAGAGCCGGCCGCCCGCGGCGAGCCATTTCAGGCGGTCCAGGAAGATGTACTCCTCCGTCCGCGCCACGGCGTCCCGGGCGAAAGCCACGACGGCCTCCGGGTCGGATGCCCGGGCGGCAAACCGCGCCGTCTCGATGACCATCAGGCCCAGCCGGCCCGAGGCGGCGCCGGTGTCGATCACCGTCAGGCGGTCGTCCCGGTCGTTCCGGCTCTTCCATTCCCGGGCCACTTCATAGTTGCCGGTGAATACGGACCCGACGCAAAGGTAGAGGACGCGCCCGAAGCGGCCGAGAACGCTCTCGTAGGTCTGCTGCCGCTCGAGGACGGAGGCCTGGGAGGTGGAGACCTTCTCACCCCGCCGCATGGCCTCGAACAGCTCGCCCGGCGAGAAAAGGGTTTCCGGGAGGCACCGTGTCCCCACGGTGAGATAGCTGTCCAGGAGCGTGACGCCCAGCTTCCGGGCCCCCTCCCGGGTCAGTGATCCCGCCGCGTCGGTCATGATGTGGATCGAGGATTCCGCCGCGGCCGTGCTGAAATCGGTGGTCTGCCGGGTCAGGTCGTCGACGGACCATCGGACGACGGGGCCGATGGACTCGATGTTCTTCCTGAGGGAAACCGCGTCGTCGGTGTGAAGATGGACCTTCAGGTAGTCCTGTTCTCGGATAAGGACCACGCTGCGCCCGACGGCGGAAAGCCGGTTGTAGGTCTCCTCCGAGTCGTCCGCTCCCTGGAGCACCAGGTCCACGCACCATCCTCCCTCGTCGGGGCCGGACACGGACCGGCGGACCCGGAGGCGGTCTCCGAAGGCCTCGGTGACGGGGCGGACGCCCGCGATGGGGTTGCCCAGGGCGAGGAAGAACCCTTCGAAGAACAGGTACATGCCAAGAGCGCCCGCGTCGACGACGCCGGCGTCCCGGAGTTTCGGCTGCTGTTCCACCGTATCCCGAACCACGTCCTGAAGCCGGTCCATCAACCGGCGGTACCATCCCGGATCGGTCTCCCCGGGGGCGTCCCGGAGACCTTCTGCCAGGGCCTCGAAAAAGGTCAGCATGGTTCCGGGCTTGGGCTCCCGCACGGCACCACGGGCCTGGTCCGTTCCCCGGGCGACCGCGGCGGCAAGCGAGGGGATGTCTTCCGCGTGGAGGAGCCGGCTGAAGAAGCGGGCGGCGATGTTGCCCGAGTTTCCCCGGGCGGAGAGGAGCAGGTCACGGTTGAGGGCCTCCCGCTCGCGCTCCGGAAAGCGCAGCGGGGCCAGGCTGAGAACGAGATTCCGCCCCGTGTCGCCATCCGCCACAGGGAAGACGTTGATGTCGTCCAGAAGGTCGGACCAGGCGGTCACCCGTTCCACACCGGCGGCGAGGGCTCTGGTAAAATTCATATCCGTCTCTCAGAACCCGAGGGGCAGGCGGATTTCGTCGGGGATGGAGAAAAGGATTTCCATCTCCGGTGCCTTCACGGCCACCTGTTCGGTCCGGCCGCGGGTGCAGACCTGTCCGTCTGCCGCGAGCCGGATCTCGAAGTCGAAGACGAGCTTGAAGCGCGCCTCCCGGACGGTGGCCCGGCAGACGAATTCATCCTGGTAGCGGAGCGGGAGAATGTGTTTGGTCGAGGTCTTGATGATGGGAAAGACGATTCCGGTCCGCCGGTAGATCTCGTAGAGGTCGACCCCGCGGGCACCGAGCAGGGCGACGCGGGCGTCCTCGAAATAATTCATGTAGTTGCCGTGCCAGACCACCTGGATGGGGTCCAGGTCGTAGAAAGGGACCCGACGGGTGATCTCGTAGCTGATGGGTTCTTTGTTTTCCATTGTTATCCCGATTTCCTCGACGTTCCGTTGGGTCATGCCGGCGTAGCGGAGCGGGCGATGAAGGTGACGATCGCCTCGATATCCCGATCCATTTCCCGATCTTCCACGACGGCCGGCGAAAGGTTGCGGACCGCCCGGATCCAGCGGGCCAGCCGGGGCCGGATGCTCGTGTTGCCGCGGATCTCGCAGGCCTGGACCGCCGCCAGGAGGTGGATGGCCGCCGCCCGTTCGGTGAGGGTGCAGACGCGCTCGGCGTCGCGGGCTGCGATCGTGCCCATGCTGACCTTGTCCTGGTTGTTCGACTCCGTCGGCCGGGAAAAAGAGGCCGCCGGCATGGTCAGCTTCAGTGCCTCCGCCGCCAGGGCCGAGATGGAGAGGGACAGGGCCTTGAAGCCATGCCGGAGCAGGCTTTCCCGGCCGTTGGCCCGGACCAGGTCCGCCGGCAGGCCTCGATTGGTATGGGGGTCCACCAGCAGTGCCACCTGACGGTCCGACAGGTCCGCCACTGAGGCGACGGCCGCTTTCAGGGCGTCCGCGGCGAAGGCGATGTGGCCGCCGTAGAAATTGCCGCTCATGACGGGGGGGCCGCCGGCGGGATCGAAGATCGGGTTGTCGTTGGCGCTGTTGGCCTCGGTCTCGATCCAGGGAACGATCCAGGCCAGGGCATCGGCCAGGACGCCGGCCACCTGGGGGACGCAGCGGACCGAATAGGGGTCCTGGAGGGTCTCCGGTGCGTCCGCCTCCATTGTCGACAGGGCATCCTTCGCTTCCAGGAGCTCCCGGAGACGCCGGGCTACTTCGATCTGGCCGGGATGGGGCTTGGCCTCCCCTGCGGCGGGATGGAAATGGGAGGACTTGCCGCGGAGGGCGTGGACCGTGAGCGCCGTGGCCCCGACGACGGCGTCGAGGATTCGGCGGGCCCGATCGGCTGCCAGAACGGCGATGCCCGTCATGGTCGCCGTGCCGTTCATAAGGGACAGGGCTTCCTTGGACTCGAAGGCATAGGGCGGGAGCCCCGTCTCCTGGATGGCCTGGGCGGCGGGCATCCGAATCCCGCGATAGAAGACCTCCCGCTCGCCGATCAGGGCCGCAGCGACGTACGACATGGGGGTGAGGTCTCCCGAGGCCCCGACCGATCCCTCGCAGGGGACGACCGGCGTGATTCCCTCGTTCAGAAACCGGGCCATCCTCTCCAGGAGATCCACCGAGACGCCCGAGTATCCCCTGGCCAGGCCGATCATCCGGCAGAGCATCGCCGCCCGGGTCGCCTCGATCCCGATGGGGTCCCCGGTACCGCAGCCGTGAAAATGGAGGGGGCTGCTGCCCCCGTTCTTCAGGACTTCCTGCCGGGAGAGGCGCTTGCCGCAGGAGCGGCCGAACCCCGTTGTCACGCCGTAGACCGGGACGCCGTCCCGAATGGCGTCGGCCAGCAGGCGGCGGGACCGCTCCATGGCCCGGCGGAAGTCTTTGCCGCCACCAATCCGCACCTCCCGGCCGTCTCTGGCGACGGACACGATGTCATCCAGCCCGACGGGATGTCCGTCGATGACGAGGGGGGTGATTTTACTCTTGGGTTTCAATGCGTTTCGCCTTTCCACGCGGGTTTTTACGATCGGGGCAAGAGCGTTCCTTATCGAAAGGGATTCCGTCCGTCAACCCTTTGTTGACGGATCCTCCCCGACGGCCTCCCCGCGGCGCCCGAACCGGGAGGCCATCAGGTCCCGCCGCCGCCGGCGGTACGTACCGTCCTGGTGCTCCTTTTCGATCACCTTCTTGAGAAGCTTGAACATCTTGTAGGTCTGAGGCTCGTCCCGGTAGAACGTATCCCAGGCGTAATGGAACAGTTCCTGAAGCTTCTCCGGCGGCATGTTCCGTGGCTGGAAGACGACCTTGTCGGCGGTGTAGTCGTTCCAGTCATAGGAAAGGATTCTCCTCTCCCGGTGCAGGTCGTCGAAGGTCCGGGTATGGGGGAACGGCGTCAGGACGGTGAACTCCGCCAGGTCCAGCTCGATCTCCATCAGGAAGTCGATGAGGCGCTTGATGCCGTCTTCCGTATGGTCGTCGAGACCCAGGAGGATGGTTCCCTCGACGCCGATGCCGTGGTCGTGGTAGCGCCGGATGCGGTCCCGGATGGTGTCGGAAGTGTCGAAGACGGCCTGGTAGACGTACCAGGCCCCCGCTTGGGCGGCCAGATCCAGGATCTCCGGGTCATCCTCAATGGGGTGGCAGCACCAGTTTTTTTTCAGGGGGATCATGGCCCGGAAGAGGTCCTTTTCCCATTGGCTGTCCTGGGCAAGGGAGTTGTCCACCACGAAGAGCCGGTTGTTGTCGATGCCGGCGATCTCCTCGACCACCCGGTCGATGGGCCGGGGCCGGAACTGCCGGCCTCCGAGAAAGGAAACGCAGCAGGGGTAGCAGTTGAATCGGCAGCCCCGGGAGGCGTGGACCAGGTCCACCATCTGGACGCCCTTGTAGTTGTACAGGTCCCGCTTCAGGATGTCCCGCCGGGCCGGGCCGATCCACTCCGTCGGCGGCCGGTCGGCAAAGAAATCATAGACTTTTTTCAGTTTTCCCGCCTGGAAATCGCCGATCACTTCTTCCATCCGGCCCTCCGCCTCGCCAAGGAAGATCGAATCGGCGTGCTCCGCCGTTTCCTCGGCGTGGAGCATCGTTCCGATCCCGCCGCAGAGGACGGGAATCCCACGGCGGCGATATTCGCCGGCGATTTCCCAGCCCCGCTTCACCTGGCTGGTGAGCATCATGGAGATGCCGACCAAGTCGGCCTTTTCCTCCAGATCGAGGGGCTCCACGTTTTCATCGGTAAAGGAGACCTCAACGCCGGGCGGCAGGGCTGCGGCGAATACCACCGGACCGTGGGGCGGCAGGTGAAATTCCGTCTGCCCCTCGAGTTTTTTCCAACGGGGATAGATCAGTTTCAGTTTCATGACATGCATTCCTTGAACGGTGCGATGCGGATGCTCATGGGGCGTCCTCCTCGTCCTCCTCTATGGGATTCTCCGGCCGGCTCTCCAGCCGGACGGGCGTCCCGGTCAGGAGGGTCAGCGTCAGCCGGTAGGGAAGGGAGCCGTGGCCCGTCAACTCCAGTCTCTTCGGGAGCCCGTGTTCATTGAGGCCCTCTGCCGTGAGCGTCCGGGTCAGGGTTCCCCCCCCGTACAGCCGGACCTCCCACCGCTGCGGTCCCGTGAGGACCACGTCCGTGGCCGTGTCTCCGTCGGACCGGTAGCGGCAGACGGGGCGGTTTCCCTCTTCCACGCCCACGATCTCGGGGACGGCCCCCGGCGGGAACAGGCAGAACGTCACATCCCGGATCAGGGAACGGGCGAAGTCCCTGTTGGTGAAGGGCGCAACGGCCCGCTCGATTTCCAGGTTTTCGCCTTCGATCCGGGCGGTGAAGAGCACGAATCCCTCGAGGGTCATCAGGGTTAGCCGGAGGGTCTTCGCTGCGGGATCGGCAATGGTGATCCCGATGGCGGAGGTCCCGCTCCCGTCGGGCAGGACCGCCTGGAGGGAGTGGATCAGCCGCGTTTCCTCCCGGAGAAATGGAAGCCGGCACTCCTGCCGGGTCCGTTCGAGAGAGGGGCCCTCTCCGGGCCGGATGGGCGGGAGCGCGCTGCAGGCCGCCAGGAGAAGTGCCGCCGCCGGAAGGAGGAAGAAGGCCCTGTAACGCCTCATGGGGCCGCCTCGCCGGGTTGGGTGAAGATCCGCTCGACAAGCGGCAGGTTGTGTTCCGTCCGGGTGAACTCCAGCATGGTCCAGGCATCCTTTCCTTCGACGATTTTTACGCTCCGGATGGCACCCAGCTTCTCCGGCGAGAGGGAGATCTCGATCCGGGCGATCAGGGTCATGAGGGATGGGTCCTTCGGGACCAGAACGACCCGGGCGGGCCGTCCCCCCTCGAGACGGGCTGTGAACCGGGGATCGGCGTCGAAGCGTCCCTGGGTCCAAGCGGAGATCTCGTCCATCACCATCTGCATGCCCTGAAGCCGTTCGCCTGCCTCGGGAACCCACCCCTTGTCTCCGTAAATATAACGTTTGGCGCTGCCCTTGTGAATCAGAAGGACGCTCCGGACGGGCTTCGTGTACTCCCAGCGGACCGAGGCGGGGGCCTGGAATGAGAAGCGCCCCTCCGACACGAACGGCTTTGCCAGGATTGGCAGGTGCTTCTTCTGGACGAACCGGGCGCGGACCGACCGGATCTGCCCCGCTTCCCGGCGGATGGCGTCCCACGAATCGGCCCACCCGGCGAAGATGAGCACCAGGGCTGCCGCGATCAGCGGGGCCGCCACGGCAAAACGTCTTTTGTGACGTGCAACACCTCGTAAAATGTCGAATTTCATGAATGCGCCAAAATGGAGGGACACTTCCTCCGTCCCACAGGTGCTGGAAATAGGGGAAGTGTCCCTGGATGAACCGGATTAAAACATGCCGCCGTTGACCGAGATCACCTGGCCCGTGACGTACGAAGCGTCGGCGGAGCAGAGGAAGCGGACCACCTTTGCCACTTCCTCGGGACGGCCGATGCGGTTCATGGGAATGATGTCCTTGATGCGGTCTACCGGGGCATGGGCGATCATTTCCGTCTCGATGAGGCCGGGAGCGACCACGTTGACACGGATGCCCAGGCGGGCCACCTCGGCGGCAAGGGAGCGGCTCGCGGCGATGAGGCCCGATTTGGCGGCCGAGTAGTTCACCTGCCCGCGATTCGGCACCAGGGCCGCCACCGACGAGACGGACACGATGGACCCGGACCGGCTCCGGGCCATTTTCCGGAGGACCGGCTTGGTCATATTGTAGAAGCCCTTCAGGGTCGTCTGCAGGACCCGGTCCCAGTCGTCCTCGGGCATCATCATGAACAGCCCGTCGGCGGTGACGCCGGCGTTGTTCACCAGGACGTCGATCTTCTTGTTGTGATTCAGGATTTCCTTCAGGTGCCGTTCCGTTTCGGCGCTGTCGGCAACGTCGAAGCGAACCGTTTCGCCGTCGCCGCCCTCCTTCCGGATCTGTTCCAGGGTCTCCGCCGCCGCCGCGTCGTTGGAGCGATAATTGACGATCACGTAATAGCCCGCCCGGGCCAGCTCCATGGATACGGCCCGGCCGATCCCCCGGCTTCCGCCTGTTACGATAGCCACTGCGGCTTCGCTCATGGTTCCGTCTTTGCCTCCCCGTTCTGTTCTTCACCGAAGACCTGGAGCTGCACACGGGCGAGGGCATCGCCTCCGGTCTCCACGAACCCTTCGAAAACGCTGTAACTTTCCAGGCCGTACAACTGCCGGACCCGGGTATGCAGGACCGCCCGGAATGGAATGACGTCTACCATAAAATCGGCGCTCTTGATGCCGACGATCCATCCCAGGGAGGCGCTCTTCTTTCCCTGGCGCTTTCGCCGGGCGCCGATGCAGACCGCCGCCGTCTGGGCCGTCAGCTCGATCAGCACGATCGGATCCACGCCGGCGGGACCGGCCGTAGGCCAGGCCGGGGTAACCACGGAACGTGCATCGGCCGTCTGGTCGTCCAGATCCATGATTTCGCCGATCAGCTTCATGCGGTCCCGGTGCGGGATCAGGTCTTCGATCTCCAGGTCTGTCGTTTTCATTGGCCTTCTTCCGGATGGTCCGGGTCGATAGTCGCTCCTGTTAAAGGAGATAATTCCTTTTAAGTCAAGCGGAATCCGCTTCGGAGACACGCGCTGCACCGGCGGACAGGCGCCGCCGGGACGGGAATCCGTTTGCCCGGACAACGGCGGGCCGATTCGGGATCAGGGAAATTCGTTGACTCCCTCCCGTGGTTTTGGGTAAGAGGAGCCGTTTCTTGCCGAAAATCTTCCGGGAGTCTGGATCATCGCGAATCGTTTCTCAAATGGGCGTTTGGAGAATTGCCTTCGGCAGCGCTTTGGCGAAGGGGGGATGCTTCTTCCCCCGGAGGACGAAGGGGGAAACCTGTTCGAACTGGCCGAGGGAATCAAGAGGAGCCTCCCGCCGGGAGCCGGACCGGGGGACGTTCTTTGCCTCGCCACGGGGAGCCGCCAGCTGACCGCGGCGGCCGTTGTGGCGTCTCTGACCGGCGGCCCCCGGCTTGTCCTGCCCCATGCCCTTTCCGCAGCCGTGATTCGGGAGATCCACGACTGCCGTCCCCTGCTGGCGGTCCTGGCGGACGAGGCCCTGGAGGTTCCTCCGGGGGTGCCCCTCCTCCGGGAAGTGAAAAAAGCGCCGGCGGAGACGCCGCTCCTGGTTCGGGACGCCGACGAGCCCTTCCTCCATCTCTTCACCGGTGGTTCCACCGGCAGTCCCCGTCTCTGGAGCAAAACTCCGGGCAACCTGTTCGGCGAGGCCTTCTATCTGGCCGAGAAGTTTGGGATCGAGGGAACGGACCGGATCCTGGCCACCGTCCCCCCCGTTCATATCTACGGACTTCTTTTCTCGATCCTCCTGCCCCTGGTGACGGGTGCCCGGGTCGTTGACGCCATGCCGTCTTTCCCCGGTGAGATCGCCGGAGCCCTCCGGGAGACAGCGGCGACCGTCCTGGTGAGCGTCCCCGTTCACTACCGGGTCCTCCGGACGGCTCCCCTCCACGGCCATTCCCTGCGCTCCGCGTTTTCGTCGGCGGGCATGCTCGAAGCGTCCGACAGCCTGCAGTTTCACGATGAGACGGACGTCGGCATCACGGAGGTATACGGTTCCACCGAAACGGGGGGCATCGCCCTCCGGAATCGCTCCGTCGATGGTCCCTGCTGGCATGCCTTCGGGGTCGTGGACTGGAAGATCGAGGGCGAACTCCTGCACGTCCGCTCCCCCTTCCTGTCGCCGGAGATGGAGCGGGACGCAGACGGTTTTGTCGCCACCGGGGATCGCGTCGAGGCCGCCGGGGCGGGGTCCTTCGACCTGCTGGGCCGGATGGACGGGATCGTCAAAGTCGGCGGAAAAAGGGTCGATCTGCGGGAAGTCCTGGAAAAGCTGAAGGGATTGGAAGGGGTCTCCGACGCCTACGTGACGGCCCTTCCCGTCGGAACGGGACGGCAGCAGGAAGTGGCGGCCCTCGTGGTGACGGATCACGCAGACGATACCCTGAAGGGTGCCCTGGAGGCCATCCTGGAGCCCCCGGCCCGGCCGAGACTCCTGCGATCCGTTCGCCGGATCCCCGTCCTGGCCACGGGAAAACCCGATCGCGCCCGCATCGAGGAAATCCTCCGCCACGGCGAGTCCGATGATTCTCATTGAGAGCCTGTCGAAATCCTATGGTCCACAGAAGGCCCTGGACAGTCTGAGCCTTGCTTTCCGGGAAGGGGCCGTCACGGGCCTCCTCGGGCCGAATGGAGCCGGCAAGACGACGCTGGTCTCCATCCTCATGGGGATTCTCCCGAAGGACCGCGGGCGGGTGGTCGTGGGCGGGTACGACCTGGACGACGGACTGGAAGAAGTCCGCCGGATTTCCTGCCTGGTGCCCCAGAACCTGGCCTTCTATTCCACTCTCACGGCCCGGGAGAACCTGTCCTTTTTCGGATCCGTCTGCGGCTTCTCCGGAAAGGCGCTCATGGAACGCATGGAGGCCGCCGTCGCCGCCGCGAGCCTGGAGTCCTTCCTCGACAAGCGGGCGGAGACCTATTCCGGAGGCATGAAGCGGCGTCTGAACCTGGCCATCGGGCTGATGGGGCGCCCCCGGGTCCTGTACCTGGACGAGCCGACGGTCGGTGTGGACGCCCAGTCCCGGACCTGGATCCTCGAGACGATCCGCCGGATCAACCGGGAAGAGGGCGTGACGGTCGTCTATGCGTCCCATTACATGGACGAAGTGGAGCAGGTAGCCGACGATCTCGTGATTCTGGACGAGGGGAAGGTCGTCCTGGCGGGCGGCCGCGACAGGATCCTGGCGGAGGCGGGCGCCCCGGTCCTGGAGGTGGTGGGGATGGATCCCGTCCTCCGGGAGCGCATCCGCGGAATCGACGGCATCACCGTGAAGGAATCGGCCGTGATCATCGACGCCGGCCCCGATCTGGCCGTCTCCCTGAAACGGGTCCTCCTGGCCCTGGAAGGGACGGAAGCCCGGATCGCCGGTGTGAAGGGCGGCAGCCGCACCCTGGAGGACCTGTTCCTGCGGCTCACCTCGCGGGCGCTGAGGGACGAATGAACCGGCTCATCGCCATCCTTCGGAAGGAATTCCTCGTTCTTGGCCGCGACCGCGTGTCGCTCATGGTTCTGTTCTTTCTGCCCGCCGTCTTCATCCTCATCATGTCCCTGGCGATGGGGGAGCTCTTTTCCGGCCACTCCCGGGTGTGGATCCCCGTGATGGTCGTCAACGGGGACGAGGGGCCGCGGGGCGCCGCCCTGGTGGAGATCCTGAAGCAGGCCGGACCCTTCGAAATCAGGACGGGCGCCGCCGGGACAGATCCGGTAGAGGTGAAAAGACTTCTGAAATCGGGCGAGATCCGGTTTGCCTGTCTCGTCCGGAAGGACTTTTCCGCCGCCGTCGCCGCCCGGAACGGGCGGGAGGCGCCCGGTTCGATCCACCTGATCATGGATCCCACGGTTCACCGGCAGGCCCAGGAGCTCTTTCGCACGGCCGTGCTGGGGGCCGTCGGCAAGGTCCGGCTGGCCGCGTTCCTGGAGGGAATCGGTCCGCTCCTGGACGTCGCCGGCGTAGATCGGGCGGCCCTGGCCGACCGGACAGCGTCCGCCGGCGATCCGGCCGTGGCGGTCTCCTATGTTGCCGGGGACGCGAAGAAAAGCCAGGTGCCGAACGCCGTCCAGCAGAGCGTACCCTCCTGGATCGTGTTCGCCGTTTTCTTCATTGTGCTGCCCATCGGGAACGCCTTTATCGCCGAGCGCACCCAGGGCACCTTTTCCCGCCTTGCGGGGATGAACGTGTCGTTCGGACTGCTCCTCATGGGGAAGACGGTTCCCTATTTCCTGGTGAACCAGATCCAGGTGGCGGCGATGCTGGCCGTCGGCGTCTGGGTCGTTCCCCTTCTGGGCGGCACTGCCTTGAGCCTGGGCAATTCACCGGCTGGACTGGCCCTCGTGTCCGCAAGCCTCAGCCTGTGCGCCATCGCCATGGCGCTGCTGGTGGCCGCGCTCGGGCGGACCCCGGAACAGGCCAGCACGGTCGGGGGAATCCTGAACCTGCTCCTGGGAGCCATGGGCGGCGTCATGGTGCCCGTCTTCGTGATGCCGCGCACCCTCCAGGTGCTCTCGAACCTGTCGCCCATGTCCTGGGGGCTTCAGGGCTATCTGGATCTCTTCCTCCGCGGCGGGGGGGTGCGGGACGTGCTGCCCGAGGCGGCTCTCCTTTTGGCCTGCGCGGCGGTCTTCCTGGTGGCGGCTTTTGCCGTTCTCCGGAGAAAGGCGGGGCGGGGCGGGTTTGCGTGAACGGAAGGGCGGCGGGAAAGGCATGCTCCGGAGGCAGGTGCGACCGGACATGAACGGAAACGGCAGAATCATGAAGACTAAAGGAATGCAAGGATGAAAGGATCCCTGGACAAGGCCTTCAAACAGGAAATCAAGGAACTGATCATCGAGGAGTGCGACCTGGCGGACCGCTTCCGCCCCGGGGACATCCGCGACGACGAGCCCCTTTTCGGACGGGACTCCCGCATCGGCCTCGATTCCATTGACGCCCTGCAGATCTCCATCGCCGTACAGCGCTACAACGTCAACATCACCGACAGCAAGGTCATGCGGCGCGTCATGACCTCCATCAGCGCCTTTGCCGATTACCTCCGGCCGGAGTAGATGCATGGAACGAAAGGCCTGCATCCGGGGAGGCGCCCTGTCGTGCTCCCTCGGGACGGAGATGGACGCCGTCATCGGCGCCGTGCGGGACGGGTGCACGCCCTTTGAAATGGTGCCCCTGGACCTGGCGGGCCTCCCCTACGGCCGTCCCTATTACCGGCTTCCCTTTCGGGACGGACGGCGCGACGCCGACGTGGAGCGGTTTTTCTACGACGTCCTTTTCGATACGGTGGCCCGGGCCGTTGCCGGCGCCGGCTGGACGGGCCGGGAACTGGAAGGTGCGGCGTTCCTCTTCGGGTCCACGTCCATCGACATTCCCATCTACGAGGCCGCCTATGCCCGCTCGGAGGAGAACGGGATCCATTTCTTCGTTCACGCCTCCCTCGGCTACGGTTCCATCGCCCATGCGGCTGCGGACCGGTTCGGCATCGGCGGACCCTGCACGACCTTCACCACGGCCTGCACATCCTCGGCCAACGCTATCCTGTATGGGGCCGGCCTGATCGAGACCGGTGTCGTCAACCGTGTCGTTGCAGTCGGGTACGATCTCTACAACGCCACCGGTTTCTATGGTTTCGAATCACTCCGCCTCATGGCACCCGAGCGCTACCGGCCTTTTGATGTGGACCGGGACGGGATTATCATGGGTGAGGGGTGCGGCGTCGTTCTCCTGGAGCGGGGCGATCCTGCGAACGGTGGGTTCATCTTCCGCGGCGGCGCCAACCGGTGCGATCCCTTCAATGTCACGACCCACGAGGAGAACGGGGTGATCATCGCCGCCACCATGAGGCAGGCCCTGGCCGACGCCGGGGTGCCAGCGGATGAGATCGACGCCGTCAAGGCCCACGCCACGGGGAGCGACCTCAACGACCGGACGGAATGCGCAGGCATGCGGACCGTCTTCGGCGACCGCCTGCCTCCCGTCACGGCCGTGAAGCCCTATGTCGGCCACACCGTCGGTGCCTCAGGGGCGATCGAACTGCTGTTGATCACGGAGTCCCTGCGGAGGGGTTTTCTGCCTGCCACACCGGGATTCGAGAAAGAGGATCCGGATCTGGGCGTCAGCCCCCTGAAGGAGCCCCTGCCCATGAAAAAGGCGACGGTCATGCTCAATTACTTCGGGTTCGGGGGCAACTGCACGTCCCTGATCGTGTCCGGCGGAGGCTGACCATGTACATCCACGGTGCCTCGGCCTTCATCACCGAACCGGGAACCCCGGCGCAGATCCTCAAGGAGGAACTGGCCCGGGTATCCACGGCCTATTTCCGGCGGATCAACCGCTACATCCTCCTCTCCCTCATCGGCGCCCACCGCTGCGTAGCCGGCCGGACCGTTCCGGCGGACACGGCGGTATACCTGACGACGGAGCGGGGAAACCTGGGCGAGACGGAAGCGGTGCTGCGACAGATCTTCCGCCAGCACTCCCTTCCCATGCCCTACAGTTTCATCAACACCATGTCGAACACGGCATCCTTCTACGTGGCCCAGGGGCTGGGCGCAGCGGGCCCGAACCTCTCGATTTCGGACCGCCTCCTGTCCTTCGAGCGGGGAATCGAGCTCCTGACCGTGGATTTCAGGCGAGGAAGGGCCCGAAGCGCCCTGCTCGGCGGCGTGGACGAAGCCAATCCCTCGGCGGTTCATTTCGAGCGGACTTATGGGATCCCGGCGGGATCGGTCCGGGGTGTCGAGGGGAGTGCCTGGCTCTGGGTGACGGACGAACCGGAAGGATCCATCGGCCGGATCCTGGGAACAGGTGCGGTCCGGGACGCAGCGGAAGGGGCGATCTGGCTGAGGGAGCGGACCGGCAGGTCCCCCGTTATCGCCTACGGCCTCTCCGTGCCGGCGGCGGCCCGTGAGGCCTGGAGCCGGACCGTCGGGGCGGTGGACGAGTTTGACTACCTCTCCGGGCACGGCTGGTTCGATTCGGCGACGGCCCTGGGGATCAGCCGGTTCGTCCAGGACTGTCCGGGCCGCCTTCTCCTTCACGTGACCTGCGACCGTCCGGGGCGCTACACACTGGCGGCCGTAGAGACCGCCGCGAAATAGCCCTTTCCCCGCCGGGACTCCGGAGCCCGGCGGGGGACGTTTCTTATGGGTTGCCCGGGTAGAGGAACTCAGTGCGCCGGCCGGACGGCGGACACCCGGATGCTGACCGCCGTGGCGGCGAGATCCGACAGCTCCTCCCGGGAAAGCCCCAGATCGCGGACCATGGTCTGGACCGTGGGATCGTTAAGCAGGAAGTCCACCGGGAAGACGTTTTGCCCGACAACCTCGACGTCCATGAATCCCGCGGCGGCGATCGCTCCCAGGTAATCGTCTTTCCGCGCGGCTCCGGCCACGCAGCCGATCCAGGCGGTGAGTGACGCCTTGATCGCCTCCGGAAGATCCTTCGTCAGGACGATGTCCGAGACCATCAGCCGCCCCCCCGGTTTAAGGACTCGGAAGGCCTCCCGGAAAACCTGCTGCTTGTCGGGCGAGAGGTTGATGACGCAGTTCGAGATGATTGCGTCGGCCTCCCCGTCCGCCACGGGCAGGTGCTCGATCTCGCCCAGGCGGAAAGCCACGTTTTCGTAACCCCCCTTCCGGGCGTTTTCCCGCGCCTTATCGAGCATCTCCGGCGTCATGTCCACGCCGATGACCCGTCCCGAAGGTCCCACCTGCCAGGACGCCAGGAAGGCGTCGAAGCCGGCGCCGGACCCGAGGTCCACGACCGTTTCCCCTTCCCGTAGGGAGGCCAGGGCGACGGGGTTGCCGCAGCCGAGTCCGAGGTTCGCCCCCTCCGGGACGGCGGCTAGGTCCTCATCCGAGTAGCCGACGGCCTTGCCGATTGCCGCCGCCTGCTGTGTGCCTCCGCAGCAGCCCGCGATGGGCAGGCTGCAGCAGGAATTTCCCGTGACGGCGATCTTTCCGTACCCTTCCCGGACGCTGGTCCGGATGTCTTCGTTTTTCATCGAATATCCTCCATAATTATAATTGCTTTCGTGCAATAGGATGCAACGGCGGCATTGCATCCGGAATGCCGTTTCCGTTCAATTCTGCGTGTCCGCCCGGGTGCCTTCAGCCCGTCAGGTCTCCCAGGACGGGTCCCAGGAATTCCCGGACCCCCTGGGCCAGGGCGTCCGCCTTGATCAGGGTCAGGCAGCAGACCTCGCCGTCCTTTTCCCAACTGACAAGGGCCAGTTTGTCCCCCGTCCGGATGTTTGCCCGCTCCCGGATGTCCTTGGGCAGGACCATCTGTCCCCGCTCGTCGACTCCGAGAAGGGCCTCGACCCGGCAGCAGCCCTTACCGCTCCGGGACGACGGACAGCATTCCTTTTCACTGCTTGTCTTGTCGGTCATCGTTGCTCCGTAATGAGTGGATTAATCAGATTATTCTGAATGATCTGAATTATAGGTATCGATCTCGAATTGTCAAGGGGAATCGCGCCGGGTTTTTCCGTTTGCCAAGGAGCCGTCAAACCAGTATGATCCCGGAACATTTCCATGCAGTTAACCAATCTCAAGATACAGGTGCCGATCCCTTGAACGTCTTGCTTGTTTCCTTCAATCGCTTGACGGCTCCCTATCCGGTGTATCCCCTGGGGCTGGACTACGTGGCGGGATCCGTTCGCGACCGCCACGACGTCCGGATCGTCGATCTGGCCACGTCATCGCCGGAAGGTCTTCTCGAAGAGATCCGGCGCTTTGCGCCTGCCGTGGTCGGCATTTCGATCCGTAACATCGACAACACGGATGCCTCGGCCCCCCGGGCATTCGTCGAGGATTACCGGGAGATCGCGTCGGAGATCCGCTCCGTCTTCCCGGGCCCCCTCGTTCTCGGGGGAAGTGGCTTTACGATTTTCCCGGATGAGCTGATGTCCCGGCTCGGGGCGGATTACGGAATCCTCGGCGAGGGAGAGCGCTTCCGCCTGCTCCTGGATGCCCTGGAAGAAGGCCGGGATCCGTCGGGCCTGCCGGGTGTCGTTGTGAAGGACGGCCCGGCTCCGGTGCCGGAGTCCTGGAACGGTCCCCTGGTCCGGCATTTTGAAGGCTCCGCCCTTCACGTTGTGGCATATCTCGCCCGCGGGGGCATGATGAACCTGGAGACAAAGCGGGGCTGTCCCCACGACTGCCTGTACTGCACCTACCCCCACATCGACGGCCGGACACTCCGCCGGCGTGACCCGGAGGAGGTGGCGGAGGAGGCGCGGATGCTCCAGGAAAAGGGGGCCCGTTTCCTTTTCCTGACCGACTCCACCTTCAATACGGACCTTTCCCATTCCCTGGAGGTGGCCCGTAGCTTCCGGAGAGCCGGCCTGTCCATTCCCTGGACGGCCTTTTTCGCCCCCTTCCGGGTGCCGACGGACTACTGGCGGGAAATGAAGGATGCGGGGCTGAGCCACGTGGAGTTCGGCACCGAGGCCCTCTCGGACCGGATACTGGCCTCGTACCGGAAACCCTTCCGGACCGCCGACGTCCTCCAGACCCATGAAGCGGCAGTGGATGCGGGCCTTCACGTGGCCCACTACCTCCTCCTGGGGGGACCCGGCGAGGACGGCCGGACCCTGGAGGAGACCCTGGGCCGGGCCGAGGGACTGCGCAAGGCCGTGTTTT
Organism: Syntrophaceae bacterium; assembly: GCA_013177825.1. Lineage (NCBI taxonomy): Bacteria > Pseudomonadati > Thermodesulfobacteriota > Syntrophia > Syntrophales > Syntrophaceae > Syntrophaceae bacterium. Next base: position 791,591 of record JABLXX010000001.1, read on the forward strand.
TCCTGTTCCCGGGGATCCGTATCTATCCCCATACGGGACTGCACGAGGTCGCCCTTCGCGAGGGATGCCTGCAGGCCTCGGACGACCTCCTGGAGCCGAGGTTTTACATTTCCCCCGTCTTCGGGGAAGGGGAGCTGGAGCGGCTGGTGAGGCGCCACGCGGCGGGGAGGGGAAACTGGGTCGTGGGGGCCGGCGGGGCGGAGACGGCCTCTGTCGTCACGCGCCTCCACCGGCGCGGATGGAAGGGGCCGCTCTGGGAGCACCTGATCCCATGAAGGCGGTGCCTTCCCCCTGGTCGCCGGCCCATCGGACCGGTATCGCCTCCCTGCTGCTGGCGGCAGGCGCGGCCGCCGTGGAGCCCCTGTGGGCGGTTGTTCCCCTGGCGTCTTTCCTGCTCCTCTGCGCCGTGCTGCCGTTCTTTTCCCGATCATCATTCTTTCTTCCCGTCATAAGTAGTGGCAATCCGGATGGAAACGCCGTTTCGCTCACCTTCGACGATGGGCCGGATCCCCGGGTCACGCCCCGTCTCCTGGAACTTCTGGCCGCGGCGGAGGTTCCGGCGGCCTTTTTCGTGACGGGGGAACGGGCGGCCCGATATCCGGAACTGATCCGGGCGATCCTCTCAGCGGGGCATGAGGTGGGGAACCATTCGTGGCGACACGATCCGCTGCTGATGCTCCGCCCGATGTCCGTCCTGCGGCGGGAAGTCGAAGAAGCCCAGCAAATCTTCGCGGAGGCGGGAATCCGCCCGCGGGCTTTCCGTCCGCCCGTCGGGATCACGAATCCGCGCCTTCCGCTCGCACTCCGCGAATCGGGCATGATCTGCGTCACCTTCAGTCGCCGGGGCGCCGACTGGGGAAACCGGCGGGTGGCGGGATTGGCGGGGCGCCTTCTGCAACGGGTCCGCCCCGGTGACATCCTGCTGCTCCATGACGTCTCGCCCCCCGGGACTGGTGGAGTCGACCGTTGGCTGGCGGAAGTCGGAGCCCTTCTCCGGGGGCTCCGGGCGCGGTCGCTCCGGGCGGTTCTTCTATCCGATCTGATTGGACAATCCGTCATGGAGAGGACGTGCGGACCGGGGAAAAAAGGTTTTGATCCTCCGGGGCAAGAGTGATATAGAATCACGCTTTCATCGGCTTCCCTTGACAGGGTTCGGGCGGGAAATCATATCAAGAGTTCTCTTCAGGTTCCGGGACATCCATTGCAATGGAGGAACATGACCGAATACTGGCAGGACCTGAAGCTGATAGGGAAAGAAGCCTCCGGCAGGATTGTCGCGGAAGCACGGTTCTCCCCGGAGTCGCTCTGGTTTTCCGGTCATTTCCCCGGGCATCCCATCGTCCCGGGCGTGGCGCTGTTATACCTGGTGGCGGAGGTTCTTCGCCGGGGCGAGGCCGGAGAAGATAGGGTGATCGTGGAATCCATCCGGAGGGTTCGTTTCCGCCAGCCTGCTCGTCCGGGTGACAATCTGACCGTTCATGTTGCCCCGGAACAGGGGGACATGGAAGGGGAGTACCTGTTCCGGCTTCTCTCGGGAGCGGAAACGGTCTGCAGCGGATCCATCCGGACGCGCCGTGACCGGTCCGGGAATGCGTGTTGAGAATACCGAAGCATCGAGGAGGAAGATTCATGTCTGACGTCAAGGACATTGAACAGCATATTCTTCGCATCGCCCAGATTGTCATCGACGAACTGAGGCTGGAGGATGTCACCCAGGAGACCTTCGATCCCGATCTGGATCTCGTGGATGAACTGGGGATCGACAGCATGGACCTGGCGACCGTGGCGCTCGTCCTTCAGGACGAATACGGCGTGAGCATCGACGAGGACGATTACCCGAAGCTGAAGACCCTCCGGCTGATCGCGGAATATATCCGGACCCGGCTTCAGGAAAAGGCTGCGTGATGCAGGAGATGGAAGACGATTCCGGCGAGGGAGGAGCCGTTGACGAATCGAACCGCCCCGGCGGACAAAACGGAAGGAAAATGGAAATTCGGCGATCTTCTTCGTGACGCCCGGGTGAGGGACCGGTGGGAGAAGGTCCGGAAGTACTTCTTCCTGCGGGAATCCACCTACGACATGACCAATCGCTGCAACATCCGGTGCGACGGTTGTTACTATTACGAGGGAGAAAAGCAGTTTGCCCCGGAAAACCGGGATCCCGGGTCATGGCGGGATTTGATGCGGCAGGAGAAGGAACGGGGCATCACGTACGTGGTCCTGGCCGGCGCCGAGCCCTCCCTGGTCCCCGAGCTTCTCGAGACCTGTTTCGAGATCATGCCCCTGGGAAGCATCGCCACGAACGGATTCCGGCTGATCCCACCCGCCGTAGGCTACAAGATCCACATCTCCGTCTGGGGGAATGACGAAACGAGCCGGCGGGTCCGCAACGCCGCCAACCTCCTGGAGAGACAGCTGGACAACTACGACGGGGATCCCCGGGCGGTGTTCGTATACACCTTCACCAGACAGAATGTCCATGAAGTCGGGGAAGTGGCGGAACGGATCGCCGCCCGCAACGGAAAGCTCACGTTCAACGTCTTTTCAGCCCCTGTCGGCTACGAGGGACCCCTCCGGCACGACCGTTCTTCGCTGCTCCTGACCCGCCGGGCGATGCTGGAGACGATGGAGCGCTATCCGGAATCCGTTCTGTTTTCATCCTATAACGTCGCGGCCCATACGCACGGGCAGGGGCTGCATGCCCTGTACGGCTGCTCCTATCCCCGCCGGAACGCCTCCACGGACATCGGCCTCGGGCGCTCTTTCCGACAGTACCGGGCCGACCTGACCTGGGACCGGAGCGCGGCCTGCTGCGTTCCCGACACGGATTGCGACGACTGCCGCCACTACGCCGCCGGCAGCGCCGTGGTGACGGCCCGCCTTTTCCGGCACGCCGCCGATCCCGACACCTTCCGCTCCTGGCTGGATTACGTGGACACGTATCTGTCGGTGTGGGTCATGGGTTACGAGAAGGGGGAGAATCTGTGCGACCGGCTGGTGGATCCGCCGGGATTCTCCGTGGAATAACGGTCCCGGGAGAACCGGGAATAATAGAAAGGATGGACCATGAAAACGAATTCCACGAGGTTCTGGAAGACCGGAGCCGCACTGCTGATTGCGATGCTGTTTCTCGCCGGCTGCGGGGCCGCCGGGGGCGTCAAGGTGGCCGTCCAGCAGGATAAATACAGCCCCGGATTCCGGGCCGCCGACGCGGGGCGGCTCAAGGGCAAACGGATCGCCCTGGCCTCCTTCATCAACCGGGCGGACAATACGAAGACCTGGAACTTCTACAGTCCGGACAAGAAACTGGTTTACGAGACATCGAGCCCGCTGGAGTCGTTCTTCTGGGAGTGCTACAGCAAGGCCTTCCAGCATGCCGGCGCCCGGCTCGTGGATTATCAGGCCGCCGCCTACCGGGGACCCGGTCCCTGGTGGTGGGGAGCACCCCCTCCGGCGGCCGCAGCCGCCCCGAAGGGCGTTCCCGAGATCCAGCTTGTCCTGACCTCCGTCACGGATCAGGAGGTGCGCTTCCAGGTTTACGTTTTCAGGGACGGCGTCGAGAAATTCAAGAAGGACTATCAGGTAACGATGCCGCCGGGTGCTTCCCAGGACGTCAAGGACCTGGAGAAGCGGGCCTACGCCCTGGTCGACCTGACCTTCACGACCCTCGTCCGGGACCGGGATTTTCAGAAGGCCCTCTGATGCAGACCGTCAGTTCCCTCCTCGACAGCGACTGGTATGAGCGGTACCGGCGGATCTCGCGTCTGAACATCCGCAGTTCCATTTACGACGTGACGAACCGGTGCAACCTGCGCTGCAAGGGATGTTTCTTCTTCTCCTCCGGGGAGCACGAGGCCGCGGCGGACGAGGAAGACATCCGCCAATGGGAGTCTTTCATCGATCGGGAGAAGGCCCGGGGAGTGAACATGGCCATCCTGATCGGCGGCGAGCCGACCCTCTTTCTGGACCGGGTGGAGGCCTTCTACCGGCGGCTCCCGACCTACTGTGCCACCAACGGCCTGATCCGCATTCCCCGGGACCGCTTCCCCGGCATGCTGGTGGGGATCTCCCTCTGGGGAGACGAGGAGGACGAGAAGGCCCTTCGCGGACGGGACGTCTTCAGCGTCTCGCGGAAGAACTACGAGGGTGACAGCCACACCTATTACCTGTACACCATCACCCCGAAGCAGATCGGCCGGACGGAGAAAATCATCCGGAAGATCGCCGATTCGGGGCTGAAAGTGCACATGCAGCTCCTCACCAACGACGAGCAGGTGGAAGGCTTTCACTGGACCCCGGAGGCCCTGCGGGACGTCCGGGCGGAGATGGACGCGATGCTGGAGAGCTATCCCCGGACGGTCATCTCCTGTCGGTATTACCACGAGATCATCTGCACGGGGATGATGATGGGCCGCCCCTTCGGCTGGAACGAATGCCCCTCCGTGACGGAGACCATGGACGACCGGGATCCGCGGCCGAAGCGGCTCATCCGGTTCATACGCTGGGCCGCCGACCTCCGGACGACGCACCGCTGTTGCACCTCCGCCACCCGGGACTGTTCCATCTGCAAGGACGGAGCCGCCCATATGAGCTGGGTCATGGTGAACAAACGCGAACACATGCGCTCAACCAGGGATCTCCAGAACTGGATCGAAGTGTACGAGATGTTCGCCAAGCTCTACGGCTTCATTCCCTGGTGACGGCCCGCCGAACCGCTTTACGAATCTTAAGGACGGCATGCATCCCGATCAGAGACCGGTCATTCTCGGATACGACGCCGTTTCCCCCCTGGGAATCGAGTGGGAGGACCAGTGGCGGCGGGCCGTCAGGGGCGAAAGCGGCATCGGTCCCCTGACCCGCTTTCCCCTCCGGGAGGGTTTCCCCGTCCGGGTGGCTGGCCAGGTCGACGATTTCGACGAGACGCCCTATCCCTTTCTGAAGCCCCGGGAGATGGCCCACTGGACCTCTCCGATCTTCCGGCACGCCATGCTGGTGGTGCACCGGGCGCTCCGGCGGGCCGGCCTACCGATCACGCCGGAGGAAGCGCCCCGGGTGGCGGTCACCTTCAGCACCGCCGTGGGCGGCCTCGACGCCGTCATTTCCGCCGACCGCCTCCTCGTATCGGAAGGCCGTCTCCCCCATCCCTTCACGAACGCCAATTCCTGCGTCAACATGGTGGGCGGCAAGGTGTCGATCCTGACGGGGGCCACCGGACCCATCTGCTCCCCCATCACGGCCTGTGCCACCGGATCCTCCTCCCTGATTCTGGGGGCGATGTTCCTGCAGCAGGGCATGGCCGACGCGGCGATCTGCGGGGCTGTGGACTTCTCCCTCGTGGAGCCGATCGTCGCCGGATTCGCCACGATGAACGGGGCCTACCGCCCCAAGGAGGGCCGGCCGGAGGAGGATCCCTGTGCCGTGAGCCGTCCCTTTTCACGGAACCGGCGGGGATTTGTCATCTCCGAGGGCGCCGGCTGCTTCATCCTGGCCACGAAGGCCTTTGCCCGAGCCCATGGCATTCCCTGGCGGATCGAGGTGGCCGGCTGGGGGATGACCTCCGACGCCTACCACTTTGTGGCCCCCAAGCGGGAAACGATCCGGCGCTGCATGGCCGAGGCGATCGAGCACGCGGGCATCGCGCCCGGCGACGTGTCCGCCGTGAACGCCCATGCCGCGTCCACCCGGGTGGGCGACAAGGTGGAGGCGGAGGCCCTGGGGGATCTTTTCGGAGACGGGATTCCCCCCGTTTCGGCGAACAAGTCCCAGATCGGCCACGCCATGGGGGCCTCCAGCGCCGTCGAGGCGATCCTGGGCATGGAGGGGATGCTCCGGGACACACTCCTGCCGACGATCAATTACGACCCGGATCCGGAGATCGTTCTCGACTGCGTGCCCGGGGTGGCCCGGCTCAAGGAGCAGGAGTTTCTCCTGAAGAACGCCTTCGGCTTCGGCGGCTGCAACGCCTGCCTCGTCTTCAAAAGAGTGGCGTGAGCGGAAATGGGTTTTATCGACGGCTCAGAAATTTTTCGCCGACCATGCTCCTGCTCGCTGCGCTGCAGGCGCCAAACTGGCGCCGGCGCGCTTCGGACATGGCGCCTGCGGACGCTCTGCTGCGCGGGCATGGGACCCGGGAAAAATTTGATTCGCCGCCATCAAAACCCATTTCCGGAGTGGGTGGAAAAGGAAAAAGGGAATCACGGTCATGAGGAAGCTTGATCCATGAGGCCCCCGCGGAACAGACGGGTCTTCGTCGTCGGGTACGGCGCCGCCACGCCCCTGGGTGGGACCCTTGCCCGGACCTGGGAACGGGCCGTCCGGGGCGAGGCGGGGTTCCGGATCATCACCCGCTGCCCGGTGGAAACCGCCTCGAACGTGGTCGGCGAGATTCCCGACTGGGACCCCCGGTCCTACCGCTTTGCCAGCGCCAAGGAGGTTTACAACTGGAACGCCGCCTTCGTGCTGCTTACCATGGCCCTCTGTAAGGATGCCTTGGAGGACGCCGGCCTGGACATGGATGCCGGGACGGCGCCGCGGACGGCCTGCCTCGTCGGCTCGGCCCTCAACGGGACGGACGCGTTCCGGGTCGCTGTGGAGCAGCTCCGTGAACGGGGGCCCCTCCGGGTGAGTCCCTACCTGCTGCCCAACCTCTGCGCCAACCTGCCTTCCGGTAAGGCGGGGATCCTCCTGGGCTTCACCGGACCCATCTTTTCCCCGCAGGGGGCCTGCGCCTCGGGAAACCACGCCATCGGTCTCGGAGCCCGGATGATCCGGGACGGGGACTGCGATTTCGTCCTCGCCGGGGGCGTGGACATGCCGATCCTGCCGGAACTGGTGCATGGCTTCGAGAACATGAACGCCACCATCAAAATCGGCCCGAAGGACAGGGCCTGGAACGATCCGTCCAAGGCATCGAGGCCCTTCAGCCGGGACCGGCGGGGCTTCGTCCTGGCGGAGGGCGGGGCCGTCCTTGTCCTGGCGGCGGAGGACTGCCTCGGGCCGCAGGGACTGACGCCCCGGGCGGAGGTCCTCGGGGTGGGCTGGACCTCCGACGCCTTCCACTTCACGAATCCGAGACAGGAGACCATCGTCCGGGCGATCCGGGAGGCCATCGAAGACGGAGGCATTTCACCGGCAGACGTGCAGTATGTCAACGCCCACGGAACGTCCACACCGAAGGGAGATGCAGCGGAAATCGCCTGCCTCCGGGAGGTCTTCGGCGGCCACCTGAAAAAGATGGCCGTATCGTCCAACAAGTCGCAGATCGGCCACACCCTCGGGGCGGCGGCGGCCATCGAGGCGGTCCTCACCATCGAGGGCATGCGGCAGGGGGTGATCCTGCCCACCATCAACCACATTCCCGATCCCACCCTGGAAGACGTGGACGTCGTGCCCGACGTGGCGAGGAAACAGAGGGTGGAGATCACCCTTTCCAATGCCTTCGGATTCGGCGGCACCAACTGCTGCATCCTCTTCCGGGGGACATGAGAAGAAGGACGGCGCCGGGAAGAACCCGGCATAACGATCAGGAGAAGGCGCCACGAATATTCGATCACGGGAAAATCCGACATGAAACCGAAACCCTTCCATCCGGAGCCGCTGGAGGACGAGCGGTTCGTCCGGGACCGGACTTCGGGGCTGGTCTGGCACCGCTGCACCAACCGGACCCTGTACGCCGACACGGACCGCTCCTCTGTGGTCTACCACTCGAATTACCTCCGCTATTTCGAGATGGGGCGGGCATCCCTGATGCGCGACGCTGCCTACCCGTACCGGGAGATCGAGGAGAGCGGTTTCGTTTACCCCATCATCGATCTCGGGCTCCAGTTCTTCCAGCCGCTGCGCTACGACGATCCCATGTGGATCCACACACGCCCGGGCGATCTGGAGCGTGTCCGCCTCCGGTTCGATTACGTCGTTACACATGCCGAAACAGGCGTCCTTGTCTGCAAGGGTCACACGCGTCACTGTGCACTGAACCGGGCGGGAAGGCCCGTGGCCGTGGACCCCAAAACGGTCCACCTGTGGAAGAGTTTTCCGTCATGACGTCGAGGGAGGGGCAAGCGGTGCGAATCGCCTTCCCGGATGATTTCCTGGATCATGCCTTTGACGGCCGGGCAATCCTGCCTGCCGTGGAGATCCTGGAGATCCTGGCCGGCTCCGTGCAGTGCCGCTTTCCGGATGTATCCGTGCGGATCATGGAGGAGGCCCTTTTCCCCCGGTTTCTCGTTCTCGATCCCGGATCGACCGCCCTGGAGGCCCGAATTGAACGGCAGCCCCTCGATGCCGGCCGCGTGAAGGCGGTTCTCGGCATGGCGGTCCGTTCCCGCTCGGGGGCTATCGGCCGGTTGGCGGTGCACGGAACGGTTGTCTTCGGAGGGGAGAAGAAGACGGAGCCGTTCCCGGGAATGGACCGGGAGCCGGATCGGTCGGATCGGTTCGCCGTTCCAGCCGAGCGGCTTTATCGGGATCTGGTTCCCTTCGGACCGGCCTATCGGAACGCCAGGGACCCCATTGAGATCTGGGAGGAAGGCGCGAAGGCCGTTGTGGAGGCCCCGACCGGAGGAGATTCCCGGCGGTTTCTCGGATCTCCCTTCCCGCTGGATGCAGCCTTGCACGTTGCCTGCGCCTGGTGCCAGCGCTACGGCGACACGGTGGCGCTCCCCGTCGGTTTCGGGAGCCGGCGAATCGTCCGGCCGGTCGAACCCGGCGAGTCCTGCCGGGCGTGGATCGCTGCAAAAGGCTTATCGGAGGGGGTGTTCCTCTTCGACATCCTGATCCTGGATTCCGGCGATCGTCTGCGGGAGGAGCTGTCGGGAGTCCGGATGCGGGACGTGACCCGGGGCCGTATCAGGCCGCCGGCGTGGATTCGGGAAGGATTCGGACGATCCGCCGGATGATTCGCCGATAAACCGGAGCCCCTGCTTGACTTTTCGGGGAACGGAACGATACAAGGAGCCGGGGAATCGGGAGGAGGCGACAGCCTCTCCTGCGATGGAAATCCGGGAGGCGATCCCGAAAGATCCCGATTTCAGAAAGGTGTTTTGGACAGGATCATGACGCGTGAGGCGATCGAAGCCGAAATCCGGCGGATTTTTCTTCAGGAGTTCGAGATAGAAGACCCGGCCATGGACGTGGATCTCCGGGAGGCCTACCAGTTCGACAGCATCGACGCCATCGAGCTGCTGGTGGAGATCGAGCGGTTTCTGGGTTCCGAGCTGACCATGGAGGAGAAGAAGCGGGCCATGGACATCCGAACGGTCCGCCAGATCTGTTCTTACGTGGAAGAACTCGTGCGGGCCCGCCGACCCGGCGGAAGCCTTCCCATCGGAGACTTATGCAAAGAAGGGTCGTAATCACCGCAGCCTCCGCCATTACACCCATCGGCCACGGCCGGGAGGATATCCTGCGCAGCCTCCGCGAGGGCTACTCCGGCGTGAAGCCCCTCCGGCAGGACGATCTCCTGGCGCCCTTCATCCATTCCCAGGTCTTTGGCACCGTCGATTACCCCATTCCCTTCGACTTCAAGCGGGTCAACCGGAAGACCATGGGACCCGTCAGCTACTACGCATGCCAGGTGGCGAAAGAGGTCCTCGAGGCCTCCGGCCTGGAGCAGGAATTCATCACCTCCGGCCGGCTGGGCGTGGCCTTCGGATCCACCCATGGCAGTCCCACGGTGCAGCGGGACATCTACAAGGTCTTTCACAGCAGGGATCGGGCGGGCGTTTCCTCCATCGGGGCGGTGGACTACCTGAAGTCCATGGTCCATACGACAGCTGTGAACATCACCAAGATGTTCGGCATCACCGGTCGTGTCATTGCCTCGTCGACAGCCTGTACCACCAGCAGCCAGTCCATCGGGTTCGGGTACGAGGCTGTCCGGTACGGCATGCAGGACGCCATGCTCTGCGGTGGGGCGGACGAATACGACACCACCACGGTGGCCGTCTTCGACAACCTTCTTGCCTGTTCCACCGCCTTCAATGACGAGCCCGGCCGGACGCCCCGTCCCTTCGACGTCCGCCGCGACGGCCTCGTGGTGGGAGAGGGGGCGGGAGCGGTTCTCCTGGAGGAATACGAGTCCGCCCGGAGGCGGGGAGCGACCATCCTGGCGGAGGTGGTCGGGTTCGCCTGCAACAACAACGGCGGGGACCTGATCCTGCCGAACCTGGCGGGAATCCGCGAGACGCTGCGCCTGGCGCTCCGGGATGCCGACATGGCGCCCGACGAGATCGATCTTGTCAGCGCCCACGCGACGGCCACGAAGATGGGGGACATCATCGAGGCCCAGGCCATTTCCGCCGTCTACGGCGACCGTCCCCTCGTCACGGCCCTGAAGAGCTACATGGGGCACACCATGGCCTCCTGCGGGGTGATCGAGACGATCCTGATTCTCTATATGATGCAGGAGGGGTTTGTCGCCCCGACCCTGAACCTGGAGGAGGTGGATGAGCGGTGCGCCATGATCCGTCATGTCCCCTCTCTCGTGAAGACTCCCGTTCGGGCTGCGGCCGTCCAGAACTTCGCCTTCGGAGGGGTCAATACGGGCCTCATCCTCCGGAAGGAACCGTGATTTCCCCTCCCGGACGGTGCAGATGAATGCAACGCGACCCATGAACCCCCGCCGCTCCGTTTCCAGGGCGCTGATCGACCTCCTGGTGACGCTCCTGCTATGGGTATATTTTCTGGCGGGCACGCTGATTCTGCCTTTCTATGGACTGGCGCACCTGTTCTCGAACGACCGGGAAGCGACGTTCCAGGGGATGAACAGCCGTTTCTACCGGGGTTTCTTCCGCCTGGTCCAGTGGCTGATCCCCGGGCTTTCCCTCCGGATCGGGGCGGACGTCCGCACGCTTCGCTCGACGGTGATCGTCTCGAATCACCTGTCCTATCTCGATCCGATTCTGTTCCTCTCCATCTTCGACCGGCAGAAGACGATCGTCCGGAGCGATTTTTTCCACTATCCGCTTTTCGGTTGGGTCCTGAAAACGGCGGGCTACCTCCCCTCCTCTGCGAACGGGGATCTCTTCTCAACCCTCATGATCAAGCGGGTTGAGGACATGGACCGGTACCTCTCCACGGGCGGGAATCTCTTCATTTTCCCCGAGGGGACGCGGAGCCGGGACGGCCTCCGGCGCCCCTTCAGCCGGGGGGCCTTCCGGATCGCCGCCCGCTGCCGCGCGCCGCTCGGTGTAGTCAGGATCGCGAACACCCACCGGCTGTTCCCGCCGGACCGATTTCTCTTTCGTACGGGCATCCGGGAGCCGGTAACGATCGAGTTGCTGGCGCTTTTGCACCCCGACTGGGATGCACCGGACTTTTCACTCAATGACCTGATCGGCCGGGTTCAGGCCCTGTACGACGAGCGGGAGCTTCAGGAACAGGAGAGGGTTTTTGCGGAAGCAGCCTGCCCCGACGGAGAGCGGCCGGCAGAAGGGACAGGGACGCCGTGACGGACTGCCTGCTATGGGCGGGGGCCGTCTATGCCGCCGCCTCGGTGAACTTCGCCATCCTCGTTCTTGCCATTCTGGGGAAGGGGGATCCCCGGGGTCGCTTCAGCGGAAACGCCGGAACTACCAATGTGTACCGGATGGCCGGTCCCTTCTGGGCGGCGGCGGTCCTGCTTCTGGACGTGGGGCGGGCCGTGGCCGCGGCGATTCTGGGAATGATGTTCCTGCCCCCGGAACAGGTCCCCTGGCTGGGGCTCGCGCTGGTGGCGGGCAACCGGTTCCCCTGCTTCCATGGTTTCCGCGGCGGAAAGGGCGTGGCCGCCTACCTGGGATTCGCAGGAGCCCTGGCACCCTGGGCGGCGGTCCTGGCGGCGGCGCTCTGGGTGTTTGTCTTCTCGGTCGCTCGGGTGCCCTTTGTGGCTTCCTTTTTCATGATCGCCGCCTTGGCGGCGGGGGAAGGACTGGCCGCCGGAGGGTCTGCAGGAACCGCGGTCGCCGTCACGGCGACGGTTCTTCTGATCCTGGCGGGCCACCGGCGGAACCTGCGGGAAGTCCGGGGAGGACAGAAGGCGGAGGCTTCCGCGATCGAGTCGGAGACAGGAAAAACCGGCCCGGAGGCGGGCTGACGGGAGGAACATCATGAAGAAAGGGGACGTGCCACAGGACGACATCCGCCATTTCCGGACCGCCCGCAAGGCGGCCTATGCCGTGGACGAGGAGGGGCATTACACGACCGTTCCGACCACCGGCTGGGACGTGGAGGAGGTGATCCTGTACCAGGCCATCGAAGAATTCGAGGAGCAGGCGGAGGCGTGCCGGCAGCGCGTCGCCCTCGGGGAGGACTCGCCCATCGCCTATTTCATGTTCAAGCGCTGCATGGATCCGACGGTCCTGGCTCAGGCCATGGGCCTGCCGCGATGGCGGGTCAGGCGCCACTTGAAGGGAAAAGTCTTCGACCGGCTGGGAGAGGGGATGCTGAGGGAATACGCCAGGGTCCTGCGGGTCCCCCCGGACGCCCTCAAGCCGTTCCGGCCCGACGTGCTGGAACGGGAGACCTACGAGCTGCCCCCCGGTCTCTCCACCGATGATCGGGAGGCCGGACGAACCCCCGGCCCGGAATCGACGGCCCGCAAATCTTCCCGAAGGAGCATCCCTTGAAGCACGTCATCGACTTCGAACACCGTCATTACGGGCACTGCGAGAGCGGCGTCGTTTCGGGTCTTCTCCGGCACAGCGGGCTCGACCTCTCGGAGGCGATGGTTTTCGGGCTCGCCAGTGCCATCATGTTTGCCTACATCCCGTTCCTCCGGATGAACAACATGCCCACCATCTCCTACCGGATCCTCCCCCGGACCATCATCAGCGGCATCCAGAGCCGCCTCGGCGTTCCCTTCCGGAAGCGGACCTACCGGGACCCCCGCCGGGCGATGGAGGAACTGGTCGATTTCATGCGGAGAGGTCAGATCGTGGGGCTCCAGACCTCGGCGTACTGGCTCACGTACTTCCCCCCGGAGATGCGATTCCAGTTCAACGTCCACAACCTGATCGTATTCGGGGTCGAAGACGGAGAGTTCCTGGTGAGCGATCCCGTTTTCGAGCATCCCGTCCGCATCCCGGCGGCGGACCTGGAGAATGCCCGTTTCGCCCGGGGCGTCATGGCCCCGAAGGGTTTCGTCTACCACCCCGAAGGGGTCCCGTCGTCGGTCGACCTGCCGGTCCTGATCCGGAAAGCGATTGCCCGGACCCTCTTCATGATGCTTTCCTCGCCGCCGCCCTTCGGGATCCGCGGGATCTTCTACCTGGCCCGGAAGATCGAACGGATGGAGCGGAGCAAAGACGGCCGCTATATTCGCCTGTTCCTCGGGCACATGGTGCGGATGCAGGAGGAGATCGGAACCGGGGGGGGAGGCTTTCGCTTCATGTATGCCGCTTTTCTCCAGGAGGCGGCGGATATCCTGCACTCGGCCCTCCTGGGAGAGGCGTCCTGGAAAATGACCGAGGCAGGGGACCAGTGGCGGACCTTCGCCCTGGCTTGCGCCCGGATCATCCGGCAGCGCGACGGTGCTCCGGATCTGAAGGAAATCGCTGCACTGCTCCGCCGCTGCGGCGAGGTGGAGCGGGACGTGTATGTCCTGCTGAAAAAGGGAATCTGATTTCAGCGCGGGGGATTGTCGATGCGCATCGCCCTGGTCCAGCCGGCGGGGTCCAACTGGGTCCGGGGCCGGCGGGACATGGCCGCCGTGGCCAACCGGATGGCTCCGCTGGGCCTCCTCTCCATTGCCGCCTGGCTCGAGCGAGAGGGGCACGAGGTGTCCGTCTTGGACTGCCTGGGGCCCGGTGCCGCGCCGGGTGCGGAGGCGGTAGTCCGGAGCCTGCTTGGATTCCACCCCGACCTGGTGGGATTCTCCACCACAACATCCAGCTTTCTCGACGGCCATGCCCTGGCGGTGCGCCTGAAGGAGGCCGATCCGGGGATCCGGACCGTCTTTGGGGGCGTTCACGTATCGGCCGTCGGCGGGGCGCTCCTGGAGCGATTCGCGGCCATCGATTATCTCTGCCCCGGCGAGGGGGAGGTCACGCTGGCGGCACTGGCCGGTGGCGGGGATCCACAGGAGATCGACGGCCTCATCCGGCGCGACGGGGAACGCGTCGTCGCCAACCGGGACCGCAAACCGCTGGAGGACCTGGATTGCCTTCCTTTCCCCGCTTATCACCTGCTCCGGGGGTTTCCGAGGGGCTATAACCTGCCTCTCTTCAGCCACATCCGGACGCCGGGGGCCACCCTGGTGACAAGCCGCGGCTGTCCCTACCGCTGCAGCTACTGCGACCGGTCCGTCTTCCGGCAGTCCTACCGCATGAACTCGCCGGAATACATCCACGAGCACCTGGGCCACCTGCGGCGGCATTTCGGCGTGCGCCATGTCAATATTTACGACGATCTTTTTACGGCCCATCGCCCGCGGATCGCCGAACTCTGCCGGCTTCTGTGCTCCCGGCCCCTGGGGATCCAGTTCAACTGCGCCGTCCGGGCGGGCCATACGGACAGGGAACTGCTCAAGATGCTCAAGGAGGCGGGGTGCCTGATGGTTTCCGTGGGTGTCGAGTCGGGGGAGCCGGAGCTCTTGGCCCGTCACAAGGCCGGGGTGACCCTGGAAGAGATCCGTGAGACCGTGGCCATGATCCGGGAGAGCGGTCTTCGGGCAAAGGGGCTGTTCATGATGGGACTCCCCGGCGAGACCGAGGAATCGATCCGGAAGACCAGCGACTTCTGCCTGTCCTTGGGACTGGACGACATGAACATGGCCAAGTTCACCCCGTTCCCGGGAGCGCCCGTCTGGAGCACCATCCGGGAGGAGGGGACCTTCGAGGAGGACTGGCCGCTGATGAACTGCCTGAACTTCGTCTTCGTTCCCCGGGGCATCGCCTCGCGGGATCGCCTCGACGAGCTGTACAACCGGCACGTGAAGCGGTTCTACACCGATCCAGGCTGGCGGCGCCGTTTGATTCGCCGGACATGGCAGCACCGCTGGAGCCTCTGGTACCTGTTCATCCACCTGCCCCAGTTCTGGACGGCGAAGAACTCCTTTGAACCGAAGGGAGAACCGCCCTCGTAACCCGCGGCAAATCGCTCCGCCGTCTCATCGGCCGACAGGGGCGCTATTTCGTCCGGTTCTCGATAATGTATGCGGCCAGGGCGTTGAGGGAGGCAAAGACCTTGACTCCCAGTTCCTTGTTGTCGATCTTGACCCCGTAATCCTTCTCGATCATCATCACCAGTTCGAGCACGTCGATGGAGTCCAGACCCAGGTCCCCACCGACCAGCGCACCAGCTTCGTCGATATCCTCCGGGCCCACATCCATCAGGCCCAGTGTGGAAATAATCTTCGTTTTCAGTTCCTGCTTCAGATTGTCCATTTCCTTCTTTCTTCTCCTTGCCTTGAATAACGTTGCACCTTCGCGGGTGCATTACTCTTCTCCGTTCCGACCGTCCAGGGGCTTCGTGACGGTGCGGCCGTTCCGGAGGAAAATCTTTCCCATGGCCCTCCCGGTGACATGCTTCGTGAGCAGCCGGATGTACTGCGCGCCCGCGAGCCACGCCCCGGCGAGGAACATCAGGTGGGACAGCCCGTACGTCAGGGGTCCCCCGATGGCGACGATCAGGGGTTCCCGGAACCAGGCGGCCAGCACCCCGAAGACGGCCACCGCCGGCCAGCCGATGATGTAACTGAGGCCGACGAGGAAAAGGCCGGCCCATACCCGGGGTGAGGGTTTTCTGCGAATTTCCCGCAGGTCCGCGGGATGCTCGAGGGCGTCCCGGACATACTCCGTCCGGGCCAGGCGCTCCGCGATCTTCCGGATCATGCCCAGACCTGTCTTCTGCGCGTCACCGGGACACTCGGACGTTCTGAAAGGCGAAATCGAACTCCTGCCAGGACCAGAAAACCTTGCGGTGATAAACGTAGGGATGAATCGTCAGCTTGCGAATGGATCTCGTGCCCGGGACCTGCTTGAAGTGCATCAGGACGCTTTTGGTTGCCCGGCCTTCAAGGGGCACCCCCCTGCTCCCGGCACTGTACATGGTCGTCTTTTCGCTCCCGCTATAGAACGTGACTTCCGACACGTTGTGTTCCTTTCCCTCCGAATCGGTAATCCGGGACTTGGTCCAGCGGTAGGCCTGATCGTACAGAGCCACGCTGCGGATCGAATCCTCCGTCATGTTGGTGATGTCCACCCGGACCAGGAGGTCCTTGCCTGCTGATTTCACGCTGATCAGCTCGAACAGGACATCGTTGCCCTCGTGGGAACCGATGGCGTGCGGATTTCGCCGGACCGGAGCCGGTGCGGCGGGCTTTTCGACATCCCGGGACGGCTCCGGTGACGGCAGGATCCGGGCGAAGAAGCCGTCATCCTTGTCTTTCTCCTCGGGAGGAGGCTTGGCAGCCGGTGTGCGGTCAAGGGGTCTTCGATCTGCGGGTTTCCGTTCGGCCGGCCTGTAATCCGCCACCCGTTTCCCGTCGTTCGCGCTCTCCTCCAGGACAGTCCGCACCCGGAACGCCATCTTCACCCGGACGCTGTCCCCCTCGTTGATGAAGGAAATGAGGCGCACGGACAGGATCCGGGCCTCCGTCACGGCCTGGTGGGACGACTCGTTGGTGACGGTGAAATTCGTCACTTCCGTGGTGGATGTCGAGTGTTGTGTCTTGGCGTCGTTTCTTACCTCCGCCAGCTTGTCGATGATCGCCAGCGCCGAGGCCTCGGCCGGCGTCTGGGATCCCCGGGCCGTCGCCAGCGCGGTTTTGAAGATGATGGATTCACGGACCCGCTTGGTGTCGTGGACGGCCTGCTGGGCATCCCGGAAGGCCCGGTCCGCCTCTTCTTTCTGGGATTGAACGGTGGCCGCCTCCTGGGATATCTTGTCCAGCTCCAGTTCCCGGCGTTTCAGGATGGACGACTGACTTTCCTTGTCTGCCTGGGCCTCCCGAATCCTCTTCTGGAGGGAGGCGATGCGGTCCTGGTAGGACTTGACCTGCTCCCGGAGCCCTTCCTCGGCGGCGGTGTTCATCTGCGTGGTCTCGCGGATCATCCGGTAGGCGCGGTCGAGGTCATGTGCGGTGGGGGTATAGCGGTTCTCGACGAGGAAATTGTCCAGGTCCTTCTTGCTGGTCACGACGACCGCCCGGATGCCCCGGGAGGCCGGCGGTGGCTTGACGCGCCCCGCCTTTGGCGCCTGGAATGGATAGAGCTCGTAGCGCTTCAGCCGGAGATAGGTCGTTCCCCGGGCTCCCTTTTCCATTTCGTAGCGGAGGGGCTCCTCGTTGTTCCACTTGGCTGTACCCTCCTCGATGGCGCGGATAAAGTCCACCGACAGGACCGTGTTAATGACCTTCGAAAAGGATTGGATGTAGGTTCCCATGTAATGGGCCATCAGAGGGGAGGAGGCCTGATCGGCCAGGGCCTCCAGCGTATGGGCCTTGTCCTTGAAGCCCCGGGTGAACAGGACCGCCACGGCGGCCTCTCCCTGCTTCTCGGTCTGGAGCCATTTCTTGAGGGATGCCTGCTGGGCCTGGATGTCCTGGTTGTAGCGGGCGATCTGGCTGTCCAGGTTTTCGATGCCGGTCCGGATGGTTCGGACGTTTTTCTGCTGCTCTTCCCGTTCCGAAAAAACGGCCTGGTATCGGCTCGTCAGGTCGTCCCGTTTCTTCTTGGCCCGGATGAACTCGCGGTTCGCATTGGAGACCGCCTTCTTGTAGGTGGAGTCATCCCGCTCTTTTTCATCCTCCGCGGACTTCAGATTCGCCCTTTCCTCCTGGGACGTCGAAAAGCCCTCCCGCTTGTCCACCTCCGAGCGAATGGTCTCCCTGACTGCGCCGGAATCGTCGGAACGGAGCGTCACCCATTTGCTCAGGGGAATGGAGGTCGCAGCGAGGGCCGGTCCTGCCAGGAGCAGTATGAACAGGACCAGAATCCTTTTTCGGAATTCAGAAGGCATCGACGATGGTCCTTTCCTGTCTTGTACCCGGTAACGGGCTGGAAATTCGAAAAACCGCAGGGACCCAATACCCCTGTACGGGGGGTGATCCCTTCCTCCGGGCAGGGCGTAATCTAATGGATCGATTGCCTGATGTCAAATCATTTTCAGCGATTACGGGGGAACAATCCTGTTGACAGTGGTTATGGTGCATGTTAGGAATGACGACCTTTGGGAAAGCAGGCAACGGCGCGGTTTTGAGCCTCTGCCACGGGCCGGAGGCGCCAGTGGGCGGAGCGGGCCGCCGATACATTTTCGGGAACCCTGCGGCAATCCTTCGCAGGGACGTGAGGAGGCATGAATGACCTTTCAAGAGCTTGTCCTGGCCCTCGAGCACTATTGGGCCGGCAAGGGCTGCGTCATCCAGCAGCCCTATGACCTGGAGGTCGGTGCGGGAACCTTCAATCCGGCCACGTTTCTCCGCTCCCTGGGGCCGGAGCCGTGGAACGTGGCCTACGTGGAACCGTCCCGGAGGCCCACCGACGGGCGCTACGGGGAAAATCCGAACCGCCTGCAGCATTACTACCAGTACCAGGTGATCATGAAGCCCTCTCCCCTGAACATCCAGGAACTTTATCTGGATTCGCTCCGCAGCTTCGGGATCGATCCCCTGGACCACGACATCCGTTTTGTGGAAGACGACTGGGAGTCCCCCACCGTCGGGGCCTGGGGGCTTGGCTGGGAGGTCTGGCTGGATGGGATGGAAATCACCCAGTTCACCTATTTCCAGCAGGTGGGGGGCTTCGATCTCAAGCCCGTTTGCGCGGAGATTACCTACGGCATCGAGCGGATCGCCATGTACATCCAGGGGGTGGACAACGTCTACGACCTGAAGTGGAACGAGTCGGTCACTTACGGCGATGTGCATCACCGGGGTGAAGTGGAGTGGTCCGTCTATAATTTCGAGAAGGCCGATACGGCCATGCTGAGGACGCTGTTCGACATGTACGAGGCGGAGGGAATCCGGGCCGCAGGCCAGGACCTTGTCCTGCCG
This sequence comes from Syntrophaceae bacterium, assembly GCA_013177825.1. Lineage (NCBI taxonomy): Bacteria > Pseudomonadati > Thermodesulfobacteriota > Syntrophia > Syntrophales > Syntrophaceae > Syntrophaceae bacterium. Next base: position 810,561 of record JABLXX010000001.1, read on the forward strand.
ACGTACGACTGCTGCCTGAAGTGTTCGCACACCTTCAACATGCTCAATGCCCGGGGGGCCATCAGCACCGCCGAGCGGACGAGTTACATCGGCCGGGTACGCAACCTTGCCCGGCTCAGCGCCGAGGGATACCTGAAACAGCGGGAGACAATGGGATTCCCTCTGCTGGACCGGAAGTGGAACGCTTCCTGAGCGGGCAGTTCTGATCATGCCGTTGAACCAGGCTGGAAAAATAAGCCCGAAAGCCGAATATCCGGGATCCTGAGTCGTGGGGCGTGTCGTCCGGCGTGTCGGATGACGCGAAGGACAAAGGATGAAGGAAGTGAGGCGGTTGGGCGTTTCCCGTCAGCCTGTGGGGAGCGGTTACGCGGATACGCTGGATACGGGAGATAAACATGGGCAAGGAATTGCTGCTGGAAATCGGAACGGAGGAAATCCCCGCGGGCTTCCTGCCGAAAGCCATCGCCGATCTCGAAGAGATGAGCCGGAAGGCCTTCGCCGGCGAGAGAATTTCTCACGGACCGGTACGGGCTCTCGCCACGCCGCGCCGCCTTTGTCTGACCGTGGCGGATGTGTCGGAACGGCAGGAGGACCAGCTGGTGGAGAAGATGGGGCCGGCCCGCAAGGTCGCCTATGACGAGGCTGGAAATCCCACGAAGGCCCTGCTCGGGTTTGCCCGGGGACAGGGGCTGGACGTCGCGCAACTGGAGGTGGTTTCCACGGAGAAGGGCGAGTATTTCTGCGCCCGCAGGAGGATCGCCGGGGTGGAGACGGCATCGATTCTCCCGGGCCTCCTGGCGAAGCTGCTGGTTTCCATTCCCTTCAAGAAAACCATGCGCTGGTCTTCCTTCGACCTTCGCTTTCCAAGGCCCATCCACTGGATCGTGGCCCTGTTCGGCGGCGAGGTGGTGCCGTTGACCGTCGAGAACATCGTGAGCGGCCGGGAAACCCGGGGACATCGCTTCGTAAGTCCCGATCCGGCCCCCGTGAAGGGGTTCGATGACTATCTGGAGGTCCTCCGGAACAAGTGCGTGATCGTCGATCCGGAGGAGCGCAAGCGCATCATCCGGGAGGAGAGCCGCAAGGCGGCCGCAGCCGTCGGCGGGCAACCCCTGGAGAATGACGATCTCCTGGATACGGTGACGTTTCTGGTCGAGTATCCGACGGTCGTGTGCGGCAGTTACGACCCGGCCTACCTGGCCCTCCCCGGAGAGGTGCTCATCACCTCCATGATGTCCCATCAGAAGTACTTCCCCGTCGTGGACGCAGGGGGAAAGCTCCTGGCCCACTTCCTGACGGTGAACAACACGCCGGCGCGGGACCCCGCTGTGGTTACCCGGGGCAATGAGAAGGTCATTCGGGCCCGCCTCTCCGATGCCCGGTTCTTCTTCGACGAGGATCAGAAGATCCCCCTCGACCGGCGCGTGGAGGATCTCCGCAAGGTCGTGTATCACAGCCTGCTGGGGACGTCCTTCGACAAGGTGGAGCGCTTCCGGGCGCTGGCGTCGGTCATCGCCGGCCGGGTCTGCCCGGCAAAGAAAGAGACCGTCGACCGGACGGCCTGGCTCGCCAAGGCGGACCTGGATACACAGATGGTCGGGGAGTTTCCGGAGCTGCAGGGCGTCATGGGACGGGAGTACAGTCTGCTTGCGGGCGAGGAGCCCTCCGTGGCCCGCGGGATCTACGAACACTACCTTCCGGTGGTCGCCGGCGGTGACCTGCCCGGGACGGACGAAGGGGCCGTCGTCAGCATCGCCGACAAGCTGGACACGATCGTCGGCTTTTTCGGAGTCAACGTCGTTCCCACGGGAACGGCCGATCCCTATGCCCTGCGCCGGCAGGCCCTGGGCATCCTGAACATCATCCTGGAAAGGGGCTACGCCCTCGACCTCGGCGATCTCGTGGACGAGAGCCTCTCCATCCTGGGCCCCCTGGTGAAGCGGCCCCCGGCGGAGGTGAAGGCCGACGTCCTGTCGTTCTTCCAGGCCCGTTTCCAGAACCAGCTCATGACCCAGGGCTACGCCTATGACGTGGTCGACGCCGTCCTAGCCGCCGGGGCGACCGACGCCGTGCAGGTCCTCCTGCGGGTCAAGGCCATGGACGTCTTCAAGTCCCACGAGGCCTATCGGCCCCTGGCGACGGCCTTCAAGCGGGCGGGCAACATCATCCGCGACTTTCAGGGAGGGAGCGTGGATCCCTCTCTTTTCGAGGGCGAGGAGGAAAAGACGCTCCATGAGGCCTTCCTGTCCATGAAGGAAAAGGCCCAGTCGGGCATCTCCCGGCACGATTATATGGCGGCCCTTTCGGAAATGGCCGGGATCCGCGGACCGGTGGATGCCTTCTTCGAGAAGGTTCTGGTCATGGCGAAAGACGACCGGATCCGTTTCAACCGCCTGTCGCTGCTCAGCGAGATCTCCTCCTTTTTCCGGCAGGTGGCCGATTTCTCGAAGATTGTTACGGAGTCGTGAAACGGGGGAAGAAGCCCGGAAGGGACGGCGGATTCCCGCGTGCCTTGACCCCGTTTCCATGGGGAGCAACAATGCCGGTGCCCGCGGATCGGCCGCGGAGCCGGCCTTGACAGAAAAAGGAACAGCCGGTCTGCAGGCGTCCGATCGGGAATGCGTGCGGACCGGCGGGAGTGAATAATATGGCGTCGGATCCCGTCAGCAGCAAAAAAATCTCCGAGCTCGAAGAGAAGCTCATCCTCCGCAAGCAGCTTCAGGACATCACCAACCGCATCCATGCAGCCCAGAACCTGAAACAAATCCTGGTGGACCTGAAGGACGGCATCCTCACGCTGTTCGACGCCCATTCCGTCACGATCTATGTCGTGGACAAGATCCGCAACGAAATCTACTCCATGTTTCTCAGCGGAACGGAGCTCAGGGACATCCGCGTTCCCATCAGCAACAAGAGCATCGCCGGCTTTGTGGCCAACACGGGCAAGACGGTGAACATCGCGGACGCCTATGACGTGGAGGAACTCGGGAAGATCGACAAGAATCTGAACTTCGACCCGAGCTGGGACAAGAAGACGGGGTTCCGGACCCGACAGATCCTGGCCATGCCGGTTCTGTACAGCAATACCGTGATGGGGGTGGTCCAGATCATCAACCGCAGGGGCGCGACGGGCAAGTTTTCCGAGGATGAAGAGAATTTTCTGAAGGAAATCGCCCAGGTTCTCGGAGTCTCCTTCTTCAACCAGGAGCGGTTCGCCAGGAGGCGGAAGACCAAGTTCGACTATCTCGTCGTTCGTGGACTTCTGAAGGAGGAAGAACTGGATGGCTCCTGGGACGAGGCCCGGGAACAGAAGGAGACCATGGAAAACTTCCTGATGAAGAAGTTCAAGGTCTCCAGGGAAGACATCGGGAAATCCTACGAAGAATTCTACCGCTGCCGCTTCATCCAGTTCAACGACAAGCTCCCCATTCCGGGGGAGCTCCTGAAAAACCTCAAGCCCGAATACCTTCGCCGGGAGCTGTGGGTGCCCATCGAGAAGATCGACGGCCAGATTCATGTCATCGTCGACGACCCGAACAACATCCTCAAGCGGGACACCATCGAAAGCCTCCTGAAGACCAAAGCCGTCAAGTACGACGTCTCCCTGCCGGAGGACATCATCAAGTACATCGCCCAGTTTTTCCATTCCACGGTGGACGAGACCTCCATCTCGGAGATTCTGGGCAGGATGGACGCCCCGGATGAGGAGGCGTTCGAGGAGGGTGAGGAGGTCGTCACCGAGTCGGACAGCGCCATCATGCAACTGGTGAACAAGATCATCAACGATGCCTACCACCGGCGGACTTCGGATATTCACATCGAGCCGAACGTGACCAAGAAGAACGTGGAGATCCGCCTTCGCGTCGACGGCGACTGCGGTCTCTACCAGACCGTTCCCTTCAGTTATCGGAACGCCCTCGTTTCAAGAATCAAGATCATGTCCAACCTGGACATCACCGTGAAGCGGATCCCCCAGGACGGCAAGATCAAGTTCCGCCGTGCCGGCGGCGACGAGATCGAGCTCCGCGTCGCCACCATCCCGACCCAGGGCGGGGTGGAGGACGTCGTCATGCGCATCCTCGCCAAGGGGGAGACCCTTCCCCTCGAGGCCATGGGCATGCTGCCCCGGAATTACAAGGAACTGGTCAACTCCTGCGAAAAGCCCTACGGGATGGTCCTGGTGGTGGGACCGACCGGATCCGGGAAGACCACGACCCTCCACGCGGCGCTGAAGCACATCAATACCCCCGACCGCAAGATCTGGACGGCCGAGGACCCGGTGGAAATCACCCAGTACGGACTCCGGCAGGTCCAGGTCCAGCCCAAGATCGGCTTCGATTTCGCCGCCGCCATGCGGGCCTTTCTCCGGGCCGATCCGGACGTGATCATGGTCGGGGAAATGCGCGACTTCGAGACGGCCAAGACGGGCGTTGAGGCCTCCCTGACGGGTCATCTCGTCTTCAGCACCCTCCATACGAACAGTGCGCCGGAGACGATCACCCGCCTCCTGGACATGGGGATCGATCCCCTCAATTTCGCCGACGCCCTCCTGGCCATTCTGGCCCAGCGACTGGTGCGGACCCTCTGCAAAAACTGCAAGGAGGCATACCATCCGACCCAGGCGGAGTTTGAGGAGATCGTCATGAGTTACGGGCAGGAGGATTTCGGGAAACTCAATGTGCCCTACAGTGAAGGTCTGACCCTTTATCGGCCGAAGGGATGCCCCGCCTGCGACGGGTCGGGATACAAGGGCCGGATGGGGATCCACGAGCTTCTGCTGGGGACGGACGAAATGAAGCGGCTCGTTCAGAAACATGCCACCATCGAGGAAATGCGGGCTCTGGCCATGGACCAGGGGATGACCACCCTGCTCCAGGACGGCATCCAGAAAGCCATCCAGGGAGTGACCGATTTCAAGCAGGTCAGGAGAGTTTGCATCAAGTAGCCTGCCAAGGGCTTGAAATGATAAAAAGATTGTAACTGCTGGCCGTTTTTTGTATATTTTTGTGAATTTTTCTCGTGCATGAGATCTCGCAGCGCAGGCGGAATCAGGGGCGCACGCCGGGAAGAATCCACAGGCGGCCGGTTTAGGAGAGGCATGATGCAAGCGGGCAGGGGAGTGCAATGAGCAAGTGGAAGGGTTCGTTCGCGGCCGATGCCGCAATCGGCCTTGTTCTGACCGTCCTGGCGCTTCTGGCCCTTTATTTTCAATGGGGTCCCCTGGAACGGATCAATTACGGCGCTTACGACCTGGGGCTCTCCCTGCGGCAGAATCCCTCCGCCCGGACGGCTCCCTCTCCCGTCGTCGTCGTGGCCATCGACGATGCCAGCATCGCCGGTATCGGCCGATGGCCCTGGCCCCGCCACTACATTGCCCAGATGATCTGGTTTCTCCGGCAGGCCGAGGCCAAGGTCGTAGGGGTAAACATCATCTACTCCGAGCCGGACCTGAATCAGGGTCTGATCGAAATCCGGAACATCCTCAAGGAATTCGAGAGCGGCGCCGCCCAGGCCGGCCAGCTCTTCACCATGCTGAAGGAAGCGGAGAGCCGCCTCGACAACGATGCCCGGCTTGCCGCGAGCCTGGATGAGAGCAAGCGGGTGGTCCTGCCCCTGTATTTTCAGCTCGGAAACGCCTTCGGCGGCGAACGGAAGGACATGCCGGAGGTGCTGAAGCGGAATTCGGTATCCATTCCCGGCCTCGCCAGCGGGTTGACGGCCGTCGAGATCACGCCCCCCATCCCGGAGTTTGCCGAGAAGGCCGCGGCCCTCGGCCATCTGAATATCATGGCCGACCGGGACGGCGCCGTCAGGACCGAGCCTCTCCTGATCAACTACGAGAACCGCTTTTTCCCGTCCCTGTCGCTGCAGCTCACCCTGAAATACCTGAATTACGACATCAAGGACCTGACCGCCCGGGAAGGACTCCGCATCGGCCGCCTCGTGATCCCCGTCCAGCCGGATAACCGCATGTTTGTGAGCTATTCCCAGCTCCCCACGGTCTATTCGTTCGTGGACGTGGTCGGCAACAAGGTTCCGCCGGAGGCGTTCAGGGACAAGATCGTCCTCATCGCCCTCAATGCGGTGGGTATGGGAGCGCTCCAGGTGACCCCGCTTGGTCCGAACGTCCCGTCTTTTGTCGGGCTCTCGAACGTGATCACCGACATCATCAACAACCGTGATTTTGTGGTTCGTCCCGACTGGGCCTTCTGGGTCGAGATCGCCGTGGCGATTCTCTTCGGCCTCTTCCTGGCCTTCGCCATTCCCCGCATGAAGGCCTGGCTGAGCGCCATGATTTCCCTGCTTCTGCTCGTGGCATGGTGCGGAACGTCCATGTTCCTCCTCGTGTCACAGGGGTGGTGGATCAAGATGTTTTATCCCGCCGTGCTGCTCCTGGCGGGCTACATCGTGATCGTATCGAAGCGGTTCCTGTGGACGGAGAAGACCAAGGAGCACATGGAGGCGGACGGCATCGAAACGAACAAGATGCTCGGGCTGTCCTTCCAGGGCCAGGGAATGCTGGACATGGCCTTCGACAAGTTCCGGAAGTGCCCCGTGGAGGACGAGTCGGTGAAGGAACTTGTCTACAACCTGGGCCTCGATTTCGAGCGCAAGCGGATGTTCAACAAGGCTGTGGCGGCCTACGAGCATATCCGTACCGCCGGTGCCTTCAAGGATGTGGACGACCGCATCCGGAAGCTCAAGGTGGCCGGCGAGACAATGATCTTCGGTCTCGGCGGAGCCAAGAAGGACGGGACCGTCCTGATCGACAGTGCCGAGACGAAACCCACGCTGGGCCGGTACGAGGTCGTGAAGGAGCTTGGACGCGGCGCCATGGGGACCGTATACTTGGGGAAAGATCCCAAGATCAACCGGGAGGTGGCCATCAAGACCCTCCGGTACGAGGATATCGACGAAGAGCAGCTGGCGGAAGTGAAGAAGCGTTTCTTCCGCGAGGCCGAGGCCGCCGGGCGGCTGTCCCACCCGAACATCGTCACGATCTATGATGTCGGCGAGGACTATGAAATCGCCTATATGGCCATGGAGCTTCTCTCCGGCTCGGATCTGACGAAATACTGCCAGAAGGAAAACCTCCTGCCTCTTCACGAGGTGGTCCGGATCGTTGCGGCTACGGCGAACGCCCTCGATTACGCCCATGAGCACGACGTCGTCCACCGCGACATCAAGCCGGCGAACATCATGATCCTCAAGAACGGCGAGGTCCGGGTCGCCGACTTCGGCATCGCCCGGGTGGTCACGACTTCGAAGACCCAGACGGGAGTGGTCCTGGGGACGCCCAGCTACATGTCGCCCGAGCAGATTGCCGGCCAGAAGGTGGACGGGCGGTCCGATCTGTTTTCCCTGGGGGTTGTGCTATTCGAGCTGCTTACGGGTGCCAAGCCTTTCCAGGGAGACAGCATTGCTACCCTGATGTTCAACATCACGACAGGGGTGCCCCCCCGGGTGGTCGAACTGGTTCCGGACATATCGCCCGCCCTTCAGGCCGTTCTGGACAAGGCCCTGGCCAAGGATCGCGAACAGCGGTACCAGAAGGGCTCGGAAATGGCCGAGGACCTTGTGCAGGCTCTTAAATCGTAAGGAGGAGACTCGCGGATGCTCCGGATTGCCGGACGGACCGATCAGGGACGCGTCAGGGCCAATAACGAGGATAGTTTCTATGTCCGCGAGGACAAGGGCCTCCTCGTCGTGGCCGACGGCATGGGAGGGCATGCCTCCGGGGAGGTTGCGAGCCGGATAGCCGTAGACATCATCCGGGATTATTTCGACGATGCGGCGGGCGCGAAGGCCTTCGTCGGTGATTTCGATCCGGGTTTTCTGGAGGGAACGAACCGGTTGGGAGCGGCCATCCGGCTGGCCAACATGGCCATTTTCGAGGCAGCAGGCAGCCAGGCAAAGTATGCCGGCATGGGAACGACGGTTGCAGCGGTGCTTATTCAGGACAACCGCATGGGTATCGCCCACGTGGGGGACAGCCGCGTCTACCTGGCCCGGGCCGGGGACCTGGCCCAGCTGACGGACGATCACTCCCTGGTGGCGGAACAGGTCAAAAGGGAGATGATCAGCCCCGAGGAGGCCCGGGAGGCGGAGAACCGAAACATCCTGACCCGGGCGTTGGGAATCGCTCCGGAGGTCAAGGTGGATCTCAATGAGATGACCCTCGCCGACGGGGACCGGATTGTCCTCTGTTCCGACGGGTTGAGTACCATGGCTTCCGATGAGGACATCCTGGCTGTCGTCCGGACGGCGGAGGATTTGGAGAAGGCCTGCAGCGAGCTGATCGGGATGGCCAACGACCGCGGCGGCCGGGACAACATCACCGTGGTTCTGGCTGAAATCAGGAAAAAGAAGGGGCTGGTCGCGTCCATGTGGGACGTTTTGACATCATGGTTCAGGAGGTGAGGTATGGCAAGGGTTCTGCTGAAGTTCAAGGAGGCCTTGATCAAAGAGATCCCGCTTGACAAGCCTGTGACCACCATCGGCAGAAAGGCGGAAAACGATATCGTCATCGACAACCAGGCCGTCTCGGGCTTTCATGCCAAGATCCTGGCCGATGGCGAGGCATTTGCCATCGAGGATCTCGGAAGCCTCAACGGCACCTTCGTGAACGGGCAGCGGGTGACGAAGGTCGACCTGGACAACGGCGACATCGTTCTGATCGGGATCCACAGCCTGGAGGTGGACTGCCCGTCCCGCAGGGAAGCGGACAGGCAAAGCCAGGCCGTGCGGGGACGATCCATGGACGAGACCATGGTGATCGATCCGGCGTCGCAGAAGCGCATGCTGGAGGCCACGACCAAGGCCGAGGACGTCCTGGGAGGCTTCGTCGTCGTCGAGGGTTCCGCAGAGAAGCGGGAGTACGAGCTCAAGGACCGGGTCGTGACGATCGGGAAGGACGAGAGCGCCGCCATCCGCCTGAAGGGATTTTTCGCCCCCGCCGTAGCCGCCCTGGTGAATCGCCGCAAAGAGGGATACTTCATGACGCCCGCCAGCGGAAAATCCTTCAAGGTGAACGGGCAGGACGTGAAAACCCGGTACGACCTGAAGGATGGCGACCTCGTGGAGGTCGGCAACCTGAAGATGCAATTCTTTATCAAGGAGTGATTCCATGAAAAAAGACGCGTTCGTCAAGTTGGCGCTGATTGCAGCCGCTCTTCTTGTGCTCCCGGCTCTGACGGGGTGCATGGTCAAGGAAAGCACATACCTGAAAAAGGTTGCGGAACAGGAGGCCCTTCAACAGAAGTACAATCAGCTGGACAAGGAAAAGGCCGATCTCCTCCAGAAGAAAATGGAGTGCGACCGCGACCTGAAATCATCCTCCGACGAGTTGAAGCGGAGCATCGCCGAACTCCGGCAGAAGAACGCCGATCTCCAGTCGCTGCAGAAGAAAAAGGAGGAGATCCAGACGGAAAGCCAGGCCTATAAGGACCTTCTCCGGGAAATGAAAGGTGAGATGGCCCGGGGGCAGGTGACCATCGAGGAGCTGAAGGGAAAGCTGACACTCGGTCTGGCGGACCAGATCCTCTTCGACTCGGGCCAGTCGGAGGTGAAGAAGGACGGCCTGGCAATCCTCAAGCGGATCGTGGACATCCTCGGCAAGGTGCAGGACAAGGCCATCCGCGTCGAGGGGCACACGGACAACGTGAAAATCTCGGGACGGCTGGCCCAGCGTTTCCCCACCAACTGGGAGCTTTCGGCCGCCCGGGCCATCAATGTCGCCCGTTTCCTTGAAGAAAACGGGATCGACCCGAAGATCCTGTCGGCCGCTGCCTACGGTGAATACAAGCCCGTCGCGGACAACAGCACGCCGGAGGGCCGCCAGAAAAACCGGCGGATCGCCATCATTCTCCTGCCGAAGGACTGAAGCGGGAGGCGGACGAAGATCAATCATGAAGGGGTTGGAGGTGAGGGGGAATGCCGGGCACCCCGCCTCTGACCCCTTCCTGTTTTCGAATCAGGGAGCATCATAGACGAGCCATGCCGGGAAAAACGATCACCGAGAAGATCATCGGCGACCACCTGGTCGAGGGGCGATTCGGCCCCGACGAGGAGATCGCCATCCGCATCGACCAGACCCTGACCCAGGACGCCACGGGAACCATGGCCTACCTGCAGTTCGAATCGATGGGCATTCTCCGGGTCCGGACAGAGCTGTCCGTCAGCTACATCGATCACAACACCGTGCAGATCGGTTTCGAAAACGCCGACGACCACCGCTATCTCCAGACGGTGGCCCGGCGCTACGGCATCCACCTCTCCCGGGCGGGAAACGGGATCTGCCACCAGGTGCACCTGGAGCGGTTCGGCCGCCCCGGGAAGACCCTGGTCGGCTCCGACAGCCACACCCCGACCGGAGGCGGGCTGGGCATGCTGGCCATCGGTGTGGGCGGGCTGGACGTGGCGCTGGCCATGGCCGGGGAGTCCTTCTGGCTGACCTGCCCCCGGGTCGTCGGGATCCGGCTGTCCGGGAAGCTCAGGCCCTGGGTCTCCGCCAAGGACATCATCCTGAAAGTACTGGAGATCTTCTCCGCCAAGGGGAACGTCGGCACGGTCTTCGAGTACGGGGGGGAAGGCCTGGCGGGACTCGCCGTTCCCGAGCGGGCGACCATCGCCAACATGGGAGCCGAGTGCGGCGTCACGACCTCCGTCTTCCCCAGCGACGAGCAGACCCGGCGCTTTCTCGCGGCCCAGGGACGGGAGTCCGCCTGGGTCCCCCTGGCGTCGGATCCCGACGCTGCATATGAGCGCGTGGTCGAGATCGACCTGTCCGCGCTGGAGCCGCTGGCAGCCAAGCCCCACAGTCCCGACAACGTCAGCCCCGTCCGGGAGATCGCCGGGATCGGGGTGGACCAGGTCTGTCTCGGCAGCTGCACAAACTCTTCCTACCGCGACCTGGCGACGGTGGCCCGCATCCTGAAAGGCCGGTCCGTCCATCCCGACGTCAGCTTCGTCATCGCGCCGGGTTCCCGGCAGGTCCTGGAAAACCTGCTCCGGGACGGCTACCTGGAAGACCTGCTCGCCTCCGGCGCCCGGCTCATGGAAAACGCCTGCGGCTTCTGCATCGGTAGCGGCCAGAGTCCCCGGTCGGACGCCGTTTCCCTGCGGACCTCGAACCGGAATTTCTTCGGCCGGTCCGGGACGAAGGACGCCCGGGTTTACCTGGTGAGCCCCGAGACGGCGGCGGCCGCCGCACTCACCGGCCGCATTACGGACCCCCGGGAGCTGTCTGTCCCCTACCCGGAGATCGCTCTCCCGGAACGGTTCCACATCGACGATGCGCTGATCCTGGTTCCTCCAGACGCCGGCGCGACCCGGACGGTGGAGGTCTATCGCGGTCCCAACATCGGGGAGCCGCCGGCGAACACGCCGCTTCCGGAGGATCTCCGGATGGAGGCGACCATCAAGGTGGGGGACGCCATCACGACGGATCACATCATTCCGGCGGGGGACCGGATGAAGTACCGGTCGAACATTCCCAAATATTCGGAGTACGTCTTCGAAATCGTGGACAGTGAGTTCCACCGGAGGGCGCGGAAGATCCAGGGCGAGAGAAGGCAGAACGCCATCGTCGCCGGCGTTTCCTACGGCCAGGGCTCGTCCCGGGAACACGCCGCCATCTGTCCCATGTATCTGGGGGTGCGGGCCGTCATCGCGAAGTCCTTTGAGCGGATTCATGCGGCGAACCTGGTCAATTTCGGGATCCTGCCGCTCGTTTTCGCCGACGGGCGGGACTACGACGGCGTCGATCAGGGAGACCGCCTGGAGGTACCGGCGATCCGGAAATCCCTGCTGGAAAACGGATCGCTGGTGGTGGAGAATCGGACGAAGGGAACCTCTTTCCGGGTGACCTGTGACTTGACAGACCGCCAGAAGCGGATGATCCTGGCCGGCGGGGCCCTGAACCTGCGCAACGGCTGAAGAACGGGAACGGGACTCCCGGCGGGAAGCGCCGACCCGGGTCCGGGAAATCAATAAAGAAGTGGAGATGTCGTACATGGCCAAGGCAGGAAAAATCGTCGTAAAAACGCCCCTTGTCGAGATGGACGGGGACGAGATGACCCGCGTCATGTGGGCGATCGTGAAGGAGAAACTGCTGTTTCCCTTCCTGGATATTCCCCTGGATTACTACGATCTGCACCTGAAACACCGGGACGACACGGACGACCGCGTGACGGTGGAGGCTGCCCGGGCCGTGGCGAGGCTGGGCGTCGGCGTCAAGTGCGCCACCATCACCGCCAACGAGGACCGCGTCCGGGAATATTCGCTGAAGAAGGCCTGGAAGAGCCCCAACGCCACCATCCGGGCCTTCCTGGACGGGACGGTGTTCCGGACGCCCATCCTCGTCAAGAACATCCGGCCCTCCGTGGCTTCCTGGAGACGGCCCATCATCATCGGGCGCCATGCCTACGGAGACGTCTACAGCGGAGTCGAGATCCGCGTCCCCGGAGAGGGGACAACGGAGATCGTGTTCACCCCCTCTGACGGCGGGGAGCCTCTCCGGAAGACCATTCACGCCTTTACGGGCCCCGGCATCATCCAGGGAATCCACAATACCGATGCCTCCATCGAGAGCTTCGCCCGGGCCTGTTTCACCTATGCCCTGGACCGGAAGGTGGATGTCTGGTTCAGCACCAAGGACACCATTTCCCAGACCTACGATGCCCGGTTCCGGGAGATCTTCCAGCGGGAGTACGACGCAAACTGGAAGCAGGCCTTCGAGAAGGAGGGAAGGGAGTACTTCTTCACCCTCATCGACGACGCGGTGGCGCGGGTCATGAAGTCCGAGGGCGGGATGCTCTGGGCCCTGAAAAATTATGACGGCGACGTCCTGTCCGACATGGTCGCCTCCGCCTGCGGCAGCCTGGCCATGATGACCTCCGTCCTCGTGTCGCCCAGGGGCTGGTACGAGTTCGAGGCGGCCCACGGGACGGTGCAGAAGCACTATTACAAACACCTCAAGGGGGAGGTGACGTCCACCAACTCGATGGCCCTCATCTTCGCCTGGACGGGAGCCCTCCGGAAACGGGGGGAGATGGACGGGACCCCCGACGTCGCCGCTTTTGCCGACGCCGTGGAGAAGGCGGCCATCGGGACCATCGAGGACGGAGTCATGACGGGCGATCTCCTGGTCCTGGCCGATTCGGGGCCGCAGAACCGGAAGGTGACCACCGAGGGATTCATCGACGCCGTGGCGGAGCGGCTGGCGAGGGAATGGTAGTCTTTCCTCCGAGGCCTTCCCGGCAGGGAGTTCCATGGAAAAGCCGAATCTCCGGGACATGACGCTGGACGAGCTGGAGGCCTTCATCGCCGGGATGGGGAAGGAGCGCTACCGGGCCCGCCAGATCATGAAGTGGATGTACAACACGCCGGCGGCGTCCTTCGGCGAGATGACCACCCTGTCGCGTCCGTTCCGGGAGCAGATGGAGGTTCAGGCCTCCCTGGACCAGCCGGAGATCGCCGGCGAGCAGGTCTCCCGGGACGGGACGAAAAAAATCCTCTTCCGGCTTCGGGACGGGCGGTTCATCGAGAGCGTCCTGATCCCGGGAAAGAACCACTGGACCGCCTGCGTGTCCACCCAGGCGGGCTGCGCCATGGGCTGCCGGTTCTGTCTGACGGGGAAGACGGGGCTTGGGCGCGATCTCCGGCCGTCGGAGATCACGGGGCAGTTGACGCGCCTGAAGTTTTTCACTCCCGAGGGGCCGGACGTGAAAAACATCGTCCTCATGGGAATGGGAGAGCCCCTCGCCAACTACGGGAACACGATCAAGGCCCTGAAAAACCTGACCTCCGATCACGGGCTGGGATTCTCAACCCGGAAAATCACGGTGTCCACCTGCGGCCTGCCGCCCCAGATCGTCCGGCTCGGGGAAGAACTCTGCGTGAACCTTGCCGTCTCGCTGAACGCGCCGGACGACCGGCGCCGTGATGAGTTGATGCCAGTAAACCGGAAGTACCCCCTGGATGTTCTCCTCAAGGCGTGCCGCGACTATCCCATGCCGGGGCGGCGGATGCTGACCTTCGAATACATCCTCATCGGCGGTGTCAACGATGCACCGGCCGACGCGGAGATGCTTGCCCGGCTTCTCCGGGGGCTCCGCTGCAAAATCAACCTGATCGCCTTCAATGAATTCCCCGGCTCCCCCTATCGAAGCCCCTCGGAAGAGGCGGTGCAGACCTTCCGGGACATCCTCATCCGCCGGCATTACACGGCTATCCTCCGGGCCAGCAAGGGAAGCGACATCCTCGCCGCCTGCGGCCAGCTGAGCGGCCGGGCGGCGGACGAGGGCGGACCTCCGCCTTCTCAATCCTCCAGCGCATAAGGCAGCGATTCCCGGATACTTTCCGGGATCCGGCCGTAGGCTCCCTCGAACTCCTCCAGGAAGGCCTGCCGTCCCCGGAAGAAATCCTCAACCTTCTTTCTCAATACCGCCGGATCTTCGTACAGCCTGGAGGCGACCATCATGTCCAGGTTCGCCCGGTCGCACTGGATGGGGTAGGAATATCCCAGAACGTCCGCATCGGAACTGAAGCGGATCTGGCGGCGCACCAGGTCGTTGTAGGACGCCAGGGACTGGCGGAGGGTGACCTTCCGCTCGAAGGCGCCGATGGTGCCCGTGTTGGCCAGGTAACACCGGACGGGGTTCTTCATCAGGATTTCGTAGAAGAGCAAGGCGTGTTCCAGCCGGTTTCCCGTCAGGAAAGGGTCGAGAAAGATCTCCCGCTTGAACTTGCCCGCTTCCTCGGGATTGCCGCCGCTCGATTCGATCGACTCGCCGTAGAGAAACTGCATGACCGCCTGCTCGGGGGTGAGGCGGGAGAGGGCGTTGGCGAGGGGATTCCGGGTCAGGATGATGATGTTGTGGATCCGGTCCGCCCGGAGACCGGGACTGGCGATCTCCAGGTTGGCCCGGGTGACGATGGCCCGGCCGTTGCCCGTCTTGGACGTATCCCGGAAATCGGGAGTGTAGGGATATTTCGTGATGGCCACGTTTTCCAGGAAGGCGTCCCGGGACTCGGCGGCCCGGAGGATCTCCGGCTGGCTTTCGTCAAGGCCTTCCGTCTTCACGTAGAGCCCGCCCATCTCGAAGGCCTCGTAACCGCCGTCGTGACTGAAGGTCCCGCCGTCATCGCCGATCATCTCCGAAGACTCCCGGGGCAGGCGGGCGAAGGAGCGGCAGAGGGTGGTGGTTTTTCCCGTGGCGGTGAGGCCGGACACGGCGGTGACGACCTCCGTCAGCTCCGGCCGGTCCGTCTCGGGGCAGAAGACCCACAGCATGTCCCGGCGCGCCCCGGCGTGAAGGAAAACGCCCGTCCGGTCGATGGCCTTGACGCGCCAGTTCTCGAAATGGAACACGCCTTTCTTTCCCTCTCCAAGGTACATGGTATTGCGGCAGATCTTGACCTGCTCCCCCCGGCGGCTTCCCATCATCAGGCGGACCGTCAGGTCCTTGTCGAGGAGCTTCCGGCAGCGGTTGAGCCGGAAGGCCTCGTCGGTGAAAAAGAGGATTGTGTAGGTCGGATCCTCCACCTGCCGCGGTGTCGGGGAGTCGTCGAAGAGGAGCTTCAGGCCGTAGGCGATCTGGGTAAAGGGCTCCGGGATCAGGAAACGGCAGGACACCCCGTCCCGGCCGTCGCCGACGAATACGTCCAGGGAGACGATCCGCTCCGTCCGGAGGCACGAGACCGCCTGCTCCGCCAGGGCGTTTTCCTCCTCTCCGAAGGCGTCGTCGACGCTGTTCTTCGTGTGCGGGGCCGACCGGTTCATGGGCTCCGAATCGGAGGCCAGGGAGCCGTAGGACGTGCGGACGACGTCCTCCTGACGCATCGCGATATCCTTGATCTCGGAGAGGGAACGGCCCTCCAGTAGCCGTCCGTCCCTCCGGGCTTCTTCGAAAATCCGCCGGGTCGCATTTGTGAAAATGTTCATTCCATACCTCCAGAGTTGACAACAGCTGGTATCCTGTCATACCGGTAGCAGCGATGAAACCGTTTCTCTCTTTCCTTTCCAGACTGCCGATGAAGCCGTCCACCCGGGACTTTCTCCGGGAAGCGGAAACGGTGCCGGGCTTCGGGTTCCTGGACTTCGTTCATGGATACGTCTACGGCCGCTGGCCCGCTCTGTACGTTGGCATTGCAACGGGGTGCCATCCCCTGGCCCGGACACTCGGTCCGCCCGCCCGGTGGCTTCTCGATCAGTATGAGCGGGCCGCCCGGAGCCCGGGCGCCGGCGCCCGGGAAAACGGCAGTCCCCGGGCCAGGGGAGGCTTTGCCGACGTGTATCACGGCAAGGTGATGCCGCTGGAGGGCGCGTCCCGCCTCGTGTCCGTCCGGCGGGAGGTTCGCCTTGCAGGTCTGGAATCGGTCGTTCCCTATCTCGTGGCCCGTGATCTGATCCTCCGGGAGCCCGACCGGATCGTCGCCCTTGAGTGCCCCTGCCGGGCCTATCGTGCCGACCCGTGCAAACCCCTGGACGTTTGCCTCGTTGTCGGGGAGCCCTTTGCCTCCTTCGCCCGGGAGCACAACCCGCGGAAGAGCCGCTGGATCAATCAGGAGGAAGCGGCATCGATCCTGAAGGCGGAGCACCAGCGGGGGCACGTTCACCACGCCTTCTTCAAGGACGCCATGCTGGACCGCTTCTATGCCATCTGCAACTGCTGCTCCTGCTGCTGCGGAGCCATGGGGGCCTACAGGGACGGGAGCCCTATGCTGGCCTCCTCCGGGTATGTTTGCAGGATCGACGAGGGACTCTGCGCCGGATGCGGGACCTGCGTCGGAACCTGTCCCTTCCGAGCGATTAGCCTGGACGGCGAAGCCGCCGTTATCGATCCGGTCTCCTGCATGGGATGCGGAGTCTGTGTCGACGGCTGCCCCACCGGGGCCCTGGCCCTGGTTCGGGATTTTTCCCGGAGCGATCCCCTGGAAATCCCCTGAAGCGGTCAATTCTGCGGCCTTTTCAGTCTGTTTCCCACATTCTGCCGGCCCGGTCAAGGAAGACCCGGATGGAGCGGGCAATTGGGGACTTCTTTGGTTTCCCCGGATGTGATAGGATGTGCCATCCACGCCCGGAAAGGAGGGTGAGCCATGGCGGAGAGCAACAAGCTGCCCGATACGTGGTGGAAATGCAGCAACTGCGGCAATACGATCCAGGTGGAAAAACCGCCGGAGGAATGTCCGGCGTGCCGACAAAAGTGCGAATTCCTGAATGTGACCTGTTATCAGCCCGACTGCGGTTTTACCGGGATCGATCCACGGCTGAAGTGATCCCGGCGGACGGGCGGTCGGACGGGACGGGAGAGGAAAGACACCAGGCCATGCAATGAGGTGAGATGATGACCGTTGAGCACGTGGAAGGGGAAAACCTGGGAAGCATCATGCTGTACGCCCTGAGCACCTGCGGTTGGTGCAAGAAGACCAAAGCGCTGCTGGGCGAGATGAAGGTGGCCTATGATTACACGGATGTGGATCTTCTGGGCAAGGAGGAGAGGCGGGAGGCCATGGAGGAAGTGAAGAAATGGAATCCCGCCTGTTCGTTTCCGTCCATGGTGATCAACGGGAGCCAGTGCATCGTCGGCTTCAATGAAGCCAAGATCCGGGAAAGCCTGAAAAAATGAATCCAGCGGATATTGAAAAGGTGTGCGCCCGCCTGAGACGGGAGGGCGAAGCCGCCGGGTATCATTTGAATTCCGACGAAGCCTTTGTCCGGGACCTTGTGGAAGGGCTTCTCACCAACGAGGAGCGCTACGGCTACCGGGCCTGTCCCTGCCGTCTTGCCTCCGGGGTGCGGGAGGATGACCTGGACATCGTCTGTCCCTGCGACTACCGGGATCCGGACCTGAACGACTTCGGCGCCTGTTACTGCGCCCTCTATGTGTCCGACGAGATCCTCAACGGAACCCGCGAACTGGAATCGATTCCGGACCGCCGTCCTCCGGGAGGTCCGGGAGCAGAGCCTACCGCTCCGGAGCCGGCAGCAGCTCCGGCCGGAGTTCTGGCCCATCCTGTCTGGCGGTGCCGGGTCTGCGGCTACCTGTGTGCCCGCGAGGAGCCTCCGGGTGTTTGTCCGATCTGCAAAGCCAAAAAGGAACGCTTCGAGAAGTTCATGTGAGTCCGGTTTTCGCTGTGCCGGGAGCGGCGGGTACATCCCGTTCCGCGGACCGGACGGCGGGTGAACTGACAATCCGCCTGAGAATCTCCAATAAAAAAGAGGGGCGATCCCGGACCGCCCCTCTTTTTTCAGATTGCCTGCGAAACCGGTTTTAAACGCTTCCGTTTCCCGTTTTTGCCTGTTCTTTTTCCTTGCCCTTCAGCCGGACGGCCTTTACGAACCGTTTGCTGTAATAAGGTTCGTCCAGATTGCTGATGCTGACCTCGCGCTTCTTTCCCGCCGCCGCGTGGATGAACTGATTGTTGCCGATGTAAATGCCGACATGGCCGAAGGCGCGGCGCGTATTGAAGAAAACGAGATCTCCCACATCCAGGTTGTCCTTGTCCACATTCATCCCCACCCGGGACTGCTCACGGGCCGTGCGGGGCAGGTTGACGTCGAAGAACTGGTAGATCTTGGCCACGAAGCCTGAGCAGTCGATGCCGCGCACGGTCGAACCGCCGAACCGGTAAGGAGCGCCCAGAAAACCTTTGACGACCTTGACGAACAGCCGCTGCTCTTCGGGATCTTTCCAGTTCCCAAGAAGCTCGGCGCTGGAGATCATATCCTTCTCAACCTCGGCGACGTCCTCCTGAGAATCCGCCGTCAGGCCGTCGTCCTCTTCCATCTCGCCCTCGTCCCGAATGGCGGCTGCCAACCGGCGCGACTCATCCCGCTCGGAATGCTGTGCACCCGATGCTGCCCTTGCCAGAACGATCCTGTCCCCGGGTTTCAGTCTGTTTGCCCGGAGATGATTGAGTTTCTTGAGTTGCGCCAAGGGGATGCCGGTTTTTTTGGAAATGCCGGCGAGCGTGTCGCCCGACTTGATCGTGTAGGTCTTTGTCTTGGCCGTTGCCGTCTTGCCGGCGGTAGAGACCTTGGTGCTTTTTACCGAGGCCCTGGATGCTCGTTTCGAACTTTTCGAAGGGATGGTGAGAACCTGGCCGGGCTTGAGCCGGTCAGAGGAGAGATTGTTGGCCTGTCGGATGGCGTCAACGGAAACACCGTGCTTTTTCGCGATGCTGTATAGGTTGCTGCCGGACTTGACCCGGTACGTCGAGTCGGCAAGGCACTCCGTATGGATTGCCAGAACGGAGAGCAGGACGATCAGTCCTAGTGATGAATAGAGCTGCCGTCTCATCATGGAAGTACCTCCTTCTTGGAAGTCGGGGGATGCCCCACTAAGAGGCGGTGCACAGGTTTCGGCAGTGAATGAACTGTACACGCATTGATGTGTGGGCACCCTTGTATCCGAATAAGCATCCCAAGTCAAATTTTTTTTGGTCCCATCCCTCCTCGAAAGGCAGAAAGCTCTGCGATTACGAAGAATCCTGCTATGCAAACGAGGTGTCTTGAGGTATGAAGGGACCCCCG
Organism: Syntrophaceae bacterium; assembly: GCA_013177825.1. NCBI lineage: Bacteria > Pseudomonadati > Thermodesulfobacteriota > Syntrophia > Syntrophales > Syntrophaceae > Syntrophaceae bacterium. The sequence continues at coordinate 830,098 of JABLXX010000001.1, forward strand.
GCGACGCCATCGGGCGGGCCGGGATATCGTTTCGGGCGGATCGGCGGGACATGAGAAAAAGGACGAAGAAAAAACGGAACAGGAAGTGGATCTGGCTGCTCCTGGCGATTCCCGTCGTGTGGATGACCGGCAGCATCGGTCTCTCCTTTGTCTGGCCCGACGTCTCGAAGCTCCGGAAGACGAACCCCGTGAAAACATCCTTTATGGAATATCGGGAAGACGAGTGGAAGAGCGAGGGGAAGAACATCCGGATCCGCCAGCGCTGGGTCCCGCTGGGGAGGATTTCCCCTTACGTGATCAAGGCGGTGATCATTGCCGAGGATGACAAGTTCTGGCGACACGAAGGATTCGACTACGCCGCCATCCAGAAGGCCGTCGAAAAAGACCTGAAACAGCGAAAGTTCAAGGTCGGCGGCAGCACCATCAGCCAGCAGTTGGCGAAAAACCTGTTTCTTACTCCGTCGAAGAACCCCGTCCGGAAGGTTCGCGAAGCCGTTTACACCTGGCGTATGGAGCAGAATCTGTCGAAAAAGCGGATCATCGAACTGTATCTCAACGTTGCTGAATGGGGGCAGGGAATCTTCGGAATCGAGATGGCCGCCCAGCATCATTTCGGGAAGTCCGCAGCGGCCCTGTCGGCCATGGAGGCGGCCCGCCTTGCCGCTGTCCTTCCCAATCCGCGCCTCTACAGCCCCACCGGGAATTCACGGTATGTAACCTATCGATCCGAAAAGATATATGGAATCATGGTGAGGCGGGGCATCGTCATCGAGGAATACGAGGAGGTTCTTCAGGATCCCCGGGAGACGGGCATCGACCCGGCGGCAGGGGCACCCGTAACGGTCGGGCAGGACGAAAAGACAACGGCCGCATCTCCCGCGAATCCCGTTCCGGGGAACTCCGGGAGTCCGCCGGCCCCTGTGCCGGAGGCATCGACGCAAGGGCAGAAACCGCCGTCGGCAAACCTTCCCGGGGAACCGCAGCCGCCCCGCCATGCGGGACCGTGATTCCCTCGTCCCGTCCCGGCCCATCGCACGCCTCGATGTCGTTAACATATTAAAAATGATTGAGAATCATCCTCGCGAGCAATGGGGTATCCGGATGTCACCGGTTGAATAAACCTTGACAAGGGGTGGTGATTATGGTTTATCACACGACCTATTTCAATTTCCGGGAAATGACACGATGAAAAAAACACTAACGAATACAACGAATAAGAAGAGAAAGAGGACCCACGGTTTCCGGGCTCGCATGTCTACCCGGGGGGGCCGGCAGGTCTTGAGCAGGAGGAGAGCCAAGGGCAGGAAGCGCCTGGCGGTGTGACACCGGGATACGGACGAGGAGAGCAGGGTGGCGGAGCCCGGCGGGTGAAATCATCCGCAGAGCATGACCAGACAAACCTTTCGCAGAAACGAGCGGATTCGCAGGAAAAAAGAGTACGATACCGTTTACCGCCAGGGGATTCGCCGCCACTCGGCTCACTTTACCGTCATAACAACCCGTTGTTCCTCCGGTGTCAGCAGGCTGGGACTCACCGTCAGCAGGAAAGTTGGAAACGCGGTCAAACGGAACCGCATCAAACGGCTCTTGAGAGAATTTTTCAGGCTCAACCGATCCAGATTTCCCGTTCCCTTAGACATTGTTATCATTCCGAAGCGGAACCTGCCGCCGCTTACGTTCGCCGATGTGGCAAGGGAACTGGAAAGTCTGCTGATTTCGAGAACTGATGTCTGACCGTCCAATCAGAAACTCGCTGGCCAAGGCCTTTGTCCTTGCCATCCGGTTCTACCAGACCGCCATTTCACCCTTCCTGGCCCCCTCTTGCCGTTTCCACCCGAGCTGTTCCGAATACGCCCGTACGGCCATCGAACGGTACGGCCCGTTCCGCGGAACCTGGCTCGGTCTGAAGAGGCTGGCCCGTTGCCATCCATTTCACCCCGGCGGGTTCGATCCCGTTCGGTAACAGCCCATCGAGAGGCCAATCATGGACAAGAAAACCATTCTCGCTATTGTCTTATCTGTGCTGGTAGTACTTATCTATCAGATATTTTTCATGAAACCGCCTGCAAAAACACCGCCGGCGGCGCAGACGGCAACCAGACAGGAAACGCCGGCGGCGGGCAAAACGACGGGAGCCGCCCCCGCTGCCGTTACAGCCGCGCCGAATGCAACAGCGACCCAGGCCACGGCATCACTGCAGCCGGCTTCCGCTCCGGAAAAGGATGTCCGCGTCGTAACCCCCCTCTATACTGCTGTCTTCTCGACCCGGGGAGCTGCGCTCAAGTCATTGAAGCTGAAGGGATACCGCGAGACGATCAAGCAGGACTCGGATCTCATTGAACTGGTGGACGTGAAGACGGGGATGCCGCGTCCCCTGACGATGACGTTTCCCGAGTCGGATCTGAACGTGCCGGCGGAAAGCCCTTTCGAGGCGAACGCTGCGTCCCTGGATCTGACGACCGTCCGGGAAAGCCGTTCCCTGACCTTCAGCGTCACCTATCCGGGGGAGATCCGCATCGACAAGACCTTCACGTTTCATCCGGAGAAGTATGTCATCGACTTGGAGGTGAAGGCGACCAACCTGTCGGGGCGACCCCTGACCCAGAACGGATCCCTCAACTGGACCCAGTACGTGGATCCCAAGACGGAAACGGATAGTTACACACATGTGGGCCCCATCACCATGGCGGACAAGAGCGTGGAGCTCCAGGAGCTCAAGAAGCTCGATACGACCCGCCTTCTGGGGCCGAACATCGCCTGGACGGGTTTCGAGAGTAAATATTTCATTGCTGCCATGATTCCCCAGAATCCGTCCCTGTCCGCCGTGTCGCTCTCGAAGGACGGACGGGACATGACAACGGTGAGTCTCCGGGGGCCCAAGAATCTCATCCCTCCCGGACAGGCGGGATACTTTATCTACAACGTGTTTCTAGGTCCCAAGGATCATGAGCTTTTGAAGGCCCAGGGTGTAGGGCTCGAGGACTCGGTGGATTTCGGCTCCTGGCTCAAGTGGCTGGCCATGCCGCTCCTGTGGGTCCTGAAGTTCATCTACAAGTACCTGCCCAATTACGGAATTGCCATCATCGTACTGACTCTGATCATCAAACTTATTTTCTGGCCGCTGGGAAACATCAGCTACCGGTCCATGAAGGAGATGCAGAAGCTGCAGCCGAAGATGAAGGAGATACAGGAGAAGTTCAAGAACGACCGGCAGCGCCTCAGCCAGGAAACCATGGCCCTGTACAAGGCCCACAAAATCAACCCCATGAGCGGCTGCCTTCCCATGCTCATCCAGATTCCCGTCTTTTTCGGGCTCTACAAGGCGCTGATGTACGCCATCGAACTCAGGCATTCGCCGCTCATCTGGTGGATACAGGACCTCTCGGCGAAGGATCCCTATTACATCACCCCGGTCATCATGGGCGCAACCATGTGGCTTCAGCAGAAGATGACCCCCTCCACGGGCGATGCCATGCAGCAGAAGATCATGCTGTGGATGCCCGTGATCTTCACGTTCCTGTTTCTGAACTTCCCTTCGGGTCTGGTCATCTACTGGCTCTTCAACAACATCTTCAGCATCGGCCAGCAGTACTACATCAACAAGAAGGTCGCGTAACGAGAGGTGTCCATATGGAAACACTCGAAATTGAAGCAAAAACCATCGACGAGGCGATCGAGAAGGCCTGCCGGGAATTCGATGTTCCCCGGGAAAAGCTGAACATCGAGATCATCTCCGAGGGCGTGTCGGGATTTCTGGGATTCGGGCAGAAAAAGGCGAAAATCAGGGCGGGGCTTCTCTCCATTGACCGGGCCCTGGAGGAGGTTTTCCTGGACGAAAGGCCGGAACGGGCCCGCAGGGACAAGCCGCGAGAGAAGCCCCATGTCCGGGAACCCGAGGTCCCGGTGCCGCCGTTACGGGTGACGGAGGTTGAAAAACCTGCGATCCGGCCGGCGGCGGATGCCCCCATGGAGCATCAGGATGCCCAGCCGGCGAGGCCTCCTGTTGTCTTCGATGCGGAGTTCGCACAGAAAGCCAGGGAACTTCTCACGGGAATCCTCGTCCGGATGGACCTGGAGTATCCCGTGACCGTCGAAGAAACGGAAACAGCAATCCGTCTCAACATTCAGGGAGAGTGCAGCGGCCTTCTCATCGGCAAGCACGGACAGAACCTGGACGCCATCCAGTACATCGTCAACAAGGCCCTCCACAAGGGAAGCAACGGGGGCAAACCCGTCGTCATCGATATCGAGGCCTACCGGAAGCGGCGGGAGGAGTCCCTCGTCACCCTGGCGGCCAAGCTTGGCGAGAAGGTCAAGAAAACCAGGAAAGCCGTCACGGTCAGCAACATGAACGCCCATGACCGGCGGATCATTCACCTGGCCCTGCAGAACGACTCGGCCCTGGTGACGAAGAGCCGGGGCGAAGGGGAATACCGCAAGATCGTCATCATGCCTTCCCGGAAGGGCCGTCCTCTCCGGAACGAGGGCTGAACACCGGACGGAGCCGCCGTGTCTGCAACCGACACCATTGTCTCCATCGCCACCCCGCCGGGAGCGGGAGCGATCGGCATCATCCGTCTCAGCGGACCTGAGAGTCTGCCCATCGCGAAGAGCTTCTTTCAGCCGTCGAACGCCCGGGCGCAGTGGAAAAGCCATCACCTGCTGCACGGCCGCGTGCTTTCCCACGCGGGCGATTTCCTCGACGAAGTACTGCTCTGCTGGATGCGCGGGCCCCGTTCCTGCACAGGCGAAGACGTCGTGGAGATCCATTGTCACGGCGGCCCGGTCATTCTCCAGTCGGTCCTGGCGGAGGTGATTCACGCCGGAGGCCGTCCCGCGGAGCCCGGCGAGTTCACGAAACGGGCCTTTCTGAACGGCCGCATCGACCTGGCCCAGGCGGAGGCCGTGGCCGACATGATCGCCGCCCGGACCGAAGCAGCCCTGAAGGTTGCCGCCTCCCAGCTGAAGGGAGAGCTGTCCCGCCGCATTGAATCCCTCCGGAACAGTCTGACGGATGTGCTTGTTTACCTGGAAGCGGAGATCGATTTCAGCGACGAAGACCTGGAGCCGGTTCAGCCGGAGGCGCTTGCGGAACGCGTGATGGCCATCCGGGACGGGGTCGGGAATCTGCTGGATACCTGGAACGAAGGCCGGCTCTACCGGAACGGGGCCTCCGTGGTCATTGCCGGGCGGTCCAACGTCGGCAAGTCCAGCCTCCTCAACCGGCTCCTGGGGGAGGAGCGGGCCATCGTGACGCCCGCGCCGGGTACGACCCGGGACTTCATCGAGGAATGGATTTCCCTGGAGGGGATCCCGGTGAAGCTGGCCGATACGGCGGGCGTCCGGGACACGGAAGATCCGGCCGAGACGGAGGGCATCCGGCGGGTATGGGAAAAAATCTCCGCCGCCGACCGGGTGATCGTTCTCCTGGACGGCAGCGAGCCGCTGACGGAAGAGGACGGGCGGATCGCCCGGGAAGTGGGCAGTCGGAAAGGGTTTCCGGTGATCAACAAGGCGGACCTGACGCCCATGATCGAGACGGAGGAAGTGGAGGCGCTCTTTGACGGGCAGGTTCCCCTGTGGATATCGGCAAAACGGGGCGACGGCATCCCGGAGCTGATGAAATCCCTTCACCGTTTTTTCCTGCAGAGCAGTGGTTCGGGGGAATTCGAGGGACTCCTGTCGAATGCCCGCCATAAGGCCGCCCTGGAGGGCGCCCAGTTTTTTCTCTCCCAGGCTGCATCCGCTCTTGCGGCGGGATGCTCGCCCGAAGTCGCCGCCTGTGATGTTCAGGATGCGCTGGACCGACTCGGGGACGTGGTGGGAAAGACGACGGTGGAGCAGGTGCTGGAGCGGATATTTTCCACGTTCTGCATCGGAAAGTAGGAACGCCCGGGAAGCGGATGCGGAACCGGGCCGGAAGGACGGATCGTCCGCCTGCAGCCACAGGCGACGGATGGATACGGCAAAAGCGATTGCAAGGAGATCCGGAAATGACAGCAGGGCAGGTGCAGGATCGGGAAGAGGACCACGTTCATCTGGAGTTGGATCAGGTATTTGAATTCATCAGCGGCTCCTACTCGCTGGCGGAGGAAGGCCGGTTGCCGTACAAGGGTCGCGAGGTTCTGTACACGGTCGGGGTTGCTGTGCTTGACCGCTCATGCTGCGGGAGCGGAGGATGCCGCTTCCTGAGCGTACCCGGTTATCTTCTCCGTTGGCAGTACCGGACCGGCGAGGCCGGCCGACCGGTGAGCCGGGTCGAACCGATCCTGGACGAGAGCGAGCGGACGGAGGTCCGGAGGCTCCTGGAACGGGCCTTTCCCCATTCACAGGTGAACTTCCTTCCCTGACGACGGATGCGCTTCCAAGCGTTACGTTCCATAAGGAACAGGCAGGCGTGCGAGGCAAGGGCAGAGATTTTCGGAAACCGTCATGATCGCGGCGGGATGCCGGAGAAGGCGGCCAGGGTGTTCCGGCCGGACGGGCGCCTTGAAATAAACGGCGGGGGTATGCTAGGGTCCATGACCACGATCAAAGAGGAAAAAAGATTGGAGTCCCTTCAAGACACGGCGCGAAACCTGCGCATCCGAATCCTGCGTATGCTCCATGAGTCGAAATCGGGGCACACGGGTGGTTCCCTTTCCGCGGCGGACATCATCACCGCCCTGTACTTCCAGGTTATGAGACACCGTCCGGAAGATCCGCACTGGGAAGGGCGGGACCGCTTCGTCCTTTCCAAGGGCCATGCCGCGCCGGCGCTCTACGCCGCCCTCGCCCTGTCGGGCTACTTCGAGGAAGGCCTCCTTGGCACCCTCCGCAAGGTTCACAGCTGCCTCCAGGGACACCCGAATGCCCGCTGCACCCCCGGTGTGGACGCCACCTCCGGCTCCCTGGGGCAGGGGCTGTCGGTGGCCAACGGCATCGCCCTGGGGCTGCGCCTCGATGGGAACGAGGCTTCCGTGTACGCACTCTTGGGGGATGGCGAGGTGCAGGAGGGACAGGTCTGGGAAGCCGCCATGACGGCGGCGCACCGCCGGCTCGGGAAGGTGCTGGCGATCGTCGACAACAACGGGCTGCAGATCGACGGCTTTGTCAAGGACGTGAAAGGGATCGAGCCACTGGCCGACAAGTGGCGGTCCTTCGGATGGGATGTCCGGGTCGTGGACGGCCACGATTTCGGTTCCCTGCTCCCGGCCCTTGAATCGGTGAAGGGAAAACCCCTCGTGGACACTCCAACCATGGTGATTGCGCGGACCGTGAAGGGCAAGGGAGTCTCCATTTTCGAGAATCAGGCAAAATACCACGGCGTGGCGCCCTCGGACGACGAGCTGTCGAGGGCGCTGCAGGAACTGGGGGCGGCATGACGGAAACCCTGGGCATACGGGAAGCATACGGCGAGGCCCTGGTGGAGCTGGGGCGGGAGAACCGGGATATCGTTGTCCTGGACGCGGATCTTTCCGGATCCACCATGACGAAGCTTTTCGCCCGGGACTACCCGGAGCGTTTCTTCGACATGGGGGTGGCCGAGCAGGACATGGTGGGTACCGCCGCGGGGCTCGCCCTGGCGGGGAAGACTGCCTTTGCCAGCACCTTCGCCGTCTTCGCCACCGGCCGAGCCTGGGAACAGATCCGCCAAGCCGTTGCATATCCGCAGCTCAACGTCAAGATCGTGGCGAGCCACGGCGGCGTCTCCGTCGGGGAGGACGGGGCGAGCCACCAGATGACGGAAGACCTGGCCCTCATGCGGGCCATGCCGAACATGCGGGTGATCGTGCCCGCCGACGCTCATGAGACCAGAGCGATCATCCGGGTCGTCGCCGAGACCCCGGGGCCGTTCTACGTGCGTACCTCCAGGATGAAGTTCCCCGTGATCTACAAGCCCGATGTATCCTTCCGGATCGGCCGGGGGGACGTGCTCCGTCCCGGGTCGGACGTGTCGATCATTGCCTGCGGATACATGGTGCATCAGGCCCTCCAGGCGGCGGAATCGCTCCAGGCCGGGGGAATATCCGCCCGGGTGGTGAACATGCCGACCCTCAAGCCCATCGACGAAGGGCTGATCCTGGCCTGCGCCCGGGAGACGAAGGGCATCGTCACCGCCGAGGAGCATTCCATCATCGGCGGCCTGGGCAGCGCCGTCTGCGAGGTCCTGGCCGAAAACCGTCCTGCACCCGTCCGGCGCGTGGGAGTGCGGGACCAGTTCTGCTCCTCCGGCACGGCGGCAGATCTGTTCAAGGAATATGGACTGACGGCCGAGGATATTGCCCGGACCGCGGAAGAAATGCTCCGGACCTCGCCCTGATTCCCGGCTCCCATTTTCCGAATGCCGGCCTCGGCCGGTAAGAATCCCCTTGATTCTCCCCTTCCGTTGTGGGAAATTCGCGCCTGATTCTGAGGGGGCTCTTATGATAAACATCCATCCTTTCCTGATCGGCCGGCGACGCGTTGCCGGGATCATCTTTGCAACCATCCTCTTGTTTTCCCTCTGTCTTGCCCTGTCCGGCTGCGCTACCAAGGTCCGGGTGAACATGCTGCAGCCTGCCGAGTTTCATCAGGCATCGCTGACCAAGTCGGTGGCCGTTGTCCCATTCAGCGGACCCAACGGCGCCGACTTCGCCGCCGAGATCGAGGGGGTCCTGGCCAGCATCAACATCGACGACCGGCCCTATTTTTCCCTGGTAGACCGTCAGTCCCTCGACCGGATCATCAGCGAACAGAAATTTTCCCAGAGCGGGCTCGTGGATCCGAATACGGCCGCCCGGTTGGGCCGGATGGTGGGAGCCCAGGGAATCTACACGGGTGCCGTGACGGCCTCGGAGGTGAAGGACCATCGCTACACGGAGCAGCGACGGGAGTGCATCAAGTACGAGGAGCAAAAGAAGGACGCCAAGTGGTATGAAGCAGCCAAATGTCTCAAGTATCGAGATTATACGGTCCGCTGTCTGAAACGGGATGCGGTCTTTTCCGTCACACCCAAGCTCATCGACGTATCGACGGGCCGTGTCCTCTATTCCCGGAACCTGGGCGATTCGGCCAGTTCCTCCGGCTGCGACGATAGATCGCCCGCCGTGGGTCGGGAGGAACTCCTGGAGAAAGTGAAGGGAACGACAAAGGCCAGGTTCCGCAAGGATGTGGCCCCCTTCTATGTGACGGTGGAGATCGGGCTCATGGATACGACCGACGGGATCCCCACCGCGGAGCCCAAGGACGCCCTGAAGAGGGGGATCGAGTACGCAGACCGGGGCAGACTCGACGCGGCCTGCGAGCTTTGGGGCTCCGCGCGGATCCAGGCCCCCGCCTCGCCGGCCCTGCTGTATAACCTTGGTGTCTGCGCAGAGAGCCGAGGCGACGCCGAGGCCGCCCTGTCCCTCTACCGTCAGGCCGACAAGCTTTTGGGAAAGCCCGATGACGACATCACGGCGGCCCTGAACCGAGTGTCCGCGGTGATCAAGAACCGCAAGAAACTGGAGCAGCAGCTGCGTCCGCAGGGTTGAGCCGGTCCGTTTAAGAGAGGAGGGAGGCACGTATGCGCAGGGTTTTTGGGTGGATGATCGGTTTGTGGATCCTGTTGGCGGTACCGGGCATGAACGTTGAGGCGGCCGCCCAGCAGAAATGCGTCCATGCCGACGGGGAAGCGGTTGTCATCAATAACGACCAGCCCTCGGCCCGGCTGGAGGCCATTGCACGCGCCAAATGGGCCGCCATTGAGAAAACCGTCGGCATCGACGTCAAGGCATCGAGTTTCGTGTCCAACTTCACCCTGGTAGAAGACGTCATGAAGACGAAGGTCGGCGGTTCCGTCAAGAGCTTCAAGGTTCTCGGGCAGAATCGCCAGGGCGAGACCCTGACGGTCACCATCAATGCCTGTATCGAACCGGCAAAGGCCCAGGATGCCATCTCGTCCGAACTGGCCCTGAACAACGGCATCGCCCTGTTCATTCCGGCCCGGAAGCCCTCCGCCTCGGGCGGGGATCAGTTCGAGGAGACCAACATCCTGTCGGAGAAGCTCATCGGAAAGCTGACGGACCAGAACTTCAAGGTCATCGACGCGGCGCCTTCCGTTCCGTCCGATGCCGTGGCCATCGAAAGAATGGCGAGAAGCGGCAGCACCATGGCCGTCCGGAGCATGCTCTACAAATATCTTTCCAACGTCGTCATCGTCGGGAAGATCGATTACACGATCTCGACGAAGAAGGGAGAGGATATCGGCTACGGCCTGTCCATGCCATTCAACAACGTGACGGTGCGCCTTACCTATCGGATGCTGGCGAAGAACAACAGGACGGGGAACATGGAGGTCCTGACGGCCGACGCCGTCTCCGGCAGGGGGCTGGCGAACAACGTCGAAGACGCCGCCGCCCGCGGTATGGAGGACCTGGTGGAGAAGCTGTCTCCGAAGGTGCTCGATACGGCGTTCAAGTTCATCCGGGGAAACGTCAGGAAAGTCCGCGTGAAGGTGAACGGCGTCAAGGACCTGGACACGAACATCGAAGTGAAGGGGGCCCTCCAGAACACCGTGTGGGTGACCGATGTCGAGGAAAATGAAATGGGCGAGTTCACTGTAAGCTACCCGGAGAATTCCCTGTATCTGGCCAACAGCCTCCGTCAGAAAGGGGATTTCACCCTCGTGAACTTTACTCCCTATTCGCTCACCTTCAACTACCATCGCTGAAGAGGGCCTCATGTACCGGAGAGCATGGAAAATTCTGTCCCTGGCGATTCTTCTGGCCGGCTGCGTCGCGGGGGGGACGGCGGTGCAGATCGATTCCGCCGCGTTCCTTCCCGACCAGGGATCCAAGGAGATTGTGCCAAACGTCTGCAGGTCTCTCTATGACACGGCCTCCACGCGTGTAGCCATCGCCCCCTTTTCGAACAATACGACATTTGACTATGCGAAAGAGGTTCAGGTCAACGTGTCTGGAGCGTCGGAACGACAGGTCCGGGGCGCCGCCGCCGGCAGGGCGACACGGCGCGGAGCCGGCGTCGTCTGGGGGACCGATGAGCGTCGTCGGTTTCAACAGGACACCCGGATGACCCAGCAGGAGATGAACTCGAAACTGAGCGAGTCTCTGGAAGACGCCGTCCTGGACCAGATCAGGGGAATCCCGGGAATCCGCGTTTACGCCCGGAAGGAACTGAGCAAGGTTTTCGATGAAATGAAACTCCAGCAGTCGGGTATGGTGGATCAGGCCACGGCGGTCCAGCTCGGGAAACTGGCCGGGGCCAGGTTCATTGTCACCGGGTCCTTCAACAACATCGCTCTCTCTTATCGGAGTACCGAGTCCATCCAGAAGGGTGGCCGCGACATCGGTCGGCGGGCCGCGGACCAGCGCAAGGGAGACGACGCACTCTGGGCGGCCCTGGCGGGTCATGCCGTGGCGGCGGTTGCCGAAGCCGCCGAAGGCTGGACGGTCGAGGCGGAAGTCCTGGTTCGCGTTCTTGATGTGGAAAGTGGAGAGGTGATCTTTTCCAAGCGGTTCGCCGGCAAGGAGGGCCTGGGAAAGATTCCGTATCCGGGCTTTGCCGAGGTCGTCGGCGGAGTCAAGAAGGCGGGGACGAAGAACCTGGAGGACCTGAGGCCGGCCCTCTCCAGGCAATTCTCCGCCCGCGGCTACATTTTCCAGACGAAGACCAGCCCCGACGGGAAGCAGCGCATCGCTCTCGTCAACCTGGGAAGCAAGGCGGGCGTGACGGAGAGTACACAGCTGTCCGTCTATGCCTTCGCGGAAGTGGAGGACCCCATCAGCGGCCAGAAGACCTGCGACCAGTCCCGGCTGCCGGTGGTCCTGAAAATGACGGACCAGATCCAGCCGGACAAGGCCTGGGTCAGGATCGAGGGGGAACCGGACTGCGTAAAGCGGGTGAAGGCCGGGCAGTTCGTGCAGACGCGGTGATTCCGGCGAGCCGGCCCGTCATGCCTCCCGGATGAAGTGGGGCATGTTTTCCGGAAGCGGCAGGATCAGCTCGAAAAACCCGGCGTAAACGCCGTTGCGGTACCAGGGGGACTGGAAGATCAATCTTCGGGTCCCTTTCTTTTCCACGGTGTACACGTTCTGTTCCCGCTGCTCCATGATCGTCCGGAGCTTAGTCCGCGCCGGCTCGGGGTGGCAGTCGAGGACGTTCGAGCCTACCAGCGCCTTCCCTCCCTGCGATTCGAAAGAGCGGTCCGCCCGGTTGTTCATGTAGAGGATCGTTCCCTTTTCGTCGCAGACCGTCAGGGAAAAGGGCAATCCCTGGAGCCACGGCTCCAGGTTCTTCAGGAATTCTTCCGGCACAGCGTTCTGACCTCCCTGATGGAACGGGCGACGGATTTCCCCTGTCGTTCATGCGTTTTCAGAAACGGGGCCGGCCGGCGTTGAATCTCCGCCAGGCGCGTTTCCTCCGGTGGACCCTGCCTTCGCCCCGTTGCCCGGGTTCTCACAACTCCGACGTGCAGTGGGGACAGCGGACTGCCTTGACGGGGATCTCGGTGCAACACTTCGGGCATTCCTTCGTGGTTGCTTCCGCCTGGGCTTCCCTTTTCAGCCGGTTCATCCCCCGGATGAGCAGGAACACCGAGAAGGCGACGATAACGAAACTGAGGATTGTATTGATGAAAAGACCGTAGTTGACGGTCACCGCGCCGGCCTTCTTCGCCTCCGCCAGCGCTGCATAGGGACCCGCCACGGCCCCGTCCTTCAGAACCACGTACAGGTTCGAGAAGTCCACGTTGCCCATGAGCATCCCGATGGGGGGCATGATGACATCATCCACCAGGGATTTCACGATCGCCCCGAAAGCCGCTCCGATGATGATGCCCACCGCCATGTCCACGACGTTGCCCCGCATGGCGAATTCTTTGAATTCCTTCAGCATGATCTCCTCCTTGAGGTTGAAGGCATGCCGGCTGAAAAGCAGGCAGGAGTCGGGCGGTCAGGATTTTCCCTTCCGCCGTTTCAACAGATCCGCCCCGGCTCCCCAAGCCCTGCCCGCCTCCGGACCCACCGTCCAGTAGCGGTTGTCCGGCATGGTCAGGAGCAGGGGGTTGATCTTGCGGATGTCCGGCTTGCCGTCCGTCAGGCAGGCATCCTCGATCCAGGAGGAGACGATCTCGCCGATGAACCAGTCGTTGGTCGGCAGATCCATGGTCTGGACCAGCCTGCATTCCAGGCAGAGAGGACAGGCGTCGATCAGCGGGGCGGTTTTCAGGACCCCGAAGAAGCACTCGAAGACGCCGGACTTGTCGGTCTTGCTTCCTGACACCAGGCCACAGTAATCCGTTTCTTCCATCATGTCGGCCGATGGGAAATTCACGCTGAAGGTGCCGTTTTCAAGAATCCCTCTGGTCGAGTGGTGTCCCCGGTTGACGCCGATGCCGATCCAGGGAGGGTCCGCATTCACCCGGGACACCCAGCCCAGCGGCATGAAGTTGACTCTTCCCTCCACCATCGTCCCCAGCAGGGTGACAGGGTTCGGGTATAAGTAAACGTTGGTGCCGATGGACACCTTTCCCATGACATGGCCCTCCTTGGGAGTCCAATACGGCAGTCGCCGGACTGACCGGATATGTTGCAATTATCCTTTAAATCAGCTAGGAGTCAAGCAATACCATGCCTTTGCAGGATGATCCCCGCCGGTGGTGATGCCTTGTCCGACATGATTCTTCGTACCGTCAACCTGACCAAGCGCTACGGGACCCGCCTGGCCGTAAACGGCCTGAACATCGAGGTCCGCCGCGGCGACGTCTTTGGGTTCCTGGGGCCCAACGGTGCCGGCAAGAGCACGGCCATCCGGATGATCCTCCGCCTTGTTTTTCCCACGGAGGGCGACGTGGAGCTGTTCGGCCGTTCTCTTAACAGGGAGGGCCAGCGGGTTCTCGACCGGGTTGGAGCCATCGTCGAAAAACCGGCCTTCTACGGCCACCTGTCGGCATACCGGAACCTGGAGATCCTCGGGGGGCTGCGGCGACGTATGCCCCGGCATCGCATCCTGGAGGGGCTGGAGCGGGTGGGTCTGCTGGACCGGGCGGATGACCGGGTGAAGACCTTTTCCCATGGCATGAACCAGCGCCTGGGGCTGGCCCTGGCCCTGCTTTCAGAACCCGAGCTGATCATTCTCGACGAGCCCACGACGGGGCTGGATCCGCAGGGTGTGAAGGACGTCCGCGACCTGATCCGGGAGCTTGCCCGGGAACGGGGCATGACGGTCTTCCTCTCTTCGCACCTCCTCCATGAGGTGGAGATGACGGCAACGCGCATGGCCGTCATCCACCAGGGCGTTCTCCGGGTCGAAGGTGCCGTCCGGGAGCTGCTGGGGGACGGCGAAGCGGTCGTGACGGTCCGCACGGACCGGCCGGAGGAGGCTGCCCGATGGATCGAGGCCCGGGGTGGATACCCGTCGCCGGAGCCCCGCGGGGACGGCTTTACGCTCAAGATGGAGCTCGGCCGCATCCCGGACCTGAACCGCGACCTCGTCGAGGCGGGATTCCGGGTACAGGCCCTGATCCCGGAGCGCTCCCTGGAAACCTATTTCCTGAACCTGGTGGGGGATTAGAACATGGGCCGGCTGGTCTGGTTCGAGGCGGTCAAGACGTTTACCAAGCTCAGGACCTATATCGGGTTCCTGGCCTTCGGCATCCTGGTTCCCCTTGTCGTGGCGGGCCTCCGGATGGGGGGCCAGAGGGCCTTTGAGCGCAATCTCCTGGCCGCCCTGGAGCAGGACTTCATCATCGGCGGAAACGTCCTCAACGGCTGGTTCTTCGGCTTCTTCTTCCTGGGCGCCCTGTGGGTCCACGTGCCCATCGTCCTGACCCTTGTGGCGGGGGACCAGATCGCCGGCGAGGGGAACGCCGGGACGTTCCGGTTCCTCCTGCCCCGGGCGGAGTCGAGGAACCGGATCATCGTCGCGAAGTTCCTGGTCACGCTTCTTTATACGGCCTTGATGGTGCTTTTTATCGGCGTCCTCACCCTGGGGCTCTCCCTGGCCGTCTTCGGAGGAGGGGATCTCCTGGTTGTGAAGCGGGGGCTTACAGTCATCCCGGAGGCGGTCCTGCCGGCCCATTTTCTCCTAGCCTGGGGCCTCGCCATCCTGAGCATGTTCGTCGTCTCCGCCATGTGCTTTCTTTTCTCCGCCTTCACGGACAACTCCATCGGCCCCATCGTGGCCACCATGGCCGTCATCATCATCAGTCTCATCATCATCACGCTGCCCTTCGAGCTGTTCCAGGCCATCCGGCCCTGGCTTTTCGTGAACTACTTCGATACCTGGCAGAAGGTCTTCGCCGATCCCGTCCCCTGGGATGAGATCATGAGAAACGTCTGGATCCTGCTGGGCTTTACGGTCCTCTTCTTTTCCATGACCCTGGCCTGGTTCAACCGCAAGGACATCCTGTCATGATGAATCCGAAAAGAATGTCACCCATGCTTCTCGCGGCGCTTGTTCTGGCGGCCGTCCTCGGGTCGGGATGGGTGCCGACGCCTGCGGGGGCCGCCGGGCCGGATCCGGTCAGGACGTTTACGGAGGTTGTCCGTCCCTACGAAGGCATCCGGGATTACACGGTCCGGATCCAGGCGAAGATCCGGATTCCCGATTTCCGGGTTCCCGACTTTGCCGCCAGGGTCTACTTCAAGCAGCCCGACCGCTTCCATCTGGAGACGAAGAACTTCGCTCCCCTGCCGCGGGGGGCCGCCCTCTTCGACCCGGCACGCTTCCGGCCGGAGAAGAACCGCATTGTCTGGCTGGACGCCGAAGCGGCGGACGGTGTTCCGGCGGATGTGTTCCGTGTGGAGCCTCTGGAGGAGAAGGGGCGGATCCGGTCGCACCGGGTCTGGGTCGGCGGGAGTCCGAAACGGATCCTTCAGGTGGAGAGCCTTTCGGTCCAGGGAGGCAAGGCCCTGGCCAGGATCCGTTATACCCTGGTCCGGCAGGGAGACGAAAGTCTCTGGCTGCCGCAGCGGGTGGACGTGCAGCTGACCTTCCCGGAGAGAGGCGTCCGTTCGCCTGAAAATCCCTTTTACAGCCAGGACAGCCCTGTCTCCCGGGGCATGGCCCGCCTGGAGAACATGCCCGCGGAGGGATCCGTCGCAATCACCTATGCCGGCTGGACCTGGAACACGGGTCTGGACGACGCGCTGTTCAAAAAGAAGTGACCGCGCCCGGGTGGCCGGATTGCGCCGGTGATCCCGCGCCCTTCGGATCCGCCTTCGGGAGTCGGTCTTGCGTTCATTAAAAGAATGAAAAGGAGGAACGGATGAAAAGAGGGTGGCTGGCGATTTCGGTGCTGCTGGTTTTCTGGGCGGGGACGGCCCTGGCAGGGGAACAGATGATCATCACGTTTCAGGACGGGAGGACGCAGAGTTTCGATACGGGCACGATCCTCCGGATCGAGTTCCAGACGGCCGGCGCATCGTCCGGTTCGATGCCTGCGCTGACGGGTTGCTGGACGGGTCGCTTCCGGGGGACCGACACCAGCGGCTATGCCATGGACATCAACCTGAGGGAAACAGACGGCCGGGTCGAAGGGGGATACGCTTACTACCACCGGGGACAGCAGAGACAAGTGACTGCGGTCATCGCGGATGCCACGATCACGGGTCGAGTCCTCCGGGGGACCTGGAGGCAGGTGTCGGGCATCCCCGCAGAAGGACGTTTCGAATGGACATGGCTGCCGGGATCCGAGTGCCAGGCGTTCGAGGGGAGCTTCGACGGGACCCGGTTCTGGCGGCGGATGACGCGGCAGTAGGCGGGCGATGGTGATCCCCGGTCCCCGTTTGCCCGGGTTCACCGGCTCGTTCAGCACCTGAAGCGTTTGGAAGAAAGGAAGGCATGAATGGGAGCCGACGGACATTCCCACACCCATTCCCACTTCGGAGACCTGTCCTCCCGGACGTCCTTCCGCCTGTTTCTCTCCCTGGGCATCACGCTTGTGTTCGTGGCCGTCGAGGCGCTGGCGGGGCTCTGGGCGAACAGCCTGGCGCTCCTGTCGGATGCCGGGCACAACCTGACGGACGCCGTCGCCCTGGGCCTGAGCTGGTACGCCGTCCAACTCGGCAACCGGCCTGCCCATGCGGGCAAGACCTTCGGCTACCATCGGGCGGGCATTCTCGTCGCGCTGTTCAATTCCACCACCCTGGCCGTGATCGCGCTCAGCATTTTCTATGAAGCCTGGCACCGATTCCTGTCGCCGCCGCCGGTACAGGCGGGCATTCTGATCGTCGTCGGAGCAGTGGCTTTCCTGGTGAATGCCGGAACGGCCTGGCTGGTTCGAGAGGGCAGCGAGCACGACCTGAACCTGAAGAGCGCCTTTCTTCACCTGATGGGCGATGTTTTTTCGACGCTCGGGGCGGTACTGGCGGGCGTCGTCATCTTCTTTACGGGGCTGAACTGGCTGGATCCCCTGGCGAGCGTACTGATCGGCGCGCTGATCCTGTGGAGTGCCTGGAGCATTCTCCGCGACGTGCTGGACATCCTCCTGGAGGCCACCCCCCGGGACGTCGATATGGACGGGGTCGTCGCCGATCTGCTGGACGTCTCCGGCGTGCGCGGGGTTCACGACCTGCACGTATGGAGCATTACGCAGAGCATGCGGGCCCTCTCGGCGCACATCCTGACGGACGACATTTCCATCAGCGGCGGGGCGCTCATTCAGCGGGCTATCCAGGAAAGGATCGGCCTCAGGTACGGTATCGCCCATGTGACGCTGCAGTTGGAGTGTGCCGGCTGCGAACCCGACCGGCTCTATTGCGACCTGAACGGATTGAATCATGCTTGCCGGGGGGCCGGCGGGGAAGCAGGGGAACTGCCGGGAACCGGGCCTTGACGAAGGCTCCGGCGGGACGGCCTGGCGGCGTCAGCGGATGCGGACGGGATGCGGGATGGCGGAAGACGGGCGGCCGGGTCCGGAGAGATAGCGATCATAGATGGAGCGGACGACGTCTTCTCCCAGGGACAACAATTCATTGGCATGGAAGCCCACGGGATTGCGCTTCCGGTAGTCTCTGACGGGGTAGTCTTCCAGGACCCTCCGGCGGTTCAGCACCAGGATCTCTTTTTCCCCCTGCCGGCGGATCTCCACCAGGTATCGGTTCCGGGCGCAGTATTTCAGGAACCGGCGGACCTTTTCCAACAGCCGGCGATGATCCAGCAGGTCCGGATCGAGATGAGGCAGGACGTGCGCCCTGACCCGCTCGTGGATGTCCCGGACGATCTCCTCCAGCGCCGCCAGGAATCGCTCCTTCTCCACGGCGACCGTTTCGGCGGCGCCGTCCTGAATCTCCGCCAGGCGCTTCAGGTAGTAGGCCGCGATCTGGCTGAAGGTGATCGTGTGGAGATGCTGGAGGGTATCGAAGAGGAGGAGGTTGAATTCCTCCTTTGGCTTCCTGGCGAAGAAGGGCCTCCCCACCCGGATGAAAACGTCCTTGGAGCCCCGGACGAGGCGGTCCACCTTCACGTTGATCGGCAGGATATAAACCTTTTCCCGGGCGTTCTCGAAGGCGCCCTCCACCACCTGGAAGGCGGCGCTCCGGATCTTCTTGAGTCCACCGAACCCCCAGGTCGTTCCCTCCGGGAAAATCAGCGTGGATAATCCCCCGGCGGCGGCCTCCCGGAATTTCCCGACCTGCTCGTCGATGGCCTGGTGCAGGGCTTGCCGTTTCGTGTCGAGGTGTTCGATGAAGGGCCGCTCGATGGACGTGAGCTGCATCGTCCGGAAAACGGCCAGGGGCAGTCCCGTCCGGTCCAGGAGCAGGAGGATGGAGCGCAGAAATCGGTTCCCCTGGGCGAAGTTCATGGAGAGGTAGCGTCCGCCGAGGAAATCGTTCTTGGCCATGATCAGGAAGTCGGGCTTGGGATGCAGGGCGTAGTACACCCGGGAGAGGGAAGGGATCTCGTAATAGCTGTCGTGGGTGACGGTGATCAGGGCCGGAGTCGGGATCTCCCGGAGGTTTTCCTTCCCTTTCAGGTGCGGCCTCTGGCGCATGATACGGGAGGCCAGGAAAAATGCGAAGATGACGAAATTGTAGAAAATACCCTTGTGTTTGCTGGACATGGTTTCTATTGCCGGGAGCCTCATGCACTTCCGGTATCGGCAGTCCGGCCCGGCGTCAGCCCTCCTCCATCCCCTCGATGAAGGCCAGGACGTTCTGTCCCAGCACACCGTGGTTGTATCCGCCCTCGAGGATTCCGAAACAGCCGCCCCCGTGCTCCCGGGCCGCCCGGCGGACCATCTTCCCCATGTTCCGGTAGTCTTCCGTGGCCAGCAGTCCGCCCCAGTCCTCCAGGTGGTTGTCGAACCCGGCGGAGACGCCGATGAGGTCCACTTTCTCGGCGAAGAGCTTCTGTTCGACTTCCCGGAGATACTTCGTCCGCTCCGCCGCGGACGGATTGTGGATCGTCACGTAGCCGCGGCCGCCCAGGATATTCACCGTTCCGTCGCCGAAGTGGAGGTCGAAATCCAGAACGTGGGCCTTTTCGATGAGTCCCTCGCGCTTGAGCTTCTCCAGGGCGATGGCCATGTTGTTGAAGTAGCAGAACCCCCAGGCGCTGCCGGAGGAGGCATGGTGCCCCGGAGGCCGGATGAGGGCGAAACAGGGCTCCGTCAGGCCGGTCATGGCCGCCTGGACGGCGCCGCCGGCGGCCAGGGCGGCAATGTCGTAGAGGCGCTCGCGGCGCACTTCCTCAATGTGGGACGGGGTGTGAACGGCGGCGATGTCCTCCGGGGACGCCGGGACGGCTTCGACAAGCTCCGCTTTGCCCCGGATCGCTTTCAGGACGGACTCCACGCGGCCCGTGGCGGCCGCGGGATCTGCAACATAAGATTGATGGAAATCCTTGTGAAAGATAACCTTCATGACGATGCCTCCCCGGGGTGAGGCTCAGGAGGAATGCCTCCTGTGCCGAGCTGTCGCCGCCCGTCTTCTCTTCAGACCGGCCCGGCGGGGTTCAACGGTCTTTGGATTCCTCCCACAGAAGGTCCATTTCCTCCATGGATGCCGAGGCCGGAGATTTTCCCCGGCGGCCCAGCTCCCGTTCGATGAACCGGAAACGGTCCCTGAACTTCGCGGTGGCTGCCTCCAGCGCCTCTTCCGCTTCGACGGAGGCGTGGCGGGCCAGGTTCACCACCGAGAACAGGAGGTCGCCGATCTCTTCGCTCACCCGGTCCGGGGAGCCGTGGGCAAGAGCCTCCTCCAGTTCCTTTGTTTCCTCACGGACCTTGTCCAGCACGCCGGCGGTATCGGTCCAGTCGAAGCCGACCCGGGCGGCCCGCCGTCCCGTCTCCTGGGCCTTCCGGAGGGCCGGCATGGAGCGGGGGATTCCGTCGAGGATCCCTCCGGGCTCGCCGTTGACCGCCTTCTCGCCCTTCTTGATTTCATCCCAGTTGGTCTTCACCTCCGCGGCGTCGCGAACGGTGACGTCCCCGAAGACATGGGGGTGGCGCCGGATCATCTTTTCCCGGATCTCCGCCGTCACATCCGCCAGCCGGAAAGAGCCGTCCTCTTCGGCGAGAACGACCAGGAAGAGGATCTGGAACAGCAGGTCGCCAAGCTCCTCCCGGAGCGCCGCCGGCTCTTCTCCGGCCAGGGCGTCCAGGACCTCGTAGGCCTCGTTCAGGAGATAGCGGCCGAGGTCTTTCTTTCCCTGGGCCCGGTCCCAAGGGCATCCATCGGGGGAGCGCAGGGTCCGGATCAGGTCAAGGAGCGCATCGATACCGTTTGGGTCAGGCGTTGAAAACGCGCCGCTCCGTCCTCCTCCTGTGCCGGTCATTGAATGGATTCTCCCCGCAGCGGCCGGGCTTGTTCGTGTTTCCGAATTTCCCAGGCTCCGGGGGGGACCCTAACATATCCGCCCCGGGCTGACAACGGGTCGTTTCCAGCCGCCGGAGTCCGCTGGGAATGAAGGCGGAAAGCCTGAGAAGGGTCCCCGGGTTCGGTCACGCCCGGTGAAGGGGATGGGTTCGGGGGCAGTTTCCCTTGACAGTCCCCGGACCGGTCTGTTAACCATGGTATCCATCGGGGCGACGGACGGCCCGGCGCCGTTCTTCCCTTCCGCCCCCTTCCGGAACTGGAACCTGACCCATAAACCTGTGCGCCAGCGGCCTATCCCGGAGGCTCTTCGATGGACATGAAGCGGGATTATTACGAGGATATCCGGCTCTTCGGGAGCGTCGTGGTCCTCTTCTGGTCTCTCCTTCTGCTGGCTTTCCTCTACACCCTGCCCCTGTATCTGCCCGCATACCGCTTCTATCTGCTGAACCTGATCCTGGTCCATGTGATCCTGGCTGTGGGGCTCAACATCCTGGTCGGCTACACGGGCCAGATCTCTCTCGGACATGCGGGATTCTTCGCTATCGGCGCCTACGCGACGACCCTGCTCATGGCCAGGCTGGAGGTTCCCTTCTTCCCCGCCCTCCTGTCGGCGGCCTTTATCGCCGCGGCCTTCGGCTTCCTGGTGGGACTCCCGGCGCTTCGCCTGGAGGGCCCCTACCTGTCCATCGCCACGCTTGGGTTCGGTCTCACCATCACGCATGTCATCGGGCACGCGGAGGTCTTCGGCGGGCGAACGGGGCTCCAGGCGCCGCCCCTGGATCTCGGAATTCCGCAGCTAGGCTGGAGCTTCATCCTGGAGACCGATCTGGGGAAATACTACCTGATCCTGACCATCGCCGTCCTGATGGTAACCGGCGCCGTCAACCTCATGAAGACCCGGGTGGGCCGCTCGTTCGTGGCCATCCGGGACAGCGACATCGCCGCCGAGGTCATGGGGGTCAACCTGATGGCCTACAAGACCCTCTCGTTCGCTGTCAGCGCATTCTATGCCGGCGTTGCCGGGGGGCTTTTCGGGTTCATCCTGGGATTCTTCAATCCCGAGCCCTTCAACCTCATCCTGTCCATCGTGTTCCTCGTGATGGTCGTCGTAGGAGGCCTGGGATCGACCTTTGGATCCATCGTAGGGGCGACGCTCATCACCTGGCTGCAATACGATCTCCTGAAGAACATCCGGGAAATGCCGCTGGCGGGCCCGTTCCTGCTGGATCTGTCGGACCGCTGGTTCACCGTCGTCGGCCTGGAAAATTTCAACAGCATCATCCTCGGTCTCGTCATGATCGCCATTGTCCTCTTCGAGCCCCTGGGGATGTTCGGAGTGTGGCTCCGCGTCAAGAAGTATTGGAGAACATGGCCGTTCTGAGGTGCCTATGATCGGACAGCTGATTGTCGAGGGACTCGCCATCGGGGCCTGCTACGGCCTCTTTGCCGTCGCCGTGGTGATTATCTACAAGACCTCGGAGGTGATCAACTTCGGCCAGGGCGAAATGGCCATGTTCGCCACGTTCGTGGCGTACCATATGCTCACGTACTACGGCGCTCCGTTCTGGGCGGCCTTTCTTCTGACCCTGGGGTTCGCAGCGCTCCTGGGGGCGGCCGTGGAATTCCTGTTTCTCCGCCCGGCGAAGAATCCGAGCATCCTGGGGCTGATCGTCATCACCCTCGGGGCCGAGATGCTGCTCATGGGGCTCGCCAGCTGGAAGTGGGGGGCCGAGCAAAAGTCCTTCTCGCTGCCGTGGTCCTACATGTCGATTCACGAGCCCGTTCCGGGCATCATCATCAGTGACTGGGCCATCGCCGTCTTCCTGACGGCCGGGACGATCGCGGGCCTCCTGTACGTCTTCTTCCGTTTCACGAAGCTCGGCATCGCCATGCGGGCGACCCAGCAGAACCAAAACGCCGCCAAGATCATGGGCATCCGGACCGAGCGGGTCTTCGCCTTTTCCTGGGGGCTCAGCTCCATCATCGGGACCGTTGCGGCGATGTTCTTCGCCGCCAGGGCGACCCTGGACCCGGCCTTCATGATGGAGCCCTTCCTCCGGGCATTCGCCGCGGCGGTCCTGGGGGGGCTGACGAGCATTCCCGGTGTGCTCGTGGGGGGGGAGATCCTGGGACTGATCGAAAACCTCTTCGGATACATGTGGCCCCAGTGGAAGCCCATCGTCGCCTTCGTCATCATCGTGCTCGTCCTGTGCATCCGCCCCAGCGGTCTCTTTGCCCGGCATTTCGTGAAGAAGGTGTAGGATGAAGGCGGATCGCAAGAGAATGCGGCGACCAGGTGTACAAAAAAGGGGCCTGGCGGTCCTCGGGGGACTGGTGATTCTGGTTACATTGCTCTGGATGACCGCCGCCGCATCGGAATCGGAAGAGGCATCGACCGGTGAAATCAGTGCCGTCGAGCAGGCGGCCCGGGCGTACCTGGAAGCGGAGGCCCGGCGGGACTTCGAGGCCGTCTGGGCGTTCCTGGCGCCTTCCTCGGTGTATCGCGACACCCATGATTACCGGTCATATCGGGAGGAGGCCGTCCGGTCCCCGGTCCGCATCGTGCGCTTCACGATTCTCCGGGTGACCTCTCTCCGGCCGAATCACGACCCGGCCCGGTTTCCGAGAGTCGAGCGATTTGCCGAGGTGGAGGTGGACCTGGTGCTTTTCTATACCGATACGGAGACCCGGACGGATGTGAATTACCGCTTCACGTTCATCCGGGAGGGAGGGAGGTGGTACAAGGGGTAGTCGTCCGGGACGGTCCCGCATGACGTCTTCAGGCTCGGGCTCGATGGGGCCCCGGAGGGGCGACAGGGTTCTTCGAACTCTTCATGGAAAAGGAGGGTATCATGGGTTCGAAACGTTTCTGGATGGTTCTTGGGATGGCGGCCTGCGCGGTACTCCTGGTGTCGGCCCCCGGCCTGGCGGCCAAGCCGGGCTTCGACAACAAGGAGATTCGCATCGCCCAGTGGGGTCCCCAGACGGGACCCGCTGCCCCCTGGGGCAATGTGGCACGAGGGAGCCGGCTGCTGTTCGATCTGGTCAACGAAGAGGGGGGGATCCACGGCCGGAAGATCAAGTACTTCATCCGCGACGACCAGTACAACCCGGCTCAGACGGTCGCCGTGGTCAAGGACGTGGTGGAGCGGGAAGGTATCTTCGCCTTTGTCGGAGGCACCTCCGGGGCCAGCGGACTGGCGGTCAAGGACTACCTGGCGGCCAACAAGGTCGTCTGGGTTTCGCCGGCGACGAGCATCAAGGAATACGTGATGCCGGTGAATCCTTACATTTTCGCCCTGATGCCCCTTTACGACGACGAGGCGAGCATCCTGACCAGGTACGTGGTGGAGAAGCTGAAGATCCGGAAGATCGGCGTCCTCTACCAGAACGATCCCTACGGAAAGAACGGCCTGAACGGCGTGAAGCAGCGCCTGGCCCACCTGAAGATCGCCGCGGTGGCGGAGGTGCCCGTCGAGGCAGGTGAGAAGGACCTGGCTTCCCAGATCATGAGGTTCAAGAATGCCGGGGCCGAGGCGGTCTATCTCCAGGTGAATCCGACCTCGGCGGTTATCGCCCTCAAGACGGCCGCCGCTGTCGGCTTCAAGCCGCAGTGGGTGGCATCCTCCACCCTGTCCGACTATGCGCTGATGCACAAGATTTCCGGCGGCCTGTGGGAAGGGGTCATCACCGGCGCCTTTACCGAGCCCGTCGATTCGGCCCTGCCCCTGATGACGAAGTATCGCGAGGCGGCCAGGAGGCTGGATCCGAAGGAGCGATGGGCCCTTTTCTATCTCGGGGGCATCGTCTTCGCCGAGCCTCTCGTGGATGCCCTGAAACGGACCGGCAAAAACCTCAGCACCGATGCTTTCGTCCGAGCCCTCAACTCGACGAAGGACTTCAAGGGCGTCGGTCCGACGATCACCTGGACGAAGAGCCAGCACCAGGGGAGCGATTCCATCCAGATCTGGCAGTGCGGCCCCAAGGGCGCTCTGAAGGTCCTGCAGGGATGGACCGCCAACGATCTGGCACGGTGGAAAAAGAAATAATCCCGATGCGGGGAAGGCTGCGGCCTTCCCCGCATCGATGGTCCGGCCGGCCGGGCTGCGGGTGACGGGAGCATGAGCATGGACCACTTCCGGGTGGAAAACCTCTCCATTGCCTTCGGGGGTCTGAAGGCGGTCCACGAAGTGGGCTTTCGGGTCGAGAAGAACCGGATCTTCTCGATCATCGGGCCCAACGGGTCGGGGAAGACCACCATCTTCAACCTGATCAGCGGCATCTACCGGCCCGACGGGGGAAAGGTGTTCCTGGAGGGCGAGAAGCTGACGGGGCTGTCGCCGGACCGCGTCGCCCGCCGGGGTGTCGCCCGGACCTTCCAGAACATCGAACTCTTCTCCAATGCGAGCGTGATGGACAACCTCCTCCTGGGGCGGCACATCCACATGAAGACGGGGGTCTTCTCCGGGGCCTTTCTCTGGGGGCGGCGGTCCCGGGCGGCCCGGGAGGAGATCAGCAACCGGGAGGTGGTCGAGCGAATCATCGATTTCCTGGACCTGCAGTCCGTCCGGAACCTGCCGGTGGCGAGCCTACCCTACGGCAAGCGGAAGCTCGTGGAGCTTGGGAGGGCCCTGGCCCTCGAACCGAAGCTGCTTCTGCTGGACGAGCCCTCGGCGGGCATGAACACGGAAGAGAAGGAGGACCTGAACCTCTGGATCCGGGACATCCGGGAGGACTATGGAGTGACGATCCTGCTGATCGAGCACGACATGAACATGATCATGGGGATCTCCGACCGGATTCTGGCCGTCAACCAGGGGCAGGCCATCGTCGAGGGGACCCCGCAGGAGGTGCAGAGCCACCCGGAAGTGATCCGGGCGTATCTGGGGGAGGCCGATGCTTAGACTCTCCAACGTCGAGACCTGGTACGACCTGATCCGGGCGCTTCACGGGATCTCCTTCGAGGTCCGGGAAGGGCAGGTCGTGGCGCTCCTGGGATCCAACGGGGCGGGGAAGTCGACGACCCTCAAGACGATCATGCGGCTACTCTACGGCCAGAGAAAGGAGCAGCCCGAGAAGGGGACCGTCGAGTTCCGGGGAGTGCGCATCGAGCGGAAGAATCCCGACGAGATCGTCCGGATGGGGATCAGCTATGTCCCCGAGGGACGGGAGGTCTTCCCGGAGCTGACGGTGCGGGAGAACATCCTCATGGGGGCCTACACACGGCGCGACGGCCCGGCGGTCCGGGAGGACATGGAGCGGGTCCTTCAGCTTTTTCCCGTGCTTCGGGAGCGGCGGGAACAGCAGGCGGGTTACCTGAGCGGCGGAGAGCAGCAGATGCTGGCCATCGGGCGGGCCCTCATGAGCCGGCCGAAGCTTCTCATGCTGGACGAGCCGTCCCTGGGGCTGTCGCCGCTCCTCACGAAGGAAATCTTTCACATCATCCGGGACATCAATACCCGGGAGGGGGTGACGATCCTGCTGGTAGAGCAGAACGTCCACATGGCCCTGCAGTTTTCGCAGTTCGCCTACCTGATGGAAAACGGGCGCATCGTCCGGGCAGACCGGCCGGAGATTCTCCGGGAAGATGAGGACGTGAAAGAGTTCTATCTCGGCGTGGCCCGGGAAGCGTCGGTGAAGGGATACAAGCGCTACCGGCGGAAGGTGAGGTTCCGGTGACCGGACAGGCGAACAGCATGGTTGATACCCTCCCCAAGGCCCTGGCGTCCGTCGCCGCGAGGCAGCCCGGACGGGCAGCCATGCGACGCAAGGACATGGGGATCTGGCGCGACATTTCATGGGCCGGATACCTGCGCCAGGTGCGTCTCGCGGCGCTGGGCCTCCACGCCATCGGGGTCCGCCGGGGAGAGCGCGTGGCGATCATCGGGGAGAACCGGCCGGAGTGGCTTTACAGCGCCCTGGGGACTCTTGCCGCAGGCGGGACCTTTGTGGGGATCTATACGACGAATCCCGTTGCCGAGTGCGAGTACGTGGCGGGTCATTCGGAATCCGTCGTCTACATCTGCGAGGACGAGGAGCAGCTCGACAAGGCCCTGGTCTTCCGGGAGCGGACCCCGAAGCTCCGGAAACTCGTGGTGTGGAACATGGAGGGGCTCCGGCATTTCCGGGATCCCATGCTGATGAGCTTTGACGAGCTGCTCCGGGAGGGAGAGCGCCTGGACGGGGAACAGCCGGACCTCTTTGACCGGCTTGTCGGGGAAGGCCGCGGCGGGGACGTCGCGGGGATCATCTACACGTCCGGCACGACGGGGCCTCCGAAAGGGGCCATGCTGTCTCATGAAGGCTATCTGTGGGTGGGAAGGAAGGCCGGCGAGATCTGCCGGGCCGGGAAGGACGACGAGACCATCTCCTTTCTCCCGCTCAACCATGTCTACGAGCAGATCTTCGACCTGATGGTTCATCTGACCGTCGGGCACACGGTCAATTTCACGGAGAACACCGATACGGTCATGGCGGACATGCAGGAAGTATCGCCGACCCTCTTCCACGCGGTGCCCCGCATCTGGGAGAAATACTACTCGGGCATCGTCCTCCGGATGGCCGATGCCACGCGCCTGAAGCGCGCCGCTTACGGGGCTGCCGTACGGATCGGCTCGCGGCACAACGAGGAATGCCTGGCGGGACGGACTCCGTCCTTCCTGATGCGACTGGCCTACGGACTGGCCTATTTCGCGGTCTTCCGTAAGCTGAAGGAACGGCTGGGTTTTGACCGCGTCAAGCTGGGATTTTCCGGAGCCGCCCCCATCTCCCACAACATACTCAAGTACTTTCAGGGCATCGGAATCCCCATCCGGGAAGGATACGGCATGACGGAGACCACGGGGATCACCCACATGTCCGATGAGCGTCATTTCAAGCTGGGCACGGTGGGAAGGCCTCTCCCGGAAACGGAGGTGAGCATTTCGGAGGACGGCGAGATCCTGGTGCGCCACCCGGGCATCTTTCTGGGATACTGGCGGGATGAGGAAAATACTCGGGAAGCCCTGCGGGACGGGTGGCTTCACACGGGAGACGTGGGGGAAATCGACGACGAGGGCTATCTCCGGATCACGGACCGGAAAAAGGACCTGATCATCACGGCCGGGGGGAAGAACGTCGCTCCCCAGTACATCGAGAACCTTCTAAAGTTTTCTCCTTACATCAACGATGCCGTCGTTATTGGCGACGGGCGGAAATACCTCACGGCGATCATTGTCATCGATGAGGAGAACGTCGTGAAATTCGCCCAGGACCGGAAGGTTTCCTACACGACCTTCGCCAGTCTCACGCGAACGGAGGAGGTAACGGCGCTGATCCGGGAGGAGGTCGGCAAGGTGAACGACCAGCTCGCCCGGGTGGAGAACATCCGGCAGTTCCGGATTCTCGACAAGAAGCTGTACACCGAGGATGGCGAAGTGACCCCGACGATGAAAGTGAAGCGGAAATTCATCAACACGCAGTATGCCGACCTGATCGAGTCCATGTATACCGATTGACGGTGCGTTTTTCCCCCTCCGGGCATGACCTCCATTGCAGGCGATGCGAGCCCGATCCGCAGTGCATAAATAGTTGTAATCACTAAGCGAAAAAAACTACTCCCGTTTCAAATTAAAGGGTTGAATTTTGATGGCAAATCGGGTACAGGGACACCGTTGTTCTTCCGCTGTCCGTGACGGTAATTCGATGGATCTCTCCGGAGATCCGCATCCATCCGTTGATTTTTTCAGTGGAATCCAAACCTTGGACAAGAGGTAGCGTCGTGGTCCGGGTTTTGGAGGAGCGGATCCTTCGGGGAAAATCTTTTCGGTAGCACCGCCTGAAATGCGTCTATTTTTTCACCACGTGAGAGGAGGGTAACATGGCAGAAGAGAAAAAAAAATTGACAAGGGCTGAGAGACTCGAGGCCGAAAGGGAGAAGAATCTGCAGCATTGGCTGGCGCAGGATGAGATCCTGTTCAAGCACCGGGAGGAGGCCTTTGACATCGGCGGCGCCGATCAGGTCGCCCGGCTGGCGAAGCAGAACAAGAAGCCCATGCGCGATCTCATCAAGCTGCTGATCGATCCCGGAACGGAATTCTTCGAACTGGGGCTCGACGCCGGTTACGACATCGGCAAGAAGCGCCTCTATGGCGGAGAGATCTACGAATCGGAAAAGCGTGGTCACATTCCCGGAGGCGGCGTCGTCACGGGCATCGGCACGGTCATGGGAAAGGATTGCATGATCTTTGCCAACGAAAACCGCTACGCCGCAGGCACCTATTTCCCCATTACACTGAAGAAGCACATGCGGGCCCAGGCGATTGCCGAGCAGTGCGAGCTGCCCTGCGTCTACCTCACCGATTCAGGCGGCATCAACCTGCCTCTCCAGGTGGGATGCTTTGCCGACGACGGCCACTTCGGCAGCATGTTCTACAACATGTGCCGCATGTCAGCCAAGGGGATCCGGCAGTATACCCTCTCCACGGGCGGCAACACCGCGGGCGGCGCCTACATCGTCTACCTGGCCAGCGAGTCCATCATGATCGAGAAGATGGCCTACGCCTTCCTGGCAGGTCCCCCCATGGTCAAGTCGGCCATCGGCGAGACCGTCTCCATGGAAGACCTGGGCGGCGCATACGTCCACACCCAGCATTCCGGAGGCTGCGATCACTTTGTCCGGACCCAGGAAGAGGGTGTCGCGAAGCTCCGGGCAATGATGGAGTTCGAACCGACATCGAAGCTCTACATCGACCGCCGGGAGACCCGGGAGCCGAAGTTCGATTTCAAGGAAATGATGCGGGGGACCCCGACGGACACGTACCAGTACATCAACATCAAAGAGACGATCAAATGCCTCGCCGACGACAGCTACTTCTATGAGTACAAGCCCACCTACGGCCCCGGCCGCGGTGATTCCATCATCGCCGGCAAGATGTGGATGAAGGGAATCCCGGTCGGTGTCATCGCCTCCAACGCCAGCGGCGTCATTTACATCGACGCGGCCCGGAAGGCGACGGAGTGGATGATCCGCTGCGGCAATTCCAAGCTCCCCGTTCTCTTCCTCCAGGGCTCCCCCGGCTACATGGTCGGCAAGGCCGAGGAGTGGGGCGGCATCGGCAAGTATGGTTCCGACATGGTCCGGGCCTGCACCTGCCTCGACACCCCGAAGGTCACCTACGTCATCGGTCCCGACCACGGCGCCGCCAACTACGGCATGTGCGGCCGGGCGTTCAAGCCCCGATTCGCCTTCACGAACATGCGGGGCCGCACGACCGTCATGTCCGGCGAGACGGCGGGCTTCATCGTCGAGACGGTTCGCCGCAAGAACATCGTCGACAAGGGCGGCGCGGTGAACGAGGAAGAAATGGCCGCCTTCCGCAAGATGATGCGCGACCGGTATGATGCCGAGGGTCATCCCTTCTACACCGGGTCGCTCCTCTTCCACGACGGCGTGATCGCCTTCAGCGAGGCCCGGGACAAGATCACCCGTGCCTTCGAGGTCTCACTGCGCGTGCCCATCAAGAAGTCCGACTGGGGCGACTTGAAGGTGTAATCCCGATCCGGGAAGAAGGGAGGAGGAAAACATGTCGGACGTACTGCTGAAAGAAAGAACCGAGGATGGCATCCTGATTCTCACTCTGAATCGGCCCGATGCCATGAACTGCTTCAACTTCGACCTGCTGGCGGTGCTGGCGGACACGATCCGCGAAGCCAACTTCGATTTGGATCTGCGCTGCATCATCATCACCGGCTCCAAGGCCGGCGACGATCCCAAGAAGTGGTCCTTTTCCACGGGGGCCGATCTGAAAGAGCGACGGACCCTGACCCAGGACCAGGTGCGACGGTTCATCTTCACGATTCGCAACACCTTCACGGCAGTGGAGCAGGTCCGCATCCCCGTCATCGCCGCCATCAACGGCTTTGCCTTCGGCGGCGGTACCGAATTGGCGCTGGCGTGCGACATCCGCATCGCATCGTCCAACGTCCTGATGGGACTGACGGAAACGTCCCTGGCGATCATTCCGGGTGCCGGCGGCACTCAGAGGCTTCCGCGGATCGTCGGGATGGCGAAGGCGAAAGAGCTGATCTTCACGGCCCGGCGGTTTGGTGCCCAGGCAGCCCTCGATATCGGGCTGGTGAGCAAGGTCGTGGAGCCCGACAAACTGATGGAAGCGGCCCTGGAACTGGCCAGGGAAATCGCCAAAAACGGCCCCATCGGGGTCGCTCAGGCGAAGTTCGCCATCAACTACGGCATGGAAGCCAGCCTGGGCGTAGCCCTGCCGCTGGAATCCAAGGCCTACGAAGTGACCATTCCCACGAAGGACCGGCTGGAGGCACTGGCGGCTTTCGCGGAGAAGCGGAAACCCGTTTTCAAGGGCGAGTAATCCATGACCGGCGTCGTTCCTTTCCTCCGCTGCCGCCAAGGGAGGGACGGCGCCGGTCAGTCGGAACCCGCAAACCAATAACCACCAAATCTGAGGAGGAGGGTAGTTTTTTATGGCGACAGAGTACGATTACTGGAAGATTTTCCCCCGGATGCCCAAAAAGGTGTCCATCGGGGACATCACGATCCGTGACGGTTTCCAGCACGAGGAGAAGTTCATCTCCACGCAGGCGAAGATCTTCTACGGACAGGAAATGATTCTGGCGGGCTGCCGGGAACTGGAAGTGACCAACCTGGCCGCCGCCACGACGCCCCAGTTCGTGGACGCAGCAGAGGTCATGAAGGCCATGCGGAGCGACGAGTTCCGGAAGCGGGCTTCCCGCCAGGGCATCGACCTGGACAAGGACGTCTGCCTGACATGCGTCACGATCCGGGAACCCTCGGTGGACATCGCCATCCGGATGAGGAAGGAAGGGTACGGTCCCGACCGGATCCTCATGATGGTCTCCACGGATCCGGAGCACCACTTCGCGAATTCAGGGACGACCCTGACCCACTACTGGCGTGAGGCAGAGCGTTGCATCCAGAAGGCTCGGGATGCCGGGATCAAGATGGTCGGCACCGTCAGCACCATCTGGGGGAGCCCCATCAGCGGCGCCACGGAGTTGAAGGACGCCGTGGAGTTCACGAAGCGCTGGTTCCAGATCGGCGCCCATGACATCGAGCACGCCGACCACGACGGCTCCGCCAACGCGGCCGACGTGTACCGTTATTTCTCCATGGTCCTGGACGCGATGCCCAACCCGGAGGCTCATCTGTGCCACCTGCACGAGACGAAGCGCATTGCCTCTTCATCCGTCCTGGCGGCCCTGCAGGCGGGGATCACCCGCTTCGAGGCCACTTTGGGCGGCCTGGGCGGCCAGCCGGCCAACTTCCTCGATGACTGTCCCATCCGGGGCACCGGAGAGTACTACTACGACGACCCGCGCTTCGTCGGTTTGGTCACCATGGAGGATCTCCTGGTCCAGATCGATGAGCTGGGCATCGAGCACGGCTATGATGTAGATCGCGTTCTCTGGCTGGGCAGGAAGATGGAGAAGACGACGGGCCGTCGGCTCCGCTCCGAAGCCATTTACAACGGGCGGACTCAGAAGGCGGGTCATATGAAGTTCGCCCGCCCGGGCCTCAAGAAACTGATCGATAAACTGGGCGAGAAGCCTGGACAGCGGACACCCCAGGACTGGACGGCCGAAGCCGTTCTGCCGGAACCCTGGGGACCGGCGGATCCGATCTGGAAGAAATAACCATCAACATTGCACTGGGAGAGGGGGAACTTGGCGTTCCCCCTCTCACCATAAGAAATTGGTCCTTATCAAATTCGTTGAGGAGGTAATCCCATGGCAGTAGAAGTTGTGGCCCCGATGCCGGGGACCATTGCGGAGATTCTGGTGAGTGTCGGTGACGATGTGAAGGCGGATGAGGAGTTGATCATCCTGGAAGCCATGAAGATGGAAAACCCCATTGTGGCCCCGGCGGACGGAAAGGTCACCGAGATCAAGGTGGAGGAGAAGGACAAGGTCGACACCAATCAGGTCCTGGTCGTTCTGGGGTAGCCTATATCCCTGGATTAAAGATAGAAATCCCCCGGTCCGGATATATATGGGCACGGGGGATTTCTATTTATGGGCCGCTGAAAAACGCCCATCTGCTTCGTTCCCCTCATCCTGTGCCGTTCGACGTACTCAAAGTACGCCTCGCGGCCCATGATATCGGGCGCCTCGCATCTGAAATGTGAAAAGGGGAACAGATCTCAAACTTGTCCCCCTTTTCCGTGTCATGTTTTTTCCAAGACTCACCGGATCATTTGACGGGCCATTCGCCCCGCTCCTTCAGGACGTCCCGGTAAACCTCCAGCGCTTCGTTGACGGCGGGCATGCCGGCGTAGGTCGCCACCTGGAAGAAGATCTCCGCCAGCTTCCGGGGATCGCAGCCCACGTTCAGGGCGGCATTGACGTGCAATTTCAACTCGCCCGTAGCCCGGAGGGCTGCCAGCATGGCGCAGGCCGCCATCTGCCGTTCCGGCAGGGTCAGCACCGTCCTGGAGTAAAGGTTTCCCGTGATAAACCGGGAAAAGTCGTTGGCCAGATCCTTGTCGAACTGGCGCCACATCAGGTACGGGGGATCCATCTTGACCCCCTTGCCGAACAGCCTGGTCGCTGTCTCCTGGGTTTTCTTGTTGACGTCGTCGCTCACGCTTCCTCTCCTTTCTCCTTGAATGCAATTCCACCGGGTGCGGTTCCCGGCTTTTATTCATGCCACTCTCCTGCTCCCGGCATGGGAAAGGCGTTACGCTTCTTTCCGGTACTCCCGGAAACCCGTACCGTGGGAGCTGCTATCTCGATTTTACCTGGAAATTGTCTTTGTCCCGGTCCTGGAGATAGACATGGGAGTACTGCTGGACGGGAATCTTCCCGAAGAAATCTTCGCCTTCCAGGCGACACGCAGGACAGGCATGGTGCGGGATGATCACGGCGTAGATCCGCTTCCCCGTGTCCGCCTGTGAATCGATCAGAACGAGACCGCCGCAGTCCTCGCAGATGCGGACCGTTTCCTCCTGGTGTTCGGAGATGCCGTCCGTATCGTAATAGATACCCTTTCGCCGCCGGGTGTATCGGGAATCACCGACCATCTTCTTCTTCAGGGAATGCCTGCTTTTCCAGAGCCGGTGGATCTCCGCCACGTCCCGCTCGATTTTCCGCGTCAGTTCGTCCGACTGGCGCAGGGACTCGGCATGGAAGTCGGGTTCCCGGACGGAATCGTAATCGAGGCCGGCCATGGCCAGGATGATGCCCATGTTCACGTAGGGCAGGGCCTTCTCGATGGAGTACCCGCCTTCCAGAACAGCGATGTCGGGGGACAGCCGGTCGTTCAGAAGGGCGTATCCGCGGGCGCTGAAGCGCATGTTCGTGATCGGATCGCTGTAGTGATTGTCCTGGCCCGCAGAGTTGATGATCAATTCGGGCTGGAAATCGTCCAGGATCGGCAGGATGGCGTTTTCCAGCGTGTAGAGAAATCCCTCGTCGGATGTCCGGGGAGGCAGGGGGATGTTGATCGTGTATCCGAGGGCGTTCGGTCCCCCCATTTCCTCCGGGAAGCCCGTACCCGGGTAGAGCGTCCGGCCGTCCTGGTGGATGGAGATGCACAGGGTGTCGGGATCGTTCCAGTAAATGTCCTGGGTGCCGTCGCCATGGTGGCAGTCCGTATCGACGATGGCGACTTTCCGGATGCCGTAATGCTTCCGGATATATTCCACCATGACGGCCTCGATGTTGATGTTGCAGAATCCCCGGGCGCCGTGCACGACCAGCATGGCGTGATGGCCCGGCGGGCGGACGAGGGCGAAGGCGTTGTCCACCTCTTTCCTCAGCACCTTGTCGGCCGCGGTGATGGCTCCGCCGGCGGAGATCAGGTGGGATTCGGTGATGACGGAGCGGGCGTCGGGGACGCAGATGTGAGCCCGGTTGATGTCCTCGACGGTTGCCATGCCCGGCTTGAACTCGAGAATGTTCTCGAAATCGAGCAGCCCTTCCTCGAACACCTGGTCCTGCGTATAGAGGAGCCGCTCTTCCCGCTCCGGGTGGGTGGGGGAAATGGCCCAGTCGAAGGCGGGGAAAAAGATGAGCCCCGTTTTTCTCGGTTTCTTCGTCATGCTTTCCCCCCTTCGGTAAAACCGGCGATCAATCCCGGCTTGACCTGCACCTTGACACGGATGTTCTTCCCGGTCGTATAGAACTGCTTGACCATGTTGAATTCCATGTCTTCAATCACTTCGATCTCCAGGTCCTCTTCCCGCGCTCCCATGGCCATGACTTTTTTGCGCAGCCGATCCTGCCCGATCCGGATGGCATCCGCCCGGGTGAAGCGGGCCGGGATCGCCTCCTGGTAACCGTCTTCCGCGATGGTCAGGAGCTGCTGTTCCGTGTCGGCAAGGAGCGTCATCTCGGCAGTGGTGCGGGCCAGCGCGGCGCCGATGGCATTGGCCACTTCGGCGTGCTCGGGGATCTGTGCGGGGCAGCCAAGGAGTTCCGCCATTCGCGGAGCGATTGCTCCGGCGGGACCTCCAACCACGAACAGGGTCTTGGGAATCAGTTTCTTGCCTTCCAGGATTTCGTGGATCGTGTAAACGGGCTTGTTGTTGACCTCTTCGACCATGGATGTCACCGCCGCCGAGACGATTCGGCAGGTCTCTTCGTAAACGGCCCGGGCCGCATCCTCGATCCCCATATTCAACTGCCGGCCGATGTCTTCCATGGCCCTTCGGGCCAGTAACGCATCACCGATATCGGTCATTCCCAGGACAATCATGGCGTCCGTCGGCGTCGGGCAGGGGCCTCCGCAGGCATAGGCCGGTCCTTCCCGTACGGGTCCGATCTGCAGCCGGCCGTCCGTAACGCTGACAAGGCTGTCTCCTCCCACGCCGATGGACTTCGTCTTCAGCCCGCGAATCAGGGTTTTGTGGCCTTCAATGGTGACGCCGAAGGGTTCCAGAAGGGGTACACCGTCGGCGAAAAGGGCGATGTCGGTTGTCGTTCCGCCCATATCCAGGGCGACCGCATCCCGGCGGCAGCGGGCCATGCTGAGGATGCCCATGATGCTCGCTGCCGGCCCGGAGAGAATCGTCTGGACGGGAAATTCGCGCGAATGCTCGATATCGAAGGTCCCTCCGTCCGCCTTGAGGATATAGATGGGAACGGTGATGCCCTGGTCGCGGACGAAGCCTTGGATCTGGGTGATAAAGGTGTTGTACCGCCGCCAGATCGACTCGTTGAGGTAGGTGGTGGCGATCCTCCGTGGAAAATTCAAATGACCCGACAGCCGGTGTCCCATGGAGATGTGTCGATAGGATCCATCCAGAAGATCCCGGACCACGGTCTCCTGTTTCGGGTTCCGGGTGGAGAACTTGCCGACCACTCCAAGATGTCTGATCTCTTTTTCCTGAAACCGCCTCGACGCTTGGGCGACCTCCTCCGGGTCGATGGCCGCCATTTCCGCCCCCCGGTGGTTCGAATAACCGCGAATATGGATACTGTCCTCATGAACGGGCAGCAGAGACGGCGGCAGTCCGGGACCGCTGATGAGGATCATTCCGACGCGGTCCGTTTTCTTCTGGACAATGGCGTTTGTGGAGATGGTCGTGCTCAGGACAACGCGTTCAAGTTTCTCTGGCTGTTCATCCCGGAGGAGGTTGGTCGTGACGGCCAGAAGCGAATTCAGGAGGTTTTTCTCGTCGGTTGGAACTTTTGTCTTGCGCTTGACAACCAGATTTTCAATCAGGACTGCATCGGTATGCGTTCCCCCAACATCAATGCCCAAGATCATTGGTTCCCCCCTCGGGGAGTGAGCCCCGCATTTCAGTTTCGGCTGTATATACCGATAAAATTGACTTGACAAGGCAAAAAAAAAGCGTATCGTTCGTGCCCAATGACCTGTGACGTCAAGGATCACAGAAAGATTGAAAGTCTCATGAAAGGAGGTGAATAGGTAGATGAAGAGGGTCTTCGCTATCGTTCTTTCCCTGCTATTCTGCGTGTCGTTATCCTTCGCAGTGGTTGGCTGCAAGAAGGCAGAAGAGCCGAAACCCGCAGAGGTGAAGCAGGCAGCTCCGGCTCCGGCTCCGGCCCCGGCCCCGGCTCCGGCCCCTGGTGCGGCTCCCGCAGCCCCCGGCGCGGCTCCCGCAGCCCCCGGCGCAGCCCCGGCAGCCCCGGCAGCCCCGGCAGCTCCGGCAAAGTAGTTCCCTAAGATCAAGAGTGAATGAACGAACCGGGTATCCGCCCTGCGGATGCCCGGTTTTGTTTTTCCAGGCAGGAAATCGCGATGATATGACCAAAGCATTCTGATTGACTCGACATTTCTTTTCTTCCTTGTCTCCCTGCTCTTCCCTGTGGTAGTATTGCTAACCGGCTATAATGGGTGAGTGGGTCCGGATTCTGA
The DNA here is from genome assembly GCA_013177825.1 of Syntrophaceae bacterium. Classification (NCBI taxonomy): domain Bacteria; kingdom Pseudomonadati; phylum Thermodesulfobacteriota; class Syntrophia; order Syntrophales; family Syntrophaceae; species Syntrophaceae bacterium. The sequence continues at coordinate 867,232 of JABLXX010000001.1, forward strand.
CATATTGCCAATGAAGAAAGGAGGGAGCATCATGTCCAACAGAACGACGGATTTACTGACGGGACTGCTTATTGGCGGTCTGATTGGCGCCGCGTTGGGCATCCTCTATGCCCCGAAGAGCGGCAAGGAGACGAGGGAGGATATCGGACGGAAATCGGAAGAATGGATGGCCAAGGCGAAAGAAGAGTATGAAGAAGCCGTTGAGCGGAGCAAGAAAATTTATGAAGCCACGGTGAGCCGTTTGAAGTCCATTGAGGAAGTGGCGAAGGAAAAGGCCGGCGATGTGGAAGGAAAGGTTTCAGAACTGGCGGCACAGGGTAAGGCCAGCCTTCAGGAAAATACCGGCCGATTGAAACGGGCTATCGATGCCGGCGTGGAGGCCTTCAAGGAGGAAAAGGGAAAGACCACCTGATTGTAAAAAAGCATCCGGAGTTTCATGAACATGCTGGAAATCAGTCTGATCATCATCAGCGGTGCTTTTCTCCTGTTCGTCCTTTTCCTGATTCCCTTCCTGCTTCAGATTTGGAGGGCGGCGAAGAATATTACCCTATCTCTGGAAATCCTCAACCACAGTCTTCCCGGGATTCTGAAGAATCTCGAAGAGACGTCCGCGAGTGTCAACCGGTCGACGTTGCTGGTCACTGCGCAAGTGGAAACACTTGCCATCTATATGCAGAAGTTTCATGGGCTCCTGGCCATTCTGGCGGAAGTGGAATCGATACTTCGCGGACGCCTGAGGCACCCGGTTGTTCGTTCATTGTCGACTCTCGCAGCGGCGGCAAGAGGTGTGCAGGCATTCTGGAGGGTCCTTCGTGCGCCGGATGGAAGCCGATCCCGTCGTGAATCCGCCTTGCCTGAATAAAGACGCGAACCAGGCGTCTGATAATCCATTCCGGTTTTTCCCATGGCAAAAGTAACGTATGGTCCAGGAACGGGCCGCTCCAAAAGTCGCATGGCGACGAAAAGCGGCGCGACGACGGGCCGTTCCCCTGAAGATCTCGTCCGGGAGTTGAAAAGAGATGCAGAACGAGCCCGGGATGAAGGGTATCGGGAACGATCGCTGGCCATCCATGGACTGGTCTGTGCCAAGTGCGGCCGGTCCTTTGATGCGGCCAACCGACATCTGCTGACGGTTCACCACCGGGACGGAAATCACCACAACAATCCGGCCGATGGAAGCAACTGGGAGAATCTCTGTATTTACTGCCATGAAGATGAACACAGCCGCGGGCTCCTTGGCGATTACCTGGAGGGAAATTCCGGCGGTTCCGAGGCCGGACTGGTTTACAGGGATGAAAGGCAACCATCCGCCGGGTCCTTCGGCCTCCTCGGGGACCGTCTGAAACAGGCCTTCCAGAAAACGAAAAAGTGAGTCTCCGAAACTCGTTTTTTCTCCGCAACCGATCAACATTCCTGAATAATCATTGATCATATTTCCTTGCTTCTCGAACCGTCTTGTAGTATGTGCATCAACGTTCGGATGGCTTCAAAGCGTCCGGGCTTCCGCGGTTCTCTACAATGAACGAGTTGTCCGGTACGAGCGAATAAAATCAAGAAAGGGAGGTAGGCTTCAGTGGACGTAATTGCACAAGGAAGCGGAAAGATCTTCACGGATCCGGATGCGGACAAGGCGCGGTCATTCTTCCGCACCAAAAACCGCAAACTGGAAAGCAAGGTTATGACCGTGAAAGATGCGGTCGAGAAATTCGTACATGACGGAGATTACCTGGTTCTCGGCGGTTTCGGCGCGAACAGGATCCCGGCGTCGGTGGCTCACGAGATCCTCCGGCAGGGAAGGAAAAACATGGGGTTTGCCGGTCACACGTCAACCCATGATTTCCAGATTCTGTGCGCAGGCGAGGTGTTCAACAAACTGGACGTGGCGTACATCGTCGGTCTGGAGGCCCGCGGTCTCTCTCCCAATGCCAGAAAGTACATGGAGAGCGGCAAGGTGGACGTAAGTGAATGGACGAACTATTCGCTGTCCGTCCGCTTCAAGGCCGCTGCGGCCGGCGTTTCTTTCCATCCGGCCCGGAATGTCATGGGAACGGATACCTTCAAGTTCAGCGGCGGAAAAATCATTGCCTGTCCCTTCACGGGAACGAAGTACATCGCCCAGCCGGCCATTTACCCGGATATCGCGGCCATTCATGTCCATGAGGCCGACATTTACGGAAACTGCCGCGTCCGGGGCATCACCGTGTCGGACTTCGACGTGGCACGGGCCGCCAAGCGGCTCATCATTACCTGCGAACGCCTGATCACCAATGATGAAATCCGGCGTGATCCAAGCCTGACGGTGATTCCTTACTGGTGCGTCGATGCGGTCTGCGAGGTTCCTTTCGGCAGCTATCCCGGAAACATGTATGGCGAATACTTCTCCGATGAAGACCATCTGCGGGAGTGGATGAAAGTCGAGCAGGATCCTGACGAGTTCAAGAAGTTCCTCGACAAGAACATTTACAGCTGCAAGGATCACTTCGACTACATCGACCGGAACGGAGGCATTCGGAAGATGCAGATGCTGCGCCAGAAGGAATTCATGTTCATCGGCGCCAGGTCTTAGGGAAAGGAGGAAACAGAGCAAATGGCTGATTACAATACAATGGAATTGATGATCTGCACCGCCGCCCGTGAGCTGGAAGACGGTGCTTCGGTCGGCGTCGGTACGGGTGCACCCTGTGCGGCGGCGATGCTGTCCCAGAAAACGGGATCCCCCAACCTCACCATTCTGTTCGAGGCGGGCGGAGCAGCTCCCCTGATTCCCGAGATGCCCATTTCCGTGGGTGATTCCCGGACGACCTGGAAAGCCCTCATGGCAAGCGGCATGTGCGAGATCATGGAAACGGCCTGCCGTGGAATGCTGGACTACACCTTTCTCGGCGGTGCCCAGATCGACATGTACGGAAACCTGAATTCCACGCGCATCGGGCCGGACCACCAGAAGCCCAAGGTCCGCTTCCCCGGGAGCGGCGGCGCCAACGATTTCGCCTCCTTCTGCTGGCGGATGATGGTCATGACCCCGCAGGATCCCAAGCGTTTCGCCGAGAAATGCTCTTTCATCACCACTCCCGGGTGGCTGGAAGGCGGCGATTCCCGCGCCAAGTCGGGTCTCCCTCTAGGAGCCGGACCCTATAAGATCATCACCAACATGGCCGTGATGGATTTCGAGCCCGAGTCCAAGCGGATGCGCATTGTTGCCGTCAATCCCGGCTATTCCGAGAAGGACGTGCAGGACAACTGCGGTTTTGAGCTTCTGAAGGCTCCCAAGATCATCGACAACCCGCCCCCGACGGCGGAGGAACTCCACATCCTAAGGGATGTCATCGATCCTTACCGTTACGTCATCGGCCGGTAAGCGAAAGACGGATTCAGTAAGGAAGGAAGAGAATACAAAGGGCCATGGCGGCATCAGCCGTCATGGCCCTTTTGTCTGACAGAACCGGGAAGGATCGACCATAGGACGTGCGCACCGGGATTCATCATTGTCGATGACACCGGGAGGAGTTATCCAACTGTTCGAGGGAGGACTCTCTCAACGGCTGATGATCCGGTGATTGTTCGCGCTGGTGACGGTTTTGTCCCCGACGGACGTTCCACAGACAACGCAGGTGTAATCGTACTTGTCGCCTTCCGACAGAACGAGGAGCAGCCGTTTTCTTACGGGTACGGCCTTCCGGCAGACGGGGCAGAAGAGCTGCGTCGCATCAAAATCCCTGAACTGTTCACCGGCCATGGAATCAGCATTTCCTCCGGATGGTCAGTCTTCGTCCGGTACGAATCGGACATTTTCCAGCCATGCCGCCGCCTCGCTGTCGCTTGGAGCCCGGTAATCCCCACGGGGGGACAGGGATCCGCCGGAACCGACTTTGGGGCTGTTGGGGATGCAGGATCGCTTGTACTGGCTCGTCTTGAAGAAGCGCTGCAGGTAGACGGTCAGCCATTTCTTGATCTCGCCGATGGAATAGCCGCGCTGTTTCTCCGGCGGTACATCGGGCCAGAGCCCCCGGTTCTTGTCCCGCCACGTGCAGTAGGCCATGAAGGCCACTTTGGCCGGCAGATAGCCGTAACGGGTAATGTAGAAATTGTTGAAGTCCTGCAGTTCGTACGGACCGACGAAATCTTCTGTCTTCTGTGCGGGACCGCCGTTTTCCTCGCCGGGGACAAGCTCCGGGCTGATCTCCGTGTTCAGGATGTCCAGCAGGATATTGCCGGTTTCCGCGGAGAACGGTCCCGATTGGGCTACCCAGCGGATCAGGTACTGAATCAGCGTCTTGGGAACGCTGGCATTCACGTTGTAATGGGACATGTGGTCGCCCACGCCGTAGGTGCACCATCCGAGGGCCAGTTCACTCAGGTCTCCTGTTCCCACGACCATGGCCTCCCGCATGTTGGCCAGGCGGAAAAGATGGGATGTCCGTTCGCCGGCCTGGATGTTCTCGAAGGTGATGTCATAGACTTTTTCCCCTTCCATAAAGGGGTGTCCGATGTCCCGCAGCATTTGGAGGCAGCTGGGACGGATGTCGATCTCGTTGGATTCGACCCCGAGTGATTCCATCAGCACGTGGGCGTTCCGGTATGTCCTGCCGGTGGTGGCGAAGCCGGGCATCGTATAGGCCTTGATGTTCGTCCGGGGTAGCTCCAGCAGATCCATCGTCCGGGCGGCCACGATCAGGGCATGGGTGGAGTCCAGCCCGCCGGAGATCCCGATGACGACGTTCCGTATGCCCGAGGCCTTCAGGCGCTTGGCCAGTCCCTGGACCTGAATGTTGTAAGCCTCGTAGCACCTCTGATCCCGTTTGCCCGGGTCCGCCGGGATATAGGGATAGCGGGCGTACTCGCGTTCCAGGAGGATTCGCCCGTCCGGCTCCTCCAAAAGGAAGGGGATGGTGCGGAATTGCTGAATGCGGTCCCGGTTGGCCCTCGCATTCTGTCCGAACGTCGTCATGCGCATCCGGTCCTGGACCAGGCGGTCCATGTCCACGTCGGCGAAGATGATCTGTGGATGCCGTGCGAACCGCTCCGATTCGGCCAGCAGGTTTCCGTTTTCGTGAATCATGGCGTGGCCGTCCCAAGCCAGGTCCGTCGTCGATTCACCGGGTCCCGCCGCCGCATAGAGGTAAGCGGCGATGCAGCGGGCGGACTGGTTGGCGGCCAGGCTCTGGCGGTATTCGGCCTTCCCGATCGTGATGTTCGAGGCGGAGAGATTGCAGATAATCGTGGCGCCGGCCATGGCCGCGTAACTGGACGGAGGAACGGGGACCCAGACGTCCTCGCAGAGTTCCGTGAATAGTTGGAACCCGGGATTGTTGGCGGCCCGGAACAGCAGGTCGGCGCCGAAGGGGATGCCTTCCTGCCCGCAGAGATCCACCGTCCGGGAGAGGGCCGTTTCCGCCGGGGCGAACTGTCTGGCCTCGTAGAATTCCCGGTAGTTCGGAAGATAGGATTTGACGGCTACACCCAGGATGCGGCCCCGATGGAGGACGATTCCGCAATTGAACAGGCGGCAGTCCACTCGCAGGGGCATCCCGACGACGATGACCGGCCGCAGTGCCGCCGTTTCGTCCAGAACCCTCTGGAGGGCTGTCCGGGCACTCACGAGGAGCGCGTCCTGGTGGAAGAGGTCCTCGTTGGAATACGCCGTCAGACCCAGCTCGGGGAACAGGGCCAGGGCGGCCTTGCCCTCATGGGCCTTGCGGGCCATCTCGATGGTTTTCTCCGCGTTGAAGGACGGATCGGCAACCTGAACCTCCGGTATGCAGACCGCCGCGCGAACAAAACCATGCCGATACAGGTTGAAGAAACGATCCCGGGTCTCCATGCTTCCCTTTCGATTCATTCCTGGATGCACTTTCCTTAAACGTCTTTTTCCAGGTATGCGTAGGCGCTGTGGTTGTGAATGCTTTCGAAGTTTTCGGCCTCCACACTGTACCAGGTGAAATTGTCGATCCTGTTCAGCTGCATGGCCACATTCCGGACCACGTCCTCCACGAACATAGGGTTTTCGTAGGCTTTCTCGGTCACGAATTTTTCGTCCGGCCTCTTCAGGAGGGAATATACCTCTCCACTACCCGACTCCTCGACGATCCGGATAAGGTCTTCAATCCAGAAGAACTTGCGAAACCGCACCTTGACCGTCACCATGCTTCTCTGGTTGTGGGCGCCCCGATTGCTGATCTCTTTGGAGCATGGACAGACGGTATTCACGGGCACCACGACGGACACAAGAAAATCGGAGCGACCGCCGCCGTTCTGCCCGCAAAACGTGCAACTGTACTCCATCAGGCTCTTTGCCCCGGTTACCGGGGCTGTTTTCTCGATGAAGTAGGGAAAGGAGATCTCCATATGGGCCGATTCGGCCCGCAGTTTCTCCCGGACTTTTTCCAGGATGACGTGAAACGTTCGAATGTTGATCCGTCCGCGGAACTCATTCAGGATCTCCACAAAGCGGCTCATGTGGGTACCCTTGAAATGATGCGGGAGATTCACATACATGCTGATGGTGGCGTTCACCTGCTGGGTGCCGAGGGCTTTGTCGAGGACGATGATGGGGTACTTGATGCCCTTGACGCCCACCTTCCGGATGTCAATCTTCCGGTGATCGTGCTGGTTCTGAACGTCGATCATGAATGCCGCCGGTTCGCCCCGTTCTGATATGTGGCCCGGGCGTCTTCCGATTCCCAGACCGTGACCCGGGAGACACGGACCCGGTCTGAATCGATTCCGCCCGCGAGGCGGTCATGAATCCATTTTGCCAGGTTTTCCGATGAGGGGTTGGTTGCCGCGAAAAAATCCATTTCGTTGAGATGCTTGTGATCCAGCATCTCCAGCGTCTCGTCCGTCCGGCGTTTGAGAAGCCGAAAGTCGATAAGCAGTCCTTCCCCGTCCAGAGATTCCCCTGCAACTGTCACGTCCACACGGAAGTTATGTCCATGAAGTGATTCACACTTTCCTCCGATATTCCGGAGGGTGTGAGCGGCGGAAAACGAACGGGTGATGGTCACTTCATACATGATCGGTCCTTCCCGGGGCGGCATCCCTTTCCTGATCCGGAAGCAGGTTATCTGCCGGAAACCGGTCTTTTGGAAGGGATGTTCGGGATCATTACCGTAGATGGAATTTTCTTGTAAAGGAAAAGTTTGGTGATATCTGTAACATCGGTGTATATACAGCGATCCGTGTCGGCAGTTGCCGTCGTGTTGCCCCGGGGACGGATTTCGCGTGCAAACGTGGATCCGGTGAATTTCCCCGGTGACCCGGAAAAAAGGCGGGTAATTTCCCCCCGGGCCGGCCGCTCCTCAAGGAATCCGATGAGGCCCTCCGGGGAGAGAGCACGGCATTTCTTGAGCTTTCCGCCGATGCGAGACGGTGTCGTTCCATTGGTATGCCGATTGCATAGCCATTTGCGACTTTCAAAATGAGAAAAAACAAACAGCATGGATGAAAAGGAGGTGGTAGGGGGGAGCCAGTTTGCAGTCATTCCATTCGGCATCAAACATGAACCAGAAAATTCAAGAAAAGGAGAAATGATATGCTGAAAACGTTCCGCAAGAAGAATCAGAAAGGTTTCACCCTGATCGAGCTCATGATCGTCATCGCGATCATCGGCATCCTGGCAGCCATCGCCATCCCGCAGTTCACCGCCTACAGGACCAGGGGTTATGAGGCGGCGGCCAAGGCGGATGCGAAGAATGCCTACACGGCGGCCCAGGCGCTGTTCTCCGACTCTCCGGGTGCCACCGCTGACATCGCGGCCCTGCAGTCCTACGGCTTCAAGTCCACGAACCTCGTCACCACGACGGTCACCGCCGGGACCCAGTCCGGCCTGGGCCTCACGTCGGTTCACGCCAGCGGAGGCAGGACCTACACGGTCACCGCAGACGGCGCGATTTCACCCTGATGTAGCATCCACGATCATAGAAAAGGGGTAGGGCATTCGTCTTACCCCTTTTTTATTTCCCCATTCCCGGATTTCTTCCATTATGCGAATATCAAACGAGAAATCGCTGCCGCTCCTGCTCTGCCTCTTCCTGACGCTGGCCGTTGTGGCCGTCTACAGCCAGGTACAGACCTTCAAGCTTGTCCGATACGACGATATGGTCTATGTGGCTGAAAATCAGCATGTTTTGGCCGGGCTGTCACGGGAGGGTGTCCGGTGGGCCTTCTGGAATGACGAAGCGGGTTTCTGGCACCCCCTGACCTGGCTGTCCCTGATGGCGGATGCCCAGCTCTACGGGCTCTGGTCCGGGGGATATCACCGGACAAGTGCCCTCCTCCATCTGGGAAGCACCCTTCTTTTGTTTCTGTTTCTGTTCAAGATAACGGGCGCTCCCCGGAGGAGCGCCGCCGTGGCGGTGCTGTTCGCCCTTCATCCCCTCAACGTGGAGCCGGTAGCCTGGGTCGCCCAGCGAAAGGACGTCCTCTCCATGTTCTTCGCCATGGCGACCTTGCTGGCCTATGGTTTCTATGCGAAACGTCCCCGCGTATCCCTCTATTTCGTGGTCCTGGTTCTTTATTTCCTGGGGCTGATGGCCAAACCGATGATTGTGACCCTGCCGTGCGTGATGCTCCTTCTCGACGTCTGGCCCCTCCGGAGACTGTGCCTGTTCCGTCCGTCCGGCCCTTCCGGCGTGGAGGATCAGGGATTCCCGGAGGTCCGGCTCCATAAGGCGATTCTGGAGAAGCTGCCCTTGTTCCTGCTTTCGGCGGCGGCCTCAATTCTTGTTGTCCTCACGGAGCAGAAAATCGGAGCCCTGTCCTCCCTGGATGCCGTTCCCATGAGCGCCCGGATTGCCAATGCCGTCGTGTCCTATGCCCTTTACCTCGGGAAGATGCTCTGGCCCGTCAACCTGGCTTTTTTCTATCCCCATCCCGTCACGGTGTCCGCGGGCCCGTTTGTTCTTGCCCTGGCCGTTCTGGCTGCCGTCACCGCCCTGGTCGTGTTCAGAGGCCGGCGTTTTCTCTATCTCCCGGTGGGGTGGCTGTGGTATCTGGGAGCACTGGTGCCGATGATCGGACTGATCCAGGTGGGGCCCCATGCCCTTGCCGACCGCTATACATACCTGCCGATGATCGGAGTGTATATGGCGATCGTCTGGGGCGCCGCGGACGCAGCCGTGGCATGGAACGTACGGAAACCGGTTGTGATCTCAGTCTGCATGGTTGTTCTTGCCGCTCTGGCCGCCGGCTCATGGATGCAGCTCCGGCACTGGCAGAACAGTTTCACCCTTTTCGAGCACGCCCTGCGCGTGACGGAAGGAAACTACATCGCCGAAAACAATCTCGGCCTGGCCTGGTATCACGAGGGAAAGATGGATGAGGCGTTGACCCATTTCCGGGCGGCTTTGGCGATGAATCCGGAGTATTCCCTTGTTTACAGCAACATGGGATCCGCGCTGTTTCAAAAAGGCAAATACGGCGAGGCGGAGACGTACCTCCGCGAGGCGGTCCGCCGTTCCCCTTCCGAGGGCGGTTATCACCACAACCTGGCCAGCACCCTCTTTCAGCTTGGGTCCTATGAGGAGGCGGCCGGGCAGTACCGGGAGGCCCTTCGGCTGGGTCATGAAAAGGCGGAGACCTACAGCGGGCTTGGGATGGCTCTCCTGAAAACGGGACATCGGGAGGAAGCGATCCGGATGTTCGGCGAGGCCCTCCGGATCGATCCCAGCCATGGCCGGGCGCTCGAACAGTGGAACCGGCTGAGGGAGCCATGAGCGTTCCCACCCCGCTCCCGCATCTGAAAACCTGGATCCTCATCGGACTGGCGGCGCTGGTCCTGCTGTCCTTCCAAGGTGTATTCCAGAACGGATTCATTCATTACGACGATCATGTCTATGTCACCGACAATCCGCACGTGCGGGGCGGGCTGTCCGCAGAGGGGATCCGATGGGCCTTCACGGCGACCGACGCGGGATTCTGGCACCCCCTGACCTGGCTCTCCCTCATGGCGGATGCCCAGCTGTTCCGGCTCAATCCCGCCGGATACCACGGGACGAGCCTTCTCCTTCATCTCCTGACGACGGCCCTCCTGTTTCTCGTCTTATCCGGACTCACCGGGCGGGTCTGGCCGAGCGCCTTCGCGGCGGCGCTCTTCGGCGTCCATCCTCTCCAGGTGGAGCCGGTGGCCTGGGTGGCGGCCCGCAAGGACGTGCTCTGCGCGTTTTTCTGGGTTGCCGCCATGGGGCTTTACGGCTGGTATGCCCTGCGGCCGGGTATTCTTCGTTATGGGGCCCTGGCGGCGGTCTTTTTCATGGGGCTGATGGCCAAGCCCATGGTCATGACCCTTCCCTTCGTTCTCCTTCTCCTCGATGTATGGCCGCTGAACCGTCTGGACTTCGGCGGCGGGAAAGGGTTTGCCGACCGGGGGGAGACAAGGCGCTTCCGGCCCGCCACCTGGAAATCCGCCTTGCTGGAGAAGGTACCCCTGCTGGTGATGGCGGCGGGCGTTGCGTCGGTGACCTTCTTTGCCGAAGCCAAGGTCGGCGCCCTGAAGCCCCTGGAGGCGTTTCCCCTTTCGGAGCGCCTCGGAAACGCCCTGGTCTCGTACGTGCGCTATCTGGGCAAGACGCTCTGGCCGGCCGATCTGTCCATCCACTATGCCCATCCCGGCGTCTGGCCGCTGTGGATCATCCTCGGATCGGCCGTTCTCCTGGCGGCGATTACCCTGGCGGTCCTGATGGGATTCCGGAGACGTCCTTATCTGACGACGGGCTGGCTCTGGTTTCTGGGCACCCTGATCCCCGTTATCGGGATCGTGCAGATCGGTTCCCATGCCATGGCGGACCGTTACGCCTGTCTCCCCTCCATCGGACTGTTTCTGATGGTTGCCTGGGGCGGAGCGGATTGTGTGAAAGCCTGGTTTCCTTCCCGCGCCCGGCTTCTTTCGGCTGCAGCCGTTCTGCTTCTGCTGCCGGTGCTTGCGGTCATGGACCGAAATCAGGTAACACGCTGGCGGGACGCCGTTTCCATCTTTCGTCATGCCGCCCGGGTAGAGCCGAACAACGCCCTGGTGCAGAACAACCTGGGGGCCGCCCTGACCCGGGCCGAGAAGAGCGCCGAGGCGATCGGCCCTTTGCGGCAGGCGCTGAGAATCAGGCCGGACTACGCAGAAGCGGCCTTCAACCTGGGGGCCGCGCTGGCGGAACAGGGGGACCGGGAAGAGGCGCTTCTGTGGTATGACCGGGCTCTGGAGCTCCATCCCGGTTTCGCGGAGGCGTATAACAACAAGGGGATTCTGGCCGCGGAAAGCGGTCGCTTCAGCGAAGCGGCCGAACTGTTTCAAAAAGCTCTGACCATCCGGCCGGATTACCGGGAGGCCAGATCGAACTGGGCGAGGGTAATGGCGGAGCGCCGGCGTTGACCGGTCCGCCTTCTGCTCGGGAGTGGATCCTTGCATGAATGAATCACCGGGTCTTCGTGGCGGTCTGTGGGAATCCTTCACCTGGCGCCACGCGCTATTCGTTTATCTTCTTCTGACAGGCGTTCTGTTTGCCGACGTCCTCTTTACGGGCGACGACGTCGTTCTCTCGGCAAAATACCTGGACCTGTACGCCGGGGAGATGTCGGGGATGGAATTCCAGCTGCGGGAGCTGGCGCAGGGAAATCTGCCGCTCTGGAATCCTCACGTTTTTTCGGGGACGCCGAACCTGTCCACGCCTCTGTACCCGTCCAACCTGCTTGGCCTTTTGCTCGCCCCGGCCAAGGCCGTCAACGGGCAGATCGCGCTCCATGTCTTCCTGATCGGCTTTTTCATGTACCTCTGGGCGTCCCGTCGGGGGTTGCACCCCCTGGCCTCGCTGGCAAGCGGCGTCATGATCATGTTTTCCGGCTCATTCTATCTGCATGTTTATGCGGGGCACATGGGCAACCTCTTCGCCATGGCTTGGGTACCCCTGCTTTTTCTGGCCGTGGACGCGATCCTGGATCGCCCGTCCCCCGGCCCGGTTGCGGGCGGCTCCGTGGTTGCGGCCATGCAGATCCTCACGGGCCAATACCAGTATGTCTACTACACAGCCCTGGCGGCCTCGGTGTACGTTCTTCTCCATCTCCGGTTCATCACCCCGCCGGGGAGGCGCTGGACGGCCCTGGGCGCCCTTTGCGCGATCCCGGCGGGAGCGGTTGCCTTGAGCGCGTTCAATCTTTTCCCCAGCCTGTCGGCCAGTACGGAGAGCGTTCGTTCGGCCGGGGTTTCCTACGAATTCGCCTCCATGTTCAGCCTGCCGCCGGAAAACCTGCTGACGCTGGTGATCCCGTTCTTCTTCGGGGACATGACATCGATCCCTTATTGGGGCCGCTGCTACCTCTGGGAGATGTGCCTTTTCGCCGGGATCACAGGGCTTGTGTTTGCGGTTTACGGAGCCGTCTGCGGAGAGAAGGACAAGCGCCGCCATATCCCGATCATGGTGCTGATCATGGCGATCCTGGCCCTCGGGGTTCACACGCCCCTCTTCTCCGTTCTGTTCAACTGGCTGCCCGGATTCAGTTCCTTTCGCGGGACCTCGAAGTTCGCGTTCCAGGCCGTTGTCTTCGTCGCTCTCCTGGCCGGGATCGGACTGGACGGCCTGATCCGCCGGCGGGCATTCCCCAGGGCGGGGATCCTGCTGGCGTGCCTGGCGGGCCTCGGTCTCCTGTCGTTCTCCCTCTGGCTGTTCCATGTCTCTTCGGACGGAACGGCGGAAGGGCTCTGGATGCGGCTGGTACTTGGGATCACCGGAACGGGGGAATCCTATCTTCCGGCGTCGCTGTTTCAGAACGCGGCGTTCGTGGCGCAGACGGCGGGCTTCGCCGCCCGGGGCGTCCTGATTGCGGCAACGGTCCTGCTGGCCGCGGCTCTCCTCCTCTGGATCGCCAACAAGGATTCCCGGGCGGTTTATCTCCTGCTGCTCCTGATCCTGCTGGAGGGGTTTGTCTTTGCCTGGGTCAGTCGTCCCGTGTTTCACTACCGGGAGACGTTCATCCCGGAGTTCCGGAAGTTCTATGCGGCCAGAGCCGGCGATTACCGGGTACTCAACCGGGTGTTGCCCAATTCGGCCATGTCGACGGGGAGCCGCGACATATGGGGATACGGGCCGATGGTGCTGAAGCGGTACGCCGAGTTCATGGCCGTTACCCAGGGGGTGGATCCCGACAGGGCGTCAACCTACCTTCCCCTGCACGCGTACCATCCGCTCTGGGACCTTCTTCGCGTCCGCTTCATCCTGATGCCGGCCAAGGATGGAATAGCTGTCCGGGAGATGGAATCCGGCATCCCAAGGGTCCAACTGCTGACGGATTGGAAGACGGCGAAGACGAGGAACGAAGTGCTCGCGCTTTTGACCGATCCGGCCTTCGATCCCAGGAGAACCGTGATCCTGGAGGAATCCCCGGGGATTATCGGGGGATCCCCCTTGCCGGTCGGGACCTGCTCCATCCGGGATGACGGGGGGGGCCGCATGATCGTCAACGCGAAAACGGATCGGGCGGCGATTCTTCTCATTGCGGAGAATTACAGCAACGGCTGGCGGATCGAGTCCATGGGGCAACAACCGCCGGCGCCGTACAGGCTTGTACCCGCCGACCATACCCTGATGGCGGTTTCCCTGTCCCCGGGAGAGCACGCCTTTACGGTTCGGTACCGGCCGCGCTCGTTTGTCACGGGGACGTGGATATCCGCGACGGCCTGGATTCTTCTGGCCGGGTGGGCGGCGGCAGCGGGAATCCGCCGCCTCCGCAGGGTGCGGCCATGAAGAAGGGTGAGACGATTCGCCTCCGGGAAGGCGACGGGCGCTATGGTAAGGGCGGGATCGGGAGACGCGTCGAAACCGTCCTGGCACTGTCGATTTTCCTTCTGGTCCTGATCGTTTTCGGCCAGACGGGCGGTTTCGACTTCATCCATTTCGACGACAACGTATACGTGACCGGCAACGCCCATGTCCGTTCCGGTCTGACCGGCCCCTCCGTTGCATGGGCCTTCTCGACCCTCGAGGAAGGGTTCTGGCATCCCCTGACATGGCTTTCGCTGATGCTGGATGCCCGGCTGTACGGTGCCTGGGCGGGCGGGTTCCACTGGACGAACGTCCTGCTCCACGGGCTGTCCGCGATCATCCTCTTCCTGACGCTGTCCCGCATGACAGACGCTCCATGGCGGAGCGCCTTCGTGGCGGGCCTCTTTGCCGTTCACCCACTTCACGTCGAGTCCGTGGCGTGGGTGGCCGAGCGGAAGGATGTTCTCTGCGGCTTTTTCTGGATGGCCTCCCTGGCGGCCTATGCCTGGTATGCGCTCCGCCCCGGTTTCTGGCGATACGGACTCCTCCTGGCCGTATTCCTTCTCGGGCTGATGGCCAAGCCGATGATCGTCACCCTGCCGTTTGTCCTTCTTCTCCTCGACGCCTGGCCCCTCCGTCGTGATGCGGCGCTCCTGGGAATTTTAGGGAAGAGGGAATTCAGCAAGGCATCCTGGTGGTGGCTGATCCTGGAAAAAATCCCGCTGCTGGCGATTTCCGCCGGGTTTTCCGCCTTGGCCTATTGGGCCGAATTCCGGGCGGGTGCTCTCGGCCCCGGCGACGTCTATCCCATTGCGGATCGGGTGGCGAACGCCCTGGTTTCGTATACTTCCTATCTCCAGCACCTGTTCTGGCCGACAGGCCTGGCTCCCTTCTATCCGCATCCGGGCCGATGGCCGGAAGGCGAGGTTCTTCTCTCCGGGATTGTACTGGCGGTCATCAGTAGCGCTGTTTTCGCCCTGGCGAGACGGCGTCCCTGGCTGGGCGTAGGCTGGCTCTGGTATCTTGGCACCCTGGTGCCGGTAAGCGGGATCGTCCAGATCGGCAATATCGCCATGGCGGACCGGTTTACCTACATCCCCCTGATCGGTCCGGCCGTCATGCTGGCGTGGGGCGTTTCGGATCTGCCGGGGCGGTCCGGCGCAGGCAGAAGGGTTGCCGTCCTGGCGGGCATGCTCCTCCTGGCTGTCTGTGCCCTGCTTTCTCGGCATCAGGCGGCGTACTGGGAGAATACGGAGACGCTCTTCCGGCATACCCTCGCGGTGACGGAGAGGAATTACAAAGCGCACCATGCCCTGGGGCTGGCTCTTCACGAACGGGGTCTCTCCGCCGACGCAATCCGCCACCTCGGGCTCTCCCTTGAACTGCGGGAAGATTCCCGTGCCCGCAATGACCTGGGCGTCGCGCTGATGGGCGCGGGCCGGTTCCGGGAGGCGGAAGCACAGTTCCGGAGGGCGGTCGCCCTTCGTCCCGCCACGGCGAAATACTGGAACAACCTGGGCGCCGCCGTGGCCTCGCAGGATCGACCGTCCGAGGCGGTTCCCTTGTTCCGGGAGGCTCTCCGGCTTCGGCCCGATTACGGGGAAGCCCGGCGAAACCTGGAGCAGGCCCTGGGTGTGCCGCCGGGAGCTTCTCCCCCAATCCGTCGGAAATAACACCGATTCTTTTCTGTGCGGAGATTGAGAGGCGGTGAAACCGTCCGCTCCTTCAGGAAGCGGTTCCGGACGCTTTGTTCCTCTCCGCAAGGCAGGCGAGGACTGTACGGAGGATCTCCTCGACGGTGATGACCTGCATGCACCGGTTGTCGTTACAGGGAGAGAACCGGTGGTTGAAGGCGTTCACGCAGGGGCTGCAGGCCAGCTTCGCATATATTGTACGGGGACGTCCCCCGATGGCACCGAAGAGGTGCGGGGTTTCCGGTCCGAAGAGGACGACGTTGTCGATGTCCGTCATGGAGGCGAAGTGGCCGGGACCGCTGTCGTTGGTCACCAGGACGTCGGCGAGTGTATACAGGACCAAGAGCTCCCGGAGCGTTGTCCTGCCGGCCAGCGTTACGGCCCGCCGGGATCCGATCCGGCTGCAGACCGCCTCTGCCGATGCCGCTTCCGACGGGGCGCCGGTTATGATCAGCCGCACATCCGGTCTCTTCTCGAGAATCTTCCGTCCCAGGGCGATAAAGTTTTCCGTGGACCACTTCCGCAGGGGAAGAAGGTCGCCGGCGTTGGGATTCAGGAGGACCAGCGGACCGCTTCCCGCCTCCCCCCAGATGTCCGCCAGTCGCTTCTCCAGCCGCCCGGTTTCCTCCTCGGTCGGCCGGAAACGGGGGGCCGTCACGGCAAGGTCCCTTTCCGGAATCTTGGATAACGGGATCTCTCCCGGTGACCTTGCCAGCGCCTCCACCAGGAGCAGGTAAGCCTTGGCCGTGTGAAAGTACGGATTGTACTGAACCCGGTGGGTCATCAGGTCGCCGCGATAGGGGGCCTCGCTGGTGAACCGATGCAGGCCCACCCGGCGTTCCGCGCCGGTGAGGAAGGAAATGATGGCCGAGGCGCGGGCAAAAAATTCGAGGTCCACCACCGCATCGATCCGAAGCTTTCGGACCCGGATCAGGGCGGAAAGGATGTCCCGGGAAAAGGTGAGAAAATCACGGTTCCGGATGATCAGCACGTTTTCCGCTGGCAGGAGGTCCAGGATAAAAAGGATCTCCCGGTTTTCCTCAAACACCATGAAATATACGTTTTCGCGGCCGGCCTGATCGATGGCCCGTCGAAGGGCGCTGTAGGCCAGCACGGTTGCCCCCTGCTCGATGAGCTTGATGAAAAGGATCTTCCGCACCGGCGGAGGAGACAAAGGGCGCGGCGCGAAGGCATCCCACAGGCGCCGCAGCATCGTGAGGAAAAAACAGATTCCCTTTCCGGTCCAAACATCAATAATCCGTATCGTTTCCGCTTTCAAGGCACCTTTCCTGTCCGGGACCGGGGGGTAGGCGGGGTGGAGGTCCCGGAATCTGCTTGCGCCTTTCATACGGGAATCCTTGAGGAAAAGCAATCGGGAACATTTTCTCTTGACACCCTTTGGTGAATCGGGTACTTGTTCACCAACTGACCGATGGTCAGTAAATGACCGTCATTCATATTCATGACTTACGGTCATTGATCTCCGGGGAACCAACGTGGGACTTGAAGAGAGAAGAAGACGGGAGAAGGAAAACCGGAGGGCGGCCATCCTCAAGGCGGCCAGAAAGCTCTTTTTTGAAAAAGGTTTCAAGCCGGTAACGGTAGAGAGCATCGCCCAGAAGGCCGAACTCAGCAAGGGGTCCATCTATCTGTACTTCAACAGCAAGGAGGAGATCTACACGCAGATCCTCCTGAGCGACATCGACAAGTTTCACAAAGGAATCGCCAATCTGTTCCGCACCGGGGAAACGGCGTCCGATCTTCTCGTCGAGTTGGCCAAAATCTACATCAATTTCTTCCTGGGCGACAAGGAGCTGTTCCGGATTCTCATGACCTTCATGCTCCATACGGAGCACATGAATCTTCCGGAAGAACTGAACCGCCACGTTGTCAAGACCACGAACAAAACCATCAGCGTCATCGAGAAAATCTTCCAGTACGGGGTGGACCGGGGAGAATTCCCGCCCACGATGAATCTCCGCCTGAACCGTGACGTCATATGGGGTCTTCTCAACGGAATCATTTCCCTTCACCTCTTTACCGGGTTGGAAGGCCGGAGAGAGGAGCGCATTCGCTCTACTGTCGAGGAAGGGATACGGGAGGTCATCCGCGGTCTGACGACCCCGGAAACAGCAGCGGAAGACCAGATGAAGACGGCTGCAGGCGGAAGAACGGACCGGTAGAAGCAACGCCGGCACCCCGGACGTACAGAAAGGCGGAAACGTCGTTTTCAGTAAACGTAACGGACATTTGGGAAGGAGGTTGTTATGAGCAAGCTGGTAAACGGGAGAGATCAGCAGTTTGTCCTCTTTGAACAGTTGGGGATTGAAAAACTGTTCGCCACTGAGAAATTTTCCGCTTTCTCCAAGGATGACATCATGATGATCATCAAGGAAGCGGAGAAGCTTTGTGCCAACGTTATCGAACCCACGTACAAGGAAGGGGATCACGAAGGCTGTACGTTCAAGGACGGCAAGGTCTACGTACCGAAGTGCTTTCACGAGGCCTACAAAAAATACAACGAGGGTGGCTGGCTCGCCATGATTCGTTCCCCCGAGGTTGGGGGACAGGGGCTGCCCCATACGGTGGGCAATGCATGCGCCGAGCTGATCTCGGCGGCCAATTTCGCCTTCTGGATGTATCCAGGCCTTACCAACGGCGCCGCCGCCCTGATCGATACGTTCGGGACGGAGGAGCAGAAGAACAAGTACATGTACAAGATGTACGAAGGCAAGTGGGGCGGAACGATGTGCCTAACCGAGCCCGGTGCGGGCAGCGACGTCGGTGCCCTGAAATCGACGGCCAAGCGCCTGCCCGACGGCAAGTACCTCATCACCGGGACAAAGTGCTTCATCTCCTGCGGGGATCACGACCTGACGGACAACATCATTCACCCTGTCCTGGCGCGCATCGAAGGAGATCCCCCGGGGACGGCGGGCATTTCCATCTTCATCGTGCCCAAGTACAAGGTGAACGACGACGGTTCGCTGGGCGAGTTCAATGACGTGAAAACGGGAAACATCGAACACAAGATGGGCATCAAGGGCAGCGCCACCTGTACGCTGAATTTCGGTGAAGACGGAAAGTGCATCGGCGAGCTTCTCGGCAAGGAGCGCGAGGGAATGCGGGTCATGTTCCAGATGATGAACGAGGCACGGATGGAAGTGGGCATGCAGTCCCTGGGGCACGCCACGGCAGCCTTTGAGAGCGCCCTCGCCTACACCCGGGAGCGCATCCAGATGACGCCTGTCTGGGAAATGAAGAACCCCGATGCCAAGGCCGTTCCGATCATCAAGCATCCCGACATCCGGCGGGACCTGATGTGGATGAAATCCTACGTGGAAGGGCTCCGGGCCCTGAATCTCTATGCATCCTTCTGCCTGGACATGTCCCATGTGACGGAGGGGGCGGAGTCCAAAAAGTGGTTTGGCATGCTGGAACTCCTGACCCCGATCTGCAAGGCCTTCTCCTCCGACATCGCACTGATGGTCTGCTCCAAGGCCGTCGATGCCTACGGCGGATACGGCTACTGCAGCGAATATCCCGTGGAACAGTACATGCGAGACGTTAAGATCGCGGCTATTTACGAGGGGACCAACGGGATCCAGGCCCTCGACCTGGTGGGCCGCAAGCTGGGCGCCAACAAGGGCGCAAACGTCATGAACCTGGCCGGTGAGATCATGGCGACCATCGGCAAGGCGAAGGCTTCCAAAGAATTGCAGAAGTACGCCGGCAAGCTGGAAGAGGCGGGGAACGCCCTGATCGACCTGACCATGGCCTTCGCCGGCTACGGCAAGAGCTCGAGCTTCCTGCTGCCCGTCCTGAACGCGTCCCCCTATCTGGAGATCTTCGGAGACGTGGTCCTGGGCTGGCTGCTCGTCCAGGCGGCGGTGATCGCGGATGAGAAGCTGAACGCCCTGTACGAGGCTAACGGTGCCGACAGCATCGGAAAGCAGCGCGCGCTGGTTCATACGAATCCCGAAGTGGCCTTCTACCAGGGCAAGATCGCATCGGCAAAATTCTTCTCCGTGGAAATGCTCTCGACGGTCAAGACCCGCTGCGAACTCATCAAGGAAGGGGAGAAGGTGCCCATCGAGATCGCCGACGAGTGCTTCTCGGCGTAACGATCCGCTCTACCGATTTTCACAAGGAGGAAAGACATGTCATATCAGATCAAAAAAGCCGCTGTTCTGGGAGCCGGGGTCATGGGGGCCACCATCGCCGCCCACCTGACCAATGCGGGGATCGAGTGCTGTCTGCTCGACATCGTCCCCTTCGAGCTCACTGAAGCCGATAAAAAAGCCGGTTTGACCGAGAAGAGTCCCGCCTGGCGGAACCGCTTTGCCGCCAGCGGGCTGGCCGGCGTCACGAAATCCAAGCCGGCGAGTTTCTATTCCAGGAAAAACGCCGCCATGGTCAAGGTCGGCAACTTCGAGGACAACCTGAAGTGGCTGGCCGATGTCGACTGGGTCATCGAAGTCGTCATCGAAAACCTGAAGATCAAGCAGGACCTGTTCGCAAAGGTCGAGAAGATCGTGAAGCCCGGCTGCATCGTCACAACCAACACCTCGGGTCTTCCCATCAAGGACATCACCGCCAACTTCAGCAAAAAGCTGAAAGAGCACTTCCTGGGAACCCACTTCTTCAATCCCCCCCGGTACATGAAGCTCCTGGAGGTTATCCCCGGCAAGGAGACGAAGAAGGAAGTTGTCGAGTTCATGATCAAATTCTGCGAGGAAGTGCTCGGGAAGGGCGTTGTAGTCTGCAAGGACGTCCCGAACTTCATCGGCAACCGCATCGGTGTCTTCGACATCTCCAACGCCATCGCGCTGATGGTCCAGAAGGGCCTGAAGATCGAGGAAGTGGACGCCGTCATCGGCAAGGCCGTGGGTCGCCCCGGCACAGCCGTCTTCGGAACCCTGGACCTGGTCGGTCTCGACACGGGCTACCACGTCATGAAGAACCTCTATGCCGCCGTGCCCGACGATGAGTCCCGCGAGCTCTTCATCCCCGCGGGCTTCATGGACAAGATGATGGAGAAGAAGTGGCTCGGCAACAAGACCAAGCAGGGCTTCTACAAAAAGACCAAGGACGCCAAGGGCAAGAAAGCCAAGCTGGTGCTGGACTACAGCACCCTCGATTACGTGGCGCCCACGAAACCGAAATTTGAGTCCGTCAGTGCGGCCAAGAAGGCCTCCGATCTCGGCATTGCCGAATCGATGAAGATCGTCTTCAACGGGAAAGACAAGGCTGCAGACCTGATCCGG
Source organism: Syntrophaceae bacterium (assembly GCA_013177825.1). NCBI lineage: Bacteria > Pseudomonadati > Thermodesulfobacteriota > Syntrophia > Syntrophales > Syntrophaceae > Syntrophaceae bacterium. The sequence goes on from JABLXX010000001.1 coordinate 887,935, forward strand.
GAATACCTCTGCAACAACTTCATTTACGCCGTGAACCGGATTCCCGAGATCGCCGACCGCGTCGTGGAGATCGACAACGCCATGAAGTGGGGCTACAACCACGCCCTCGGACCCTTCGAGACGTGGGATGCCGTAGGCGTCCGCAATGCCGTGGACGTCATGAAGAAACTCGGCAAGAAGGTGCCCAAGAAAATCGAAGACATGCTCAAGGCGGGCTGCGAGTCCTTCTACGACAAGAAGGCCGACGGCCTGTACTACTATGATTTTGCCAAGAAGGGCTACGTCAAGCTGGAGGACAACCCGAGGGTCATTCTCCTGCCCGCCCTGAAGGAGCAGAACAAGGTCGTCGCGGAGAACGCCTCCGCCAGCCTCATCGACATCGGCGACGGCGTGGCGTGCCTCGAGCTCCACACGAAGATGAACGCCGTGGACGACGGCGTGATCGAGATGATCAACAAGAGCTGCGACATCGTCGAGAAGGACTTCCTCGGCATGGTCGTCGGCAACCACGATCCCCGGGCCTTCTCGGCCGGCGCGAACATCTTCAAGGTCCTCCTGGCCATCCAGCAGGGCGACTGGGATGTCCTGGAAGCGCTGGTTGCGAATTTCCAGAACGCCAACATGAGGATGAAGTACCTCTCCAAGCCTGTTGTGACCGCCCCGGCCGGACTGGCCCTGGGCGGCGGCTGCGAGATTGCCATGCACGGCGCCCGCTGTCAGCCCTGCGGTGAGACCTACATGGGCCTCGTCGAAGTCGGCGTGGGCGTAATCCCCGCGGGCGGCGGATGCAAGGAAATCCTGGTCCGCGTTACCGAAGGTTTGCCCGACGGCGTCGTCGAAGCGGGCCTGAACCTGCAGTTCCACATGGCCAAGGCCTTCGAGAACATCGGGACGGCCAAGGTCGCCACCAGCGCCATGGAGGCCATGGAGCTGGGGTACATCCGCAAGACCGAGAACATCAGCCTCAACCGTGATCAGCAGATCTGGGATGCCAAGCAGGTCGTTCTCGGCCTGTCCAAGTTCTACAAGCCGCCGCGGCCTGCACTCATCCCCGTGATGGGCGAGAACTTCCGCGGAATGGCCAACGGCGTCCTGTACAACATGCGCCACGGCAACTACGCCTCGGACTACGACGTCCACGTCGGCCGGAAGGTGGCCTACATCCTCTCCGGCGGCGACTGCAACGAAGGGACCTACGTGACGGAGCAGGACATCCTGGATCTCGAAAAGGAAGCCTTCCTCTCCCTCTGCGGCGAGAAAAGGACCCAGGACCGGATCATGCACATGCTCTCCACGGGCAAGCCGCTCCGGAATTAGAAGCAATTTCAACAAAGACGCGGGCGTACTCGCCCGTGCATCCTAAGGAGGAATATCATGACTGATGCTGTGATTGTTGAAGCGGTCAGAAGTCCTGGTGGACGTTATAAGAGGGGCGGCCTTGCCGCAACGAGAGGGGATGAAATTGGTTTCCAGGTAATCCGGGGCCTCATGGCCCGGGTCCCCGCAGTGAAGCCGGAAGACGTGGACGACCTGATCGTCGGCTGCGCCTTTCCGGAGGCCGAGCAGGGCATGAACTACGGCCGGGTGCTCGCCATCGGTGCCGGACTGCCGATCAGCGTGTCCGGCATGACGATCAACCGCTTCTGCTCCTCGGGCGTGCAGTCCATCGCCGACGCCACGGCGAAGATCCGGGCCGGCTGGTCCGATATCATCATCGCCGGCGGCTGTGAGACCATGTCCCACATCCCCATGGGCGGCAGCATTTTCCGCCCGAACCCCGACTGGAACTTCGATGGCGGCCAGCCCAACGTGTATGTTTCCATGGGCATCACCGCGGAGAACGTGGCGGTCAGCTACAATGTCTCCCGGGAAGACATGGACAAGATGGGCGTGGAGAGCAACCGCCGGGCTTACGAGGCCATCAAGGCCGGGAAGTTCAAGGAAGAGATCATTCCCATCGAGGCCTTCAAGTACAAGAGGGACAAGAACGGGAAGCGGATCCGCGACAAGGTCGTCTTCGACACGGACGACGGCGTGAGGTGGCCCGTGAAGCTGGAGGATATGGCCAAGCTGAAGTCGCCCTTCAAGGCAGGCGGTGTCATCACGGCGGCCAATGCCTCCCAGATGACCGACGGCGCGGCGTTCTCCCTGCTCATGTCGGCCGAGAAGGCCAAGGAACTGGGGCTGAAGCCCCTGGCCAAGCTGAGTTACTTTGCCGTCGCGGGCTGCAAGGCCGAGGAGATGGGCATGGGCCCGGCCTACGCGATTCCCAAGGTCCTGAAGATGGCCGGTTTGACCACGAAGGACATCGATGTCTTCGAGGTCAACGAGGCCTTCGCCTCGCAGGCCATCGCCTGCTGCCGTCTCCTCGGGATCGAAGACCGCTACTGGGCCGGTGACATCAACCCGAACGGCGGCGCCATCGCCTTGGGGCACCCCCTGGGAGCGACGGGCGGCAAGCTGACGGCCCAGCTGCTCCACGAGATGAAGCGCCGGAAGGCGAAGAAGGGCATCGTCTCCATGTGTATCGGCGGCGGCATGGGTGCGGCTGCGATCTACGAGATGCTGTAACCGTCACCCATCGTGTTTCCAACGGAGCGTCCCCTTCGCGTGAAGGGGACGCGACCGGTGGCCTTATAAGAAAAGCCGCGGCCCCGTGCCGCGGCTTTTCTGTTTTGTCCCGGCGGCCCCTGTGTTATATCGCTGTTGTCGTCAGGGGCTGCGGGCCGGCGGCAATTCACGGACGTCCGGGAGGAATCGAATCATGAGAATCGGGTTTGTTCAGACCAAGCCGGTTTTCGGCCACGTCGAGGGGAACGTCGAGCGGGCCGTGAAGATGATCCGCCGCTGCGACGCGGACCTGATCGTCCTTCCCGAGCTGTTCAACACGGGATACCTCTTCACCTCCAAGGAGGAGGTCCGGGATCTGTCCGAGACGGTTCCGAAGGGAAGGACAACGGAGGCCCTGCGGGCGGTCGCCGCGGAGCGGAACGTCCACATCGTGGCGGGGCTGATCGAGCGATACCGGAGGAAATGCTACAACGCGGCCGTCCTGGTGTCTCCCGGCGGCTCCGTGGAGACCTACCGGAAGATCCACCTCTTCCACGAGGAGAAGCTCTGGTTCGACCCGGGCGACCGGCCCTTCGCGGTTTACGACATCGGTTCCTGCCGGGTCGGGATCATGATCTGCTTCGACTGGTTCTTTCCCGAGTCCATGCGCATCCTGGCCCTGAAAGGGGCCGACGTGGTGGCCCACTGCGCCAACCTCGTCATGCCCTTCTGCCAGGACGCCATGATCACACGCTGCCTGGAAAACCGGCTCTACGCCGTGACGGCGAACCGCGTCGGATCGGAGAAGCGGGGCGGGAAGTTCTGCCTCTACACGGGCCGCAGCCAGATCACGGGTCCCCAGGCCAATCTCCTCTATCGGGCCGGAGCCGGCGAGGAAGAGATCGGGACCGCTTCGATCGACGTGTCCGCCGTCCGGGACAAGCGCCTGAACGCCCACAACGTGCTCCTGGACGACCGGCGCATAGAGTTCTACAGCGACTTGACGGTCCCGGGCGTCCGCGTCGGAGACGCCTGAATCTTCACGTCCACGGCGCAGCATCCCCGGCCCTCCCCGTAAACCAGGACCGGGTTCATGTCGAGGTTCCGGATCTCCGGGTGATCCGCCAGGAGGCTGGAGACCGCGGCGATCAGCTTCCGCAGGGCATCCAGGTCCGCCGGCGGCTCCCCCCGGAATCCCTTCAGCAGCGCCGCTCCCCGGGTTTCCCCGATCAGGACCCCCGCCTCCTCTTCCGTGAGCGGCGCCACCCGCAGGGCCACATCCCGCAGGACCTCCGTCAGGATCCCGCCGAGGCCGAAGAGGACCAGCGGGCCGAATTCCCGGTCCTGCCTGCCCCCCACGATGACCTCCCGGCCCGGAGGTGCCATTTTCTGGACCAGCCAGGGGCCGGACATCCGTTCCACGGCCTCTTCCAGGGCCTGTTCATCCTCCAGGTTCAGCCGCACCCCGCCGGTCTCGGTCTTGTGGAGCACCGCCGGGTCGGCCGTTTTCAGGGCGACGGGGAACCCCATGCTCCGCGCCGCCTCCACGATCTCCCGGCGGTTCCCGGTGACGGCGAACGGCGGGTGGGGGATTCCGCAGGAAGCCAGGAGAGGGAAGGCCTCCTCCGGGGGCAGGAAGCGATCCGGGCCTTCCGCCGGGGAGGAGGGAACACTGAAAAAAACGGTTTCCCGGGGCTGGCGATCGATCTCCTGCCGGCGCAGGTGATCGCGGCGGGAGACTGCCAGGGCCGAGAGGGCCTGCCGGGCGTCCGAGAAGAGCGGGAGGCTGCAGGTCTGCTTCAGGGTAAAATGAAATTTCCGGCTGGCAATGACGTAGATGACCACGGGCTTGTTGTAGCGCTCCTGCAGCTCCAGGGCGGAGCGGATGAGCGCCTGCGTCTCGGGGATGTGCGCGCTGTGCAGGTAGGTCAGGCCGAAGACCACGCCGTCCACGCCGGGCTCCTGGAGCGCCTTTTCGAGCACCTGGGTGTAGAAGCGGGTATCGAAGACGTCTCCCAGGTCCAGGGGGTTCGTCATCCGGATGACCCCCGCCCGGGTTTCCCGGCGGATCGCGTCGTACACCGCATCGGAGTATTGCGCCAGGCGGAATCCGGCGCGGTGGACCGCGTCGGCCAGGACCACGCCCTGGCCGCCGGAGCGGCAGAGGACGCCAATGCGGTCGCCCGCCATGGGAGGCAGGAGAAAGGCCTTGAAGACCTCCATCATCTCGCCCAGGGTCTCCACCCGATGCATCCCCGCCTGCCGGAAGGCGGCCTCGGCGACCTCGTCGTCCCCCGCCAGCGCGGTCGTGTGGAATTTGGCGATCTCGCGGCTGGCCGGCGTCCGGTTGGCCTTGAGGACGACGATGGGCTTCCGGGCGGTCCGGGCGATCTCCAGGAGGCGGCGGCCGTCGGAGACATGCTCCAGGTAGAGGCCGATCATGCGGGTCTCCGGGTCGTCCAGGAAGAAGGAGAGGTAATCGCACTCGTTCAGGTCCAGCTTGTTGCCGATGCTGAGAACCTTGTTCATGCCGATGTTCTCCAGCGTCAGCAGGCGCATGCTGTCCATCACGACACCGCCGCTCTGGGCGACGATGGAGGCCGGTCCCTTCATGACGGCCTCCGGTTCGACCGGGAAAAAGGGCAGGATAAGACCGTTGTCCAGGTTGACCGTGCCGATGCAGTTGGGGCCCATCAGGCGCATCCCGTAGCGGCGGAGGACCTCCCGGATCCGGTCTTCCAGGCCGCTCTTCTCCTCGTCGTATTCGCTGAAGCCGGCGGCCTGGACGACGGCGAAAGACACGCCCTTCCGTCCGCAGTCCTCCAGGACCTTGAGAACCGATCGTGCCGGGATCAGGAGCACCGCCAGGTCGGGGGAGCCGTCGATCTCCTCGATGCTCCCGTGGATCGGCCGGCCGAGGTACGATCCTCCTTCCTTGCCGACCAGGTCCATCCGCCCCGGGAATCGGAAGGTCTCGAGGTTCAGCGCCGTGAACTTGGCCAGGTTGCTGGGTGAGTCGGAGACTCCGTAGATGAGGACTCGCTCCGGGTAAAACAGCCGCGACAGTGGGTGCATCGTCTCCTCCGTTTTTTTTCCTTGAAAAAAGAACCTCCTTGGATTACATACAACGCCCTCACGGGCGGTTAACTCAGTGGGAGAGTGCTACCTTCACACGGTAGAAGTCACTGGTTCAAATCCAGTACCGCCTACCATAAAAATCAAGGGGTTACGGGTCATGCCGGAACCCCTTTTTTCTTATCTGCTACCATTCGCCATCAATGGGCCATGGAACTGGATCCGGGCGATCGTCACGCCTCTCAACGCCTTGTGGATGTGTAGCCGAACCATGGTGCTATCGTTCATCTGTCCCCAGCCCCGTCTGCAACATCCGGATAACCGCCGTTCGGAAAGCGTGCCGGCTTCCCAAGCCGAATCGCCTGGACCAGGGCGGGTGAACCGTAGATGGTCCTGACGCTCTTCTTTGTCTTCGGCGAGAAGGAGCGTCCGTGATTGAAAGTTCGTCTTATGTGAATCTGTTTTCGTTCAAAGTCAACATCAGACCATCGGTAATGCACACCTTTTGTACCCGCCGCATATCAACACCGTGTTCGGCAACGATTGGTTAAAATATGTCTTGACAGACAGGAGAAGTATATTTATAGAAGCCCGAATTCATTAAAAATTTAGACAGTTTAAGGAGGGGTGGTATGAAGAGATTCGCTGTTTCCGTATTTTTGATCATGTCGCTGTGTTTTTTGGTGTCATCGGCCTTTGGCGGCAGCGCTACAAGCCCGGGCGTCACGAGCCCCGGCGTTACCAGCCCCGGCGTTACCAGTCCCGGCGTTACCAGCCCCGGCGTTACCAGCCCGTCTAACAAGACGAACTGCAATACAGCGGCCGGCTTCCGTTTTACGAAATATAACGGAAAAGAAACATGTGTCCGTTGTGATGAGAAGTCCGGCTTCCGTTATACGACGTACAATGGCAAGGACTCCTGTGTGCGTTGTGATGAGAGGTCCGGCTTCCGTTATACGAAGTTCAACGGCAAGGACTCCTGTGTGCGCTGTGATGAGAAGTCCGGCTTCCGTTATACGACGTACAATGGCAAGGACTCCTGTGTGCGTTGTGATGAGAGGTCCGGCTTCCGTTATACGAAGTTCAACGGCAAGGACTCCTGTGTGCGTTGTGATGAGAAGTCCGGTTTCCGTTATGATGGCAATAAAAGCTGTGTAAAATAAACAGGGAGACGGGACGTTTATCCCGGTTCTCCAATGTATTTCCTTTTGTTTCTTGAGGGGTTATACCCTTAACGAATTCGAGAAGAGTTATACGGTCTAAGTCACTGGTTCAAATCCAGTACTGCCTACCATGAAAATCAAGGGGTTACGGGTTATGCCGGACCCCTTCTTTTTCGTCAGGACCCCTTCCTCAGGTTGTACTTGATCATTTTCAGCTGCAGTCCCTTGCGGCTCATCCCCAGCTCCTGTGCCGCCCGGGTGACGTTGTATCCGCAGGATTCCAGAACCGAGAGAATCATCTGCCGCTCGATCTCCTCGGAATGCTCCTTGATGAGCTTTTTGATCGGCTCCCGCTGGTCCCCTCGTCCGGATAGCACGGCCTCCTGGACCGCTGCCTTCAGCTCGGGCGGGAGGTTGTCCGCGGTCAGGCTGTCCTTCGAGGCCATGAGCACGAGCCGCTCCAGGACATTTTCCATTTCCCGCACATTTCCCGGCCAGTCGTAACGGCGGAAGATCTCCAGCAGCTCCCGGTCCGCCCCCTGGACGGCCCGCTCGAACTTCCGGTTGAACTTCTGGATGAAGAAGTCGACCAGGGCGGGCATGTCCTCGCGGCGCTCCCGAAGCGGCGGGATCCAGATCGGAAAGACGTTCAGCCGGTAGTACAGGTCTTCCCGGAAGCGGCCCTCCTTCACCTCCTGCTGGAGGTTGCGGTTCGTTGCGGCGATCAGGCGGACGTCCACCTTGATCGTCCGGAGCCCTCCCACGCGCTCGAACTCCTGTTCCTGGATGACCCGCAGGATCTTGACCTGCATGTCCCGCGAGAGCTCGCCGATTTCGTCCAGGAAAAGGGTTCCCTTGTGGGCCAGCTCGAACCGCCCGGGCTTGCTCATCACGGCCCCGGTGAAGGCGCCCTTTTCATAGCCGAAGAGCTCGCTCTCCATGAGGTTTTCCGGGATGGCGGCGCAGTTGATCTTCAGGAAGGGGTTGGCCTTGCGGGGGCTGTTGAGGTGCACGGCCTGGGCGGCAAGCTCCTTTCCCGTCCCGGTTTCACCGGTGATCAGAACCGTCGTCGTCGTCGGGGCGACGCAGCGGATCGTCTCGAACAGCTCCATCATGGCCTCCCCTCGGCCGACGATGCCCCCGTGATCCATTTCGCCCGGGCCGGGAACGATCTCGCTGTCGTCGAGGGTCTTGGTCTGGATCGCCTTCCGGATGACGTTCTTGATTTCGTCCTGCTCGAAGGGCTTCGTGATGTAATCGAAGGCCCCCTTCTTGAGGGCGTCCACCGCCGTCGCAATCGTGCCGTATGCGGTGATCATGATGACGGGAAGGGCCGGCTGGTCCTGCCGGATCGCGTCGAGAAGGGCCATCCCGTCCAGCTTCGGCATTTTCAGGTCCGTGATGACCGCCGAGACCTCTTCCCTCTTGAGGACTTTCAACGCCTCGAGGCCGTCCGCGGCCAGGAGGACGTCGAGGCCTTCCTTCCGCAGCATGGCCTGCAGGACCAGCCGCATGTTCAGCTCGTCGTCTACGATGAGAATTCTGTGCATTGCAGAACCTTTCTTGTCGGGCGGCCGGCCGGGGAGCGCCCGCCTTCATGCCGCAATCGGAAACCGGCGCCCGGGAGTTCCGGACTCACGAAGGGATGCCGACCCGGATGATGAAAATGCTCCCCCTGCCCGGGAGAGACTTGGCCCGGATATGACCGCCGTGCCCCCGCATGATCCGCTGGCAGATGGCCAGCCCCAGGCCGACCCCCCGCTCCTTTGTCGTGAAGAAGGGCTTGAAGATGTTCTTCATGTCTTCCCGGCGGATCCCCGGTCCCGTGTCCCGGATCGCGATGGCCACGGTGTCTCCCTCGTCGCTCTCGATCCTGCGGGTCCGCAGCATCAGCGTGCCGCCTTCCGGCATGGCCTCGATGGCATTCATGGCGATGTTGAGAATGACCTGGACCAGCTGTTCAGGGTCGGCGTTGACCGCCGGAAGCTCGGAACGGAGGTCCGTCTGGATGGTGATCTTTTCCGACAGGATGTTGGCCCGGATGATGTCCACGGCCCGCTCTACCACGCGGTTGATGTCCTGGGGTTTCAGGTCGGGCTGGTAGGGACGGGCGAAGTTCAGGAATTGCGATACGACCCGGTTCAGCCGGTTCACTTCCTCGATGATGACGTCCACCAGCTTCCGGTTTTCGTCGGAGCTGACTTCGGAGCGGAGATACTGGGCGGCGCCCTTGATGGAGCCGAGGGGATTCCGGATCTCATGGGCGAAGACGGGGGCCATCTCCTCCAGGAGAAGGGACTTTTCCCGCTCGAGCTTTGCGTCGAAGGCGAAGAGGGACCGGAGAAGCTCCCGGCTGTCCGGGAACAGGAGCATCAAGAGTTTCCTCAGGATCTCCCGGAGTGGTTCGATGGCGATGACGATGAGAAAACTGGCCACCATCAGGTGCGTGAAAGGCGGGGTCGTTCCCCCGGCGAAAAGCCGGAGGATCGCCCAGGCCATCAGGGTGGCCGTGACTGTGATGATCGCCAGGAACAGGGTCCTGGCCATGATTTCCCTGAGTTCCGCCATCTGGGTATGAGTGACGAACATCAGGACGAAATAGAGCAGGATGGCGATGAATATGTTGGAGAGGGGCGGGAATGCTCCGTGGAGGTGCTGGAACAGGTCGGCCAGGCTCAGGAGAAATGCGGCCGTGCAGGCCAGCGTGAGGTAGAGGAACCGCTTCTTCTCCGGTCCCGCCGTGCGGCGGATGGTGAAGAGGATCAGGGCCGCCAGGCACACCAGCAGGATCCCGATGACATAAATCTCCAGGACCAGGGCGAACGAGAAGCGCTCCCGGAAGGGCGTGAAGGACGCCGCCCCGAGGGCGATGCTGACGAGCGCCGTCACGGCGGCGTCCCGCCGGCGGAGGACATGGCGGTCTTTCACAAGGTTCTGAAAGAAGGCCACCGCCAGGGGAGGGATTCCCAGAAGCCCCAGGAAAGAGGTCGTTTCCCAGAAATCGGAGGGAACGACGCTCCCGAAGAACTGCCCCCACTTGTGGAGGAAAACGGCGAAACAGAGGGCCGCAAAGGACAGAAGGATCGGCCCCCTGTCCCTCCGCAGAAGGATGGATACGCTGATGATGAGCGAAACGGCTGCCAGAGTGAATATTTCCATGGTTGCAGGAGTGCCCGCCGGGGAACCCGGCATGCAGGAGCATGATAGGGGCAAATGGGGGAAGACGTCAAGGCGGAGGACAAAAACGCCCGCTTTCGCGGGCTGCCGGAACGTCCGGTCCGTGATGATCAGCAACGATACCCTGCCATTGCCATGGGAAGGAGACGCCCGGGAGAGGCGTTTTTATTGGCAATGGCAGGGTCGTGTATGCGTTCAGGTCCTCTAGGCTCCCTCGCCCGGGATGGCGTAGCGGAAGCAGCGGTCGGCCTGGTAAAACAGGCTGAACCGTCCTATTTTCATGGGTGATACGCTTTTCGGAGCCCGGACCTTCACCTGGATCGGCATCATGCGCAGCTCCATGTCCCCGAAATAAAGGTTTTCCAGGCTGAACCAGCCATACATGACAGGGCCTTCGCTTTCGTCCGCGCCCGCGGTGTCGGCCCGCCACAGCTGTTCGAGGCCGGTGTCGACTTCCGCATAATAGAAAACGCCGTCTTTCTCCTGCCGGGACGCGGCCTCCCATTTCTCGGTTGTCATGGCCGCTGCCGCGCTCTTTGCTGTCCTTCTCTTTTTCATGGCACCCTCCTTGGGATGAATCGTTGATCGTTGAATGAAAAATCCGTTTGTCTTTTCCCGTACAGGATCCGTGCCAATGTCCCCTGCATTCCCGCTGTTTTATAACTGTCCGTATTGCCGGTGTAATCCATGTGGCTGCGTCATGGGGCCGGCCTGTCTGCCCGCCGGTGCTGCGTAATCCGTTACGCGGTGCGTAGCGGTGTGCGCAGGACGCGAACAGCCGCTGCAGGGCCATCGGAGCCGTGAAATCATTCATTTACGGCTGTCCGCTCCGCTGAAGGAACCGCAGCCGTTGAGCGTCCGGCGGAAGAAGAAAGAAAGACAGGGAGACCCTTTGCTTCCGTCCTGCGGATTTCCTGCCGGATATTTCCATTGTGAGAACGGTCTGTTCATTGCCCTCGATGGGAGGAGCGAGTCCGACTGGCACGGATGGTGCTTTGAGGGCGGTCAAATCCATTCGGATGGAGGTTGCAGAAATGCGAAAACCGTGCATCGCCGTCGTATTTCCCGGGCAGGGATGCCAGCGGCCCGGAATGGGCCGGGACTTTCATGAGGCCTTTGCCGTCAGCCGCCAGGCTTACGAAGAGGCGTCGGATACCCTGGGGTGGGATGTGGCGGCCCTGTGCTTTGCCGATGACGAACGGATTCACAGGACGGAGTTCACACAGCCTTGCATCCTCACAACGGAGATGGCCATGTTCCGGGCCTTCCGGGAGCTGACGGGCCTGGACCCCGCTCTGTTTGCGGGCCACAGCCTGGGCGAATTCACGGCTCTCGTTGCGGCGGGCGTGCTCTCGCTGTCCGACGCCGTCCGGATCGTCCGGGAGCGGGGGCGGCTGATGCAGGAGGCCGTGCCGGAGGGCGGTGCCATGGTGGCCGTGATTGCGGGCTCCCTGGATCCCGAAGCCGTCCGCCGGGACCTGGAAGGGCTTCCGGTGGACGTGGCGAACGTGAACTCTCCCCGGCAGATCGTTCTCAGCGGACTGAGGGAAGGGGTCGAGGAAGCCGTCGCCCGCCTCCGGAACTCGCTGGACGGCGGCGAGGGGTGCCGGTTCGTCCCCCTGACGGTGAGCGCTCCCTTTCACAGCCGGTTCATGAGATCGGCGGAGGCCCCTCTCGAGGGTACCCTGCGGGAGATAAGGCCCCGGATGGATCCGGAAGCGGCGCCGCGCGTGGCTTCGAACGTCTGCGGCGGCTTTCACGAGCCCTGCGGTGAAGCCGTGATCCGGAGCCTTGTGCGGCAGGTGAGCGGGACGGTCCGGTGGGTCGAGAACATGCAGGCGGTGGCGTCTCGTGCGGACTCGATTTTCGAGATCGGGCCGGGGAGGCCGCTGCGCGACTTTTTCCGGGCTCTGGATGTCGACTGCACGTCCGTTCCCACCCTGTCTGCGGCCCGGAGGCTCTGCAGTGCGGAGGAGGGCGCCTCCCGCCTTCAGCACGTCGCGATGTCATAAAGCCGGGCAACCGGAAGAACAGAAATCATGAAGGAGAAACATGGACTTCAACCTTGACGACCGCCAGCAGATGCTCGTGGAATCCGTCC